>JBDHZN010000261.1:0-4690 GCA_039811845.1 Micropruina sp. | reverse complement strand
GCGAGAGCGAGATCGACTTCGCCGAACTCCGTGGAGCCGTGGTCGACGTGCTGCGCCGGCGTCCGGTGGCGAGCATCGCCGACGTGCTCAGCGAACATCCGGCCAGCCAGGGCCTGGCGTCTGTGGTCGGCCTGCTGTTGCTCGCGCACAGCGCCGGCAGCCGAGCGGACGGGGTCGAGGATCTGACCTGGCGTGCGGTCACCGGTGCGCCGAGATCTGTCAGTGTCGCCCGCTACGTTTTCCACGATGTTCCCGACGAGTGGAGGACAGCATGAGCGCCAGGCGTGCCTATGACGACATCTTGCCCGCTGCCGCGCGTGACGAGACCGACTCCCCGGCGCCGTCCGGGAGCCTCCCGGAGTCCACCAGCCGGGCGCTGGTCCAGCTACTGCAGGGGCCGTATCTGATGCGCGATCGGCACCCGCGGCTGTGGCCGGCGCTGCTCGCCGACGAACCCGTGATCAGGCAGCGGCTGGCCGACCTGTTCCTCGAACTGGTCATCGACACCGACGCCGGGCTGGCGTTCGTCCGGAACCACAGCACCCCGGACGGCGACCTGCCGAGGGTGATCCGGAGCGCCCCCCTGACCCTGATCGACACCGCACTGGTGCTGCACCTGCGCGACCTGCTGCTTCGGGCGGAGGCATCGGAGGGCCGGGTGTTCGTCGGCCGCGACGAGATCGACGACCACCTGGGGGTGTACGCCACGGCCAGCAGCACCGACCGGGTCGCATTCGCCAAACGGGTGAACGCGTCGGTGGAGAAGCTGAAGAAGAACTCGGTGCTGCTCAGTTCCGCCGAAGAGGGCCGCTACGAGATCTCCCCGATCCTGGCCATGGTGTTCGACGCAGACCAGGTGCTGGCCGTGGCCCGCGAACTGCGCGCCCTGGCCGGGATCGCCGAGGCCGACGACACCATGACTGAGGGCGGTTCGGCATGAGTTTCACGGGTCAGCATCGGCTCCGGAGGGTTCAGCTGGTGAACTGGGGCACGTTTAACGGCGCCTTCGATCTCACGGTGCCGCGGTCGGGGCTGCTGGTCACCGGGCCGTCCGGTTCGGGCAAGTCCTCGCTGCTGGACGCGTTGGCAGCGGTCCTGGTGCACCCGAAATGGCTGCAGTTCAACGCCGCCGCACAAGAGGGCGGGGTGACAGACCGGGCCCGCTCGCTGGTGTCGTACGTGCGTGGCGCCCATAAGCGCGAAGCGGACGCCGAGAGCGGCGAGGTCGCGACCGCCTATCTGCGGCCGGGAGCCACCTGGAGCGGGATCGCGCTCACCTTCGACGACGTGGCCGGCCGGCTGACCACCCTGATCCGGCTGCTGCATCTGCCCCGCGGCGCGACCGCGGTGACCGACGTGAACTCGTTGTTCGTACTCGCTGATGAGGGCGTCGAGCTGTTGTCTTTGGCCCGGTATGCCGAGAACGGGTTGCAGCAACGCCAGCTGAAAGCGGCTCACCCGGGCTGGCCGGTCTCCCCCACCTACCCGCCGTTCGCGGCCCGGCTGCAGCGCCGGCTCGGGTTGGCGTCCGACCAGGCGCAGCGACTGCTGCACAAGACCCAATCGGCCAAGAGCCTGACCAGCCTCGACACACTGCTGCGCGAGTTCATGCTGGACGCGCCCGACACGTTCGACCTGGTGCAGCAGGCGATCGCGCAGTTCCAGGAGTTGGCGGCCGCGCACGCGTCCGTCGTCGACGCGCGGCGCCAAGTGGAGACCCTGCACCCGTTGCAGCAGATCGCCGTCGAGCACAACGATCTGGAGTCACGGCTGGCTGCGCTCGCCGAGGAACAGGCACACCTCGATGCGGTCCGGCTCGAGTTGCAGTTGCAGCGTTCCGCCGCCGAGGCGGAGCGGCTGGCCGAGACCGTCGCCGGCTTGGACCACGAGGTGCAACGGGCCGAGGTCGCGCTCGCCGAACGACGCCGCGACCGCGATGCCGCCAAGAGTGCGGTCGACGGCCTCGGCGGGCAGGAACTCACCGCGCTCGACCGAGACGCCGATGACTTGAGCGAACGTCTGGAACGGGTCACCCGGCAGCGCGACCGGGCCGATCAGCTGGCCTCCCGCTGCGGCGTCGCCCTACCCGACACCGGCGCCGGGTGGGATTCGTTCCAGGTGACGGTCGCGGCACGGCTCTCCGAACTGGCCGAGACCACCGAGCAGAAAGAGCGGCGCTACGCGCTGAGCGGGGCCCACGCCGAGGCTCAACAACAGCTCCGCCGGCTGCACGCCGAGTTGGACAGCCTGGAGCGGCAGCGTTCCACGATCGAGCCCGCTCTGCTCGCCCTGCGCGACGACCTGTTGAACTCCACCGGGGTGCCCCGTGCGCGTCTGCCCTTCGCCGGCGAACTGCTCGCGGTGCGTCCCGAACACGCCGAGTGGACGGGTGCCATCGAGCGGGTGCTGTACTCGTTCGCCCGCACCCTGCTGGTGCCCGACGACCTCTACCCGCACGTCAGCGAACTGATCGAGCAACGGCATCTGGGCTTGCGGCTGCGCTACGACCGGGTGCCGTCGGTGCATCGTGAGGCCGGCGCGCCGTCCGACTCCCGCTCGCTCACCCTGCGGCTGGACGTCGTCGACTCCGAGTTCGCGGGCTGGCTGCGCTCGACGCTGGCCGCCCGGTTCGACTACGCCTGTGTCGGCTCGGTGGCCGAGTTGCGTGCCGTCAACCGGGGCGTCACCCGAACGGGACAGGTCCGGCACTCGGCGACCCGGCACGAGAAGGACGACCGGACGCGGGTCGACGACCGTCGGCACTGGGCGCTCGGCTCCTCCACGACGGCCAAGCGTGATGCGCTGAAGGCGGCCATCGCCGAGGCTCAGGAAGCCGAACAGGGCGCCCGCAACCAGCGCGACCAGGCCGAACAACACCGGGACGCCAAACAGGACCAGGCAGGAGGGCTGCGGCAGCTGACCGAACTGGAGTGGGCCGATCTCGACCAGGCCGAGGTGGCCGGCCAGCTCGAGCGCACCCGGGCGCGGGCAGCCACACTGCGTGCCACGAACGTCGACCTGGCTGCCGCGATGACCGCCTTCGAGACCGCCGAGGGGGCGGTGGCCGAAGCCGAGACTGTGCACGTCGGGCTGATTACCCAGCGGTCCCGGGCGCACGATCGACGGGAAGCGCTCACCGAGCGCCGCACCCGCTGGTCCGACGAACTAGGCCGGCTAGAGCCGGTGCCGGCTGCGGCACGCGAAGCTCTGACCACCCGGTTCGCGCAGGCGTCCGACGATCCCGACGACGCTGCGCGGACGGTCGTCCACGAACTGACGGCCGCCGGCCAGAAGGTCACCGCACGGCTGGAGCAGAACCATCGGCGAACCGAGCGGATCATGCAGGACTACAAGCAGGGCTGGCCGGCCCGCGCGGCCGATCTGGCCATCCAGGCCGACTTCCTGCCCGACTACCTGACCATCCTGGACGGGTTGCGGGCCGACCGGCTGCCGGAGTTCGAGGACCGCTTCTTCGACCTGCTGCAGGGCCAGTCGCGCAACAACATAGGCGCCATCGCGCAGGTGCTGAACAACTCACGCCGCGAGATCCGCGAGCGGGTCGACCCGATCAACGCGTCCCTGCTGCGCACCGAGTTCGCCCCCGGCAGACATCTGCACGTCCGGGTCGACGACCGCCGACTGCCCGAGGTGACCGAGTTCCTGCGCACCCTCGCCGAGATCACCTCCGGCTCGCTCGAGGATGCCCTCGGCTCCGACCTGAGCGCAGATGCGCGCAACGCCGCCGAGCAGCGGTTCGTGGTGCTGCGCGATCTGCTGACCCGGTTGGCTTCGTCCGAGCCGGCCAATCAGCGTTGGCGCAACCAGTGCCTGGACACCCGGCTGCACGTGCAGTTCGTCGCCGAGGTGCGGGACCGGGACGGCCGGGTGGTCGATCTGTACACCGGCGCCGGCGGTTTGTCCGGCGGCGAACGGCAGAAGCTGGTGGTGTTCTGCCTGGCCGCCGCGCTGCGCTACCAGCTGGCCCGTGAGGGCGACGACCAACCCAACTATGGGCTGGTCGTGCTGGACGAGGCGTTCGACAAGACGGACCCGGCGTTCACCCGGGCGGGGTTGGACGTCTTCCGCAGCTTCGGCTTCCAACTCGTGCTGGCCACGCCGCTGAAGATGCTGCAGACGCTGGAGGACTACGTCGGTGGCGCAGCCGTCGTCCTCAACGAGCCGGGTGTCGGGTCGCGGTTCGAGGTGATGCTGTTCGACGACGCCGAGCAGACGGTGCAGACACCGAGCGAGGATGCCAACTCTGCCCGCCCGACCCAGGAGTCACTGGTTCAGCCGGCCCCGACTCAGGAGTCACGCACCAAGCAGTCCCTGGATGGACATCAGGAGAGTCTGGCGTGAGGACCGTGGCCGACCTGAAGGCGTGGGCGGCGGTCAAGTACCGGGCTGGCCATCGCCGCTGGCTGGGTAGCGACGACCTCGGCGCGGGCCTGGAACTCGGCTATCCCCTGCAGCCGCCGACCGAGACAATCGCCGTCGCCGACACGGCCACTGTGATCCGGTGGGCGGGCGGTTGGCGGGCGGTGACGCTTCCATCCGGCGTGGAGCTCAGCTGGCGTCAGGTGCGTTGGCGCAGTCTGGGCACCCAACAGCTGCCGGCCAGCGTCAGGGTGCGCGGCGCCGACACCGTCGCGGCCCTGGCCGGCGCGTCGGCACCCTGGCGCCGGTTGTC
>JBDHZN010000260.1:0-4707 GCA_039811845.1 Micropruina sp. | reverse complement strand
ACGGCGATCACCAGCGAGTTGAGGGCCGCCGTCCACACCGGCACAGCCAGACCGTCACCGGTGCCGGCCAGCAGCTGATAGTTGCGCCAACCCCAGCCGTCGGCGGTGCGGAACGAGCGCATCACGAGGTACGCCATCGGGACGCCGAGCAGGCCGACCACGACGGCGACGGTGACCAGGCTCGGCAGCAGATCCCGGCGCCACCGCCACGGCTGTTCGGCGGTGTTGTCGCCGCGCAACCGCAGCGCGTGTTCGGAGCGGGCACGAGCTCGTCCGGCGACGATCAACGCGGCCACGACCACCACGAGTTGGACGATGGAAAGCGCGGCCGCCGCCGGCAGGTCGAGCAGTTGGGTGGTCTGGTACCAGATCTCGGTCTCGATGGTGCTGAACCGGACGCCGCCCATCACCATCACGATGCCGAACGCGGTGGCGCAGAACAGGAAGACCAGCGAAGCACCGGACAGCACGGCCGGGGCGATCGCGGGCAGCGTCACGGTGCGGAACACCCGCGCCGGGGACGCCCCCAGCATGCGGGCCGCCTCGGCCGTCCGTGGGTCGATCCGGGACCACAGTGCGCCGACGGTGCGGACGATGACCGAATAGTTGAAGAAGACCAGGGCGAACACGATGGCGGCGAAGCTCTCGTCCAGGCCGAGCCAGCCGAACGGTCCCTGCGCGGCGAACAAGGACCGGAAGGCCACCCCGACAACCACGGTGGGCAGCACGAACGGCACCGACACCACCGCCCGCAGCAGGCCGCGTCCGGGGAATCGGCAGCGGTACAGCAGGTAGGCGCCGGGAACACCGAGGAGCACCGCAACCAGCGTTCCCACGGCCGCCTGGCCGAGGGTCTGGCCGATGATCCGCCACGTCCGCGCGGTGGACAGCACCTCGGTGACGCCAGCCAGGCTGGGTGCGCCGTCCGCGACGAAACCACGGCTGACCAGGCCTGCGACCGGCCAGGCGAAGAAGATGCCGAGGAAGGCGAGCGGGATCAGTGCGGCGAGCGTCCACAGCACGATCGCGAGCGGACTGGGTCGCACACGCTCCGTTGGTCGAGCTTGTCGAGACCCCACCCCACCCGCTGGTCGAGCACTATCCGCTGGTCGAGCTTGTCGAGACCCCACCCCACCCGCTGATCGAGCGCCTTCCGCTGGTCGAGCTTGTCGAGACCCTTCCTCGCCAGGGGTCTCGACAAGCTCGACCGACGGACTGGGGGCGCGGTCGACCGACGGATGTGCCCGCTGCTCGACCGACGGATGCTCCCACCGAGGCATGGTCAGCCGATCACCGTCGCGGTCCACTCCCGGATCCAGCTGTCCCGCTTGGCCGAGATAGTCTCGGCCGGCACACCGAACGGCTGCTCGGCCAGCGGAGCGAACCGTTGCCAGTCCTTCGGCAGCTCCACCGACGAGTCAGCCGGGTACATGTACATCTCGCCGGGAATGTCGGCCTGCACCTTCTTGGTCAGTAGGAAGTCGATGAACTTCCGGGCACCGACCTCGTTCTGCGCACCGGCGATCACGCCGGCGTACTCGACCTGACGGAAGCAGGTCTGCAGCAGTGCGGTGGTGTTGGACTCCTTGCCGCCCTTGGGCACCTCGAACGCCGGCGAGGTGCTGTACGAGACCACCAGGGGCCGCGAGCCCTTGCCCGACGAGCCGGAGAACTCGGCCGAGTAGGCCTCCGTCCAACCCTTGACGACCTTGACCCCGTTGTTCTTCAAGGCCTTCCAGTACTCCAGGTAGCCGGGGTCGCCCTGGGCGCCCACGGTGGCGGTCAGCCAGGCCAGGCCGGGTGAGGACGACGCCGGGTTCTCGACCACCAGCAGGTCCTTGTATTCGGGCTTGGTCAGGTCGTTCAGCGTCTCGGGGAGGGCCAGTTTCTTGTCCGCGAACCACTTCTTGTCGGCGTTCACGCAGACATCACCCAGGTCGATGGCGGTGAGCCGTCCGCTGTCG
Source organism: Micropruina sp. (assembly GCA_039811845.1). Lineage (GTDB taxonomy): Bacteria > Actinomycetota > Actinomycetes > Propionibacteriales > Propionibacteriaceae > Micropruina. The sequence continues at coordinate 2,743 of JBDHZN010000260.1, read as the reverse complement.
TCGGCAGCCAGCTTGGCCACGCTCTCCGGCACGGACGCCGGGGTGTAGGGCGTCACCACGCCCTCGGCGATCGCGCGTCCGGCGAAGGTGTTGTCGATGCCGTACACCACGTCGCCCAACGGGGAATCCTTGCTCAGGATCAGCTGGTTCACCAGCGCGCCGCCGTCGCCGGGTTGCACATAGGTCACCGTGTAGCCGGTGCTGTCGGCGAACTCCTTCTTGAGCTCATCGCTGAGCGCGAACGAGTCATGGGTGACGACGGTCAGCTTCTTCGATTCGGTGGGTGCCGAGGCGCCCGAGCTGGCCGGACCCGAGCTCGGTCCGGACGGCGTAGAGCCGGCGCAGCCGGCCAGCAGACCCATCCCGCTCAGCAGTGCCGCAGCCCCGACTGCGATCTTGCGAGTATTCCTGGACATCGTGTGTTCCTCCTTGCCGGAGGGCTCACCGCGGTGGTGAGGAGAATCCCGACTCCCTACGCCGGTGCTAACCGGATCAGGTTCGAGGGTCTGCGGTCGATCCGCACTCTCAGCGCCCCATGGCGCTCCCCTGTCGATTTCCCACCCTACATCGCCGGCCGCCTCGCCCGGGTCGACAAGCTCGACCGACGACCACCCCCGGCTCCTTGCACGATCATCAACGGCAGGCTAGATTTTCTACATACAAACATGTAGTAAATAAGGAGTGGCTGTGGCCGACATGACCGACGTAACCGATCTGGCGTCGATGGTGCAGGTGCAGCCGCAGTCCACGGTCTCCCGCACGGTGCTGCGGGCCGAGGGCACCAATGTCGTCCTCTTCGCCTTCGATGAGGGTGAGGAGTTGCGTGAGCACACGGCCGCCATCCCAGTGCTCCTCCAGACGCTCGAGGGCTCGCTGCGGATTACAGCCGACGGCCGCAGCGTAGTCCTCGAGCCCGGGGCGCTAATCCACCTCGGCACCCGGGTTCCGCACGCGGTCGAGGCGCTCGCGCCGTCCAAGTTGGCACTCTTCCTGCTCACCCGCGACTGAGGTGGTCGCGATGCAGACACTGCCGCAGCAGAACCGCCGGCCCGAGGACGCCCAGGGGCACTGGCTGCTGGCCCGGCTCGGTAAACGGGTACTACGGCCGGGCGGCCTGGAACTCACCACCGGACTGCTTGACCGGCTCGGCCTCACCGGCACCGACGTGATCGAGTTGGCGCCCGGCATCGGCCGGACGGCCGAACTGATCCTGCGCCGCCGGCCCGCCAGTTACGTCGGCGTGGACGCCGACCCGTCCGCGTCCGCGCTGGTCGCCGACATCGCCGGCCCCTCCGGCGGGCGCACCATCACCGCAGATGCCGCCGACACCGGCCTGCCCGCGGCCAGCGCCCACGTGGTGATCGGCGAGGCGATGCTGACCATGCAGACCGAACGCGGCAAGCGCGCCATCATCGCCGAGGCCGCGCGACTGCTGCGTCCGGGTGGCTGCTACGCCATCCACGAACTAGGGCTGCAACCGGACGACCTCGACCCGTCCGTCGGCGAGGAGATCCGCAAAGACCTGGCCCGCACCATCAAGGTGAACGCCCGGCCGCTGACCGCGTCCGAATGGCGCCGGTTGCTCACCGACGCCGGCCTGGTCGTTGAGTGGACCGGCACCGCGCCGATGGCGCTGCTCAAGCTGCGCCGGAACCTGGCCGACGAAGGACTCGGACGAGTGCTGCGGATCGCCTGGAACCTGTTCCGCAACCCGGCTGCTCGCCGCCGGGTGCTGACGATGCGGCGCACCTTCGTGAAGCACGCCGACCACCTGACCGGTATCGCGCTGATCGCCCGCAAGCCGGTCTGAGTCACCCGCCCTCTCGAACACCCGGGGACGGTTCTCCCACGTGCGAATTTCGAACGAAAAAGAACCGTCCCCGGAAATGCGAATCTCGAACGTCGGGGGACGGTTCTCGCAGGTGCGAATTTCGAACTTCCCGGGGACGGTTCTCGCGGGTGCGAATTTCGAACGAGAAAGAACCGTCCCCCGATGTTCGAGCCTGCGGCCGCGGTCTCGACGGGCCGCACAGCGGGTTCGTCAGGGACGCCAGCCGGCTGGCGGGTCCTCGCCGACCAGGCCGTCGACGTTCTCCCGGAGCAGGTCGGCGTGGCCGGTGTGTCGTCCGTATTCCTCGATCATGTCGCAGACCAGACGGCGCACGCTGGCCCGCTGATCACCCTCGCCCAGTGCGCTGGGCCGGTCGATGCCGCCGTCCGCGATCACCGCGGCGAGCCTCTCCCGGGCAGTGGCCACGGCATCGTCATAGAGCCGATACAACTCGTCCGGAGCCTTGTCGGCCGCCGTGGTGAACGTCCAGTCGGGATCGCTCCAGTCGGCCGAACGCCAAGGTTCGCCGGGGTCGGAGCGGTCAAGCTCCCAGGTGAAGCGGAGCGCCTCGACACCGGCCAGGTGCTGCAGCAGTCCGCCCAGGGTCAGTGCCGACGGACCGAGCCGCTTGTTCATGCCGTCCGCGTCCAAGCCGGACGCCTTCCAGCGGAAGGTCCACCGCAATCGGTCGAGCATTCCCACCAGATGCTCCAACTCACTACCCGCCAACGGCGGCTCCCACGGGAAGTCCGGATGACCCGGGATCGGGTCGACGTGTTCGGTCATGACTGCCACCTCTCGTTCGTCGATTCCCTCACGCTAGGCCGAATTCCGGACGGAACCCATCCGGATACTCTGCAAGCCTCAGCTACCCGAGCGGTATGGATTCGCTCGTTCGTACCGCGTCTGGGA
>JBDHZN010000259.1:0-4720 GCA_039811845.1 Micropruina sp. | reverse complement strand
GATCGAGCTCCTCATTCTGCGCCGGGTCGCCTGGATGGAAGTGGGGCTGATCGGGCCCGTGGCGTGAACCGGCAACGACCGTCCATTCTGCCCGATTGGGCTGGACATCGGCAAAACGCCGGTGGCCGGCGCAGTATTCCCTTGTTGCCTCCGCATTCCCCTGTTGCCTCCGCGCGCCTTCTCCGTGGGCCGCGCGCGATCGAGGTTCCGCCGGGCCGGTTAGGCTGACCGGCCATGGGTCATGTCGAGCTGTCCGGAGTCTGCTTCGACCTGCCCGACGGACGGCCGCTGTTGCGCGACGTCTCGTTCCGGGTCGGCGACGGTGCCGTGGTGGCGCTGGTGGGCGCCAACGGTGCCGGCAAGACGACCCTGTTGCGGATCGTCGCCGGCGACCTGGGCCCGCAAGAGGGCAGCATCTCCCGCTCCGGCGGGCTGGGGGTGATGCGCCAGTTCATCGGCAGCGTCCGCGACTCCAGCAGCGTCCGCGATCTGCTGTTCTCCCTCTCCCCCACCCGGATCGCCGAGGCTGCAGCCGCGGTGGACGCGCTCGAGCTGGCCCTGATGGACGACGAGTCCGAGCGTGTGCAGCTGGCCTACGCCCACGCCCTGGCGGAGTACGCCGATGCCGGCGGGTACGACCAGGAGGTGGTCTTCGACTCCTGTTGTCACGCCGCACTCGGCATTGGCTACGACGCCGCAAAGTGGCGGGAGACCTCGACGCTGTCGGGCGGCGAGCAAAAGCGGCTGGCGCTCGAGGTGTTGCTGCGTGGCCCGGACGAGGTGCTACTGCTGGACGAGCCAGACAACTACTTGGACGTGCCGGGCAAGCGCTGGCTGGAGGATCAGCTGCGGGCCACCGCCAAGACCGTGCTGCTGGTCAGCCACGACCGGGAGCTGCTGGCCCGGGCCGCCACCCAGATCGCGGCGCTGGAACTCGGCGCGGCCGGCAACACCCTGTGGATGCACGGCAAGGGTTTCGGCAGCTTCGCCGCAGCCCGGCGGGACCGGTTCGCCCGGTTCGAGGAACTGCGCCGGCGCTGGGACGACGAGCACGCCAAGCTGCGCGCGCTGGTGCTGATGTACAAGGCGAAGGCGGCCTACAACTCGGACATGTCCTCGCGCTACCACTCGGCGCAGACCAGGCTGGCCAGGTTCGAGGATGCCGGCCCGCCGCAGGCTGTGCCGTTGCGACAGGAAGTCTCGATGCGGTTGGCCGGCGGGCGGACGGCCCGTCGCGCGGTCGTCGTGGAAGGTCTGGAACTGACCGGGCTGATGCATCCGTTCGACGCCGAGATCTGGTACGGCGACCGGGTCGCGGTGCTCGGCTCGAACGGCTCGGGGAAATCGCACTTCCTGCGGCTGCTCGCCCGGGGCGGTTCGGCGCCGGAACCAGGCAACACCTCCGTCGACGCCGCACTGATCGAACCGGTGCGGTTCTCCGGCGTGGCCAGGCTCGGCGCGCGGGTCCGTCCCGGCTGGTTCGCCCAGACCCACGCCCACCCCGAACTGTCCGGCCGCACGCTGCTCGAAATCCTGCACCGCGGCGACGATCACCGCGACGGCATGGGCCGCGAGGCGGCGTCCCGGGCATTGGATCGCTACGAGCTGGCCCAGGCGGCCGAGCAGCGCTACGACACGCTGTCCGGCGGGCAGCAGGCGCGGCTGCAGATCCTGCTGCTGCAACTCGCCGGCGCCACCCTGCTGCTGCTCGACGAACCCACCGACAACCTCGATCTGGAGTCGGCCGAGGCGCTGGAGGCCGGCCTGGACGCCTTCGACGGCACCGTGATCGCGGTCACCCACGACCGTTGGTTCGCTCGGCGGTTCGACCGGTTCCTGGTGTTCGGCGCCGACGGGACGGTCTACGAATCCGGCGAGCCGGTCTGGGACGAGAGCCGCGTCGTCCGGGCGCGCTGAGGCCGCCGGGTCGCGAGATCCCGGATCAAGTCCGGGATGACGGTGTTGCCGTTGGCCGAGCTTGTCGAGACCCAGCCGCCTACCGTCATCCCGGGCTTGCCCCGGGATCTCGCCCGCGCTGCCGGTTGGGCAGTCGAAAGCCCTAGTCAGCGCGCTGCTGTCAGAGGTCTCGACAAGCTCGACCAGCGGTGGATGCGACGCGCTCAACCGACGGTGGAGGCGTCCGACTCAACCCACCGCAGTGGATAGTTCCGCCGGCAGCGGGTCGGAGTGCACGACCTGCAGGCCGCTGACGGCCCTGGTCAGGCACACGTAGAGCCGGCGCAAGCCGGTGGTCCGGTCGGGTTCGGCGGCGACGATCGCGGACGGCTCGAACAGCACCACCTGGTCGAACTCCAAGCCCTTGGCGAGGCCGGCCGGCACCACGTCCAGGCGGTGGTCGAAGTCCTCGTCGGGCTCCTCCCCCAGCACGCCGAACTCGATGTCGGCGTCGTCCAGGACGTCGATCGTCTCGGTGAGTTGATCGTCGGCGACGATGACTCCCACGGTGCCTTCCCGGCGCAGCGCGTCGATCGCGGCACTCGCCAGCGCGTCCAGGCTGCCGGGAACGAGGCGGAAGTCGCCGGCCGAGCGCCGCACCGAGTGGGGCGGCGTCAGGCTGGGGGCGATCGCGGGCAGCAGCCGGGCGGCGTAGGAGATGACCGAGCGCGGTACCCGGAAACCGGCGACCAGTTCGGTGACCGAGCTCTCGGGTTTGCCCAGGTGGGCCAGGGAATCGGTCCAGCTGGTGGTGGCGTAGGCGGTGGTGGCCTGGGCCAGGTCGCCCAACACGGTGACCGATCCGGTGCTGGCCCGCCGTCCGAGGGCTCGCAGCGCCATCGCGGAGTGGTCCTGTGCCTCATCGACGATCAGGTGGCCGAGGCTGGGCGTCCGGTTGAGCAGGTCGGCCACCTCGTCCACCAGCACCAGATCGGCCAGGCTCGGACGCCAGGCGGCGACGCTGCGCGGGGTCTTGATGCCGCGTCCGCGTGGTAGCTGGAGCAGGTGCTGTTCGTCGGCGTCGAGCAACCCGCCGGCATGCACCGTCAAGAACTCCGGCTCGCTGACCAGGCGAAACACCAGTTTGACCGCGTCCAGCGCGGGCCAGTGGGCATCGACGTAAGCCTTCACCGGACGCGAGCGGGCCACGGTGTTCTGCACCCGGTCGTCGGGCGACTCCCCCGACGCCTCCATCCGCAGCAGCACCTGATGGGCGAGCCGCTGGGCGAGCATCTCGCGTCCCGCCGCGTACCGGACGCCGCGTCCGCGCAGTTCATCGATCACCGCGGCACAGCGGTGCGCGGGAATGCGCCACTGGGCGGAACCCCGGGGCACCACCAGCGTCTCGGTCGGCTCCACGATGGAGTCCCAGACCGCGCGGCGCAGCACGTCGGCCATCCGCGGGTCGCCTTTCACTACCGCGACGGCCGCCTCGTCGGTGCCTGCGACGGGGCGTCCGGCAGAGCGGGTGACGAGCGATTCGAGGGTTTCCTGGACGGCATCGATCTCACCCAGCGCGGGCAGCACGTCGGCGATGTAGGACAGGAAGGACGAGTTCGGGCCGACCACCATCACCCCGCTGCGGCTGAGCTGGTCGCGATGCGCATAGAGCAGGTAGGCCGCGCGGTGCAGCCCGACCGCTGTCTTGCCGGTGCCAGGCGCCCCCTGCACCACCACCGACTGTTCCAGCGGGGCGCGGACGATCAGGTCCTGCTCGGGTTGGATGGTGGCGACGATGTCGCGCATCGGCCCGGTGCGGGGGCGTTCGATCTCGGATTCGAGGATGTCGGAGTGCCCGAACGCCTCGTCGCCGCCGGCAGCGGCCAGATCCTCGTCCTCGTGGGCGGTGATCTCACCGTGCTGGAAGCCGAACCGGCGGCGCAGCGCCACCCCCATCGGGTCGGTGCGGCTGGCCCGGTAGAAGGGCAGCGACACCGGTGCGCGCCAGTCGTACACCATGGGCTCGCTGCCCATCTCACGGGTGACGTGCAGGCGTCCGATCCAGCAGTCCTCGTTCTCGTCGGCTCCTGCCTGGGTGCGGTAGTCGATGCGTCCGAAGAACAGCGGGGTGTCCGGATCGTCGCGCAGCGCCATCATCCGCCGGTAGAGCACCTGCTTCAGGTACTCCCCCGACAGCCGGTCGCCGGCCAGCGCCTCCAACGACGCCGTGTGCTCCCGCATCTCGTGCAGCGCGGCCCGGGACTCGATCAGATGGTCCCGGGCTTCGGTCAGGGCATCGGTCGTGGGCATGACAAGACCTCCGAAGTCGTGGGCAGCCGGTCAGCTTAACCCCACGTCCGTCCGGAACCCAAAGCTCTCTCTCGGAAACCGGCCGGCACGGTAAAGCCCTCCCTAACTAGTTCTGCCCTCCCGCATGTGGGAGGGCAGAACTAGTTAGGGAGGGCTTTACCGGGTCCGGGCTAGGGACTACGGGGCGCCACCGGTCAGTTCTGGGACGGCGTGGTCCGGGTCACCTGGATCAGGAACTCGCGGTTCGACTCGGTCTTGCGCATCCGGGAGAGCAGGGTCTCCAAGGCGGCCTGCGGGTCGAGGCTGGACAGCACCCGGCGCAGCTTCCAGATGATCTGCAGCTCCTCGCGGGTGAACAGCATCTCTTCCCGTCGGGTACCGGACGCGGCGACGTCGATCGCCGGGAAGACCCGCTTGTCGGCCAGGTCACGGCGGAGCCGCAGCTCCATGTTGCCGGTGCCCTTGAACTCCTCGAAGATCACCTCGTCCATCTTGGAGCCGGTCTCGATCAGCG
>JBDHZN010000258.1:0-4733 GCA_039811845.1 Micropruina sp. | reverse complement strand
CCCAGGCGGTGCCCTGACCGTCGGCGATGATCTGCACCTCGACGTGCCGGGCGCCGGTGACCAGCTTCTCCAGGAACACCACGCCGGAGCCGAAGGCGCGTTCGGCCTCGTCGCGGGTGCGCTGGTAGGCGTCGGTCAGTTCGTCGGCGTTGGTCACCTTGCGGATGCCGCGTCCGCCACCGCCGGCGGTCGCCTTGAGCATCAGCGGGTAGCCGACCCGCTCTGCCGCGGCCAGCGCGTCCTGCAAGGTGTCGACGCCGCCGCGCGACCAGGGCGCCACCGGCACCCCGACCTCTTCGGCGATCAGCTTGGAGCCGATCTTGTCGCCCAGCTTGCGCATCGCCTCGCCCGAGGGGCCGATGAAAGTGATGCCGTTCGCCTCGACCAGATCGGCAAAGCCGGCATCTTCGGCGACGAACCCCCAGCCCACCCAGACGGCGTCCGCGCGAGCCTGGCGCAGCACCTCGATCAGCAGCTCGTGGTTCAGGTAGGGCCGCTCGGACGCCGGTCCGAGCGGGTAGGCCTCGTCGGCTTCGCGCGCGAACATCGCGGTGCGCTCGGCGTCGGTGTAGAGCGCGATGACGGTGATCGGGTCATCGTCCGGCCGCTCGGCGTTCAGGTCGCGGACGGCGTGGATCAGCCGCATGGCGGCCTCGCCCCGATTGACGATCGCGATGCGCTTGAACACCGGGCGTCTCCTCACCTTGCTGTGTGCCTGCCGGTCGACAGGTCGACAGTCCTGCCCCCGAAATCTTCCACTTCTGGGCCCGCAAGGCGAGGCGACCCGAGCGGCAAGCCTCAGATTCGGGCGGACGGCGCGGCGCACCTGTCCGGAGGGGCCAACTGCGCCGTCCGAGCTTTGGCGGGTTCCCACAACAGAGGCCCCCCGACCGGATCAGTCGCGGTGAATCAGCGGCCGTGCTGCTTGCGCAGCGTCTTCGCCTCCTTGGACGGCCCACGCGACCCCCACCAATCACCGGCCTGCCAGCGGGCGGTGGCCAACTGGTCGAGCGCCTCCAGGAACTCGTCGAGATACCGCTCCGGGTCGGACTGGTACCGATCCCGCAACTCGTCGACGAGCGCCTCGCTGGCCTCGCGGACGTCCCGTCGCTTCCCGGTCGCGGACGCCTGCTCGACCTCGGCCCGGGCGCGCTCCAAGGCCTCCCGCTCGGCGGCGAGGCGCTCCTGTTCGGCATGCTCAGCCAACCGCTGACGCTCGGCTTCCTCCTCGGCGCGACGCTGGGTCTCGACAAGCTCGACCAACCGAAGGCGCTCAGCCTCCTCGGCAGCAACGCGCTCTTGCTCCGCTTCCTCGGCTGCAATGCGCTCGCGTTCGGCCTGTTCGGCCGCAAGACGTTCTTGTTCTGCCTGCTCGGCCGCAAGACGCTCCTGTTCGGCATGCTCCGCCAACCGCTGACGCTCGGCTTCCTCCTCGGCACGACGCTGGGTCTCGACAAGCTCGACCGACCGAAGGCGCTCAGCCTCCTCAGCTTCGAGACGTTCCTGCTCGGCCTGCTCCGCCAACCGCTGACGCTCGGCTTCCTTCTCGGCGCGACGCTGGGTCTCGACAAGCTCGACCAACCGGAGGCGCTCAGCCTCTTCAGCTTCGAGACGTTCCTGCTCGGCATGCTCGACCGACCGAAGGCGCTCGGCCTCTTCAGCTTCGAGGCGTTCCTGCTCGGCACGCTGCGCTTCTTCGGCGGCGAGTCGTTCGCGCTGCGCTTCCTCGGCGGCGAGGCGTTCGGCCTCGGCGAGGGCTTCCTGTTCGGACTGCTCCTCGTCGACGGCGGCCAGTTCGGCGTCCTCGACCGCTTCGTGTTCGGCCTCGTCCTCGACGATCTCCTCGGCGGTCTCGAGGGCGGCGAGTTCGGCGGCCAGCCGCTCCAGCTCCTCGCGTTCGGCGCGCTCCTCGTCGGTTTCGTCGCTGACCCGGGCGCGTAGCGCAGCCTCGGCCTCGGCCCGTTCGCGTTCCAGCTGGCGTTCGTGCTCGGCGATCCGTTCGGCGCGTTTGCGCTGCCGTTCCAGCCGTTCCTGCTCGGCGGCCTCCGCCGCTTCGCGGGCCTCCCGTTCCGCCTGTTCGGCGGCCAATCGTTGCTGCTCCGCCCGCTGCCGCTCGGCCTCGGCGACCAGCCGGGCCGCCGCATCCTCGGCTTCGCGAGTCCGGCGGACCAGTTCGGCCTCGGCCTCCGTCCGCCGGTTCTCCTCGGCCTGGTGAGCCGGACCGCGCAACGCCACCAGACGTCCGGACGGCTCCCCTTGCGCACCGGTCTGGACGCCGAACGCCTCCTCGGGTAGCAGCGACGTCCAGGAGGCCCGCTCACCGAGCCGGGTCCGTTCCCGGCGGGGCAGCGCTTCGTCGTCGGAGTCACCGGTGACGGACGCCGCCAACTCGGCCAGGTCGTCGGCCTCGGCGACGCGACCCAGCCCGCGCAGATCATCGGCCAAGTCGGTCAATGCGACCACCAGCAGTTGCTGGGCCTCCGGCTTCCGGACGGCGAGTGCACCGAGCAGGTCGACCAACCGTCGCCGCAGGGTCAGCCCCAGCCCGGGCGCCCCCACCGCCAGCACCCGGTCGGCGGCATCGCTGTACAGGCCGAACAGTGGCTCGCTGAGCCGCTCCAGCAGCGCAGGCGGCAGCTGCGCGGGCGACTCGAGCGCCTCCAACGCGTGCTCCTCGTACCGTTCGACGGCCCGCAGCGCGTACTCCACCGCGGGTTCGGCCCAGCCGGCCGCCCAACGGGCGTCCGAAGCGACCCGGTCGACATCGATGGCGGCGAACTCGCCGTCATCGGCGCCCACCGCGACCGCGGCGTCGGCACGCGCGTTCGCCGCGGCCACCTCGTCGGCGGCGAGATCCGCCCGCGCCCAGACCAGCAAGGCCCAGGCGATGGTTCGGGGCTCGAGTTCGGCGTCGAGATCGAGCCGGCTGAGCTGCTCACGCAGCCCGAAGGCCGCGGCCAATGCCTGCCCGGCCTGGGTATGCAGGCCGGCCGCCGACTGGATCATCGCCAGCTGGATCAGCGCCGTCACCGACCGGACGGCGTCCGCGCGCGGCGTGTAGGGCCCGACCGGACCGTGCTGTGCCAGCACCTTCGCCGACAACGTCACCGCCTCCTGCACCCCGGACGCCGCCTCGGCCCAGCCGTGGCCGGCCAGCCGGTGCGCGGTCAGTTCCACCAGGGCGTCGGCGACGGCACCCATCCGGGCCGGGTCACCGCCGGCCCAGTCGCGCCGGCGCTGCACCTCGGAGGTCAACCGGCGGGTCTGCTGGGCGTAGCTGTCACTGGCGTGCTTCATGGGCTCCCTCTGGTGGCACGGGGGCGGATCGGCGTCCGGGAGTTTCCATTGCACCATGCGGCACCAATCGGGCGCATGCGTTCCGGCCGTCATCCTGGCTCGTCCCGACCCGGACGCCTACACTGACCGGTTCCCGCCCCCACCCGGAGGAGTCCGTCGTGCTGAGCGAGTTCGGCCCCAGCACCTGGCTCGCCGTCTTCCTGGGTGCCGCACTCGCCGTGGTGGCGTTCGTCCCGGTCGCCGCACACCGCTATCGCGCCGCCGGACGGCTGCGACTGCTCGACCTGGTGGTGCTGCTGCTGGTGGCGATGTACTCGATGGCGCTGTGGACCTACACCCTGGTGCCCATTCCGGAGAATGACGATTTCCGCTGCGTGCGGGCCAACGTCACCGCGTTCGCCTTCGTCGCCGACATCGCCGCGGACGGACGCGGCCTGCTTACCAACCGGGCCTTCCTGCAGGCCGCCTTCAACATCGTGCTGTTCCTGCCGCTGGGCTTCTTCCTGCGCACCCTCACCCGGCGTGGGGTGATCGCCGCGACCCTGATCGGCCTGGCGGTGTCGCTGGCGATCGAGTTCACCCAGCGCACCGGCATCTGGGGGCTGTACCACTGCGCCTATCGCACCTTCGACGTCGACGACCTGATCCTGAACACCACCGGTGCGCTGGCCGGTTCCCTGCTGGCCCTGCCGACCCTGCACCTGCTGCAGCGCCGGCGTCCCGCGCCTCCGGTGACGCAGGTCAGTCTCGGACGGCGCTGGACCGGCCTGCTGGTCGACCTCCTGGTGATCACCGGCATCGGCGTCAGCCTCACCATCGGCTGGCGGGTGATCGCGCTCGGCCTGCTGCAGTGGCAGTTCGACGAGTTGCCCGGGTGGGTCGATCAGCTGCTGCTCACCGGCGTCCCGCTGCTCGTCGAGGGCTGGTGGGTGCTGGGCCGCGGCCAGACCGTCGGCGAGGACGTCGTCCGCCTCGAGCCGGTCGCCGCCGACGGTGCCCGCACCCGCAGCCGGTGGATCAAATTCGCCACCGGTGTCGGTGGCTACCTCGTCCTCAGCAGCGACCTGATCGGGACGGCGCTGCTGGGCCAACTGCTCGCGCTGGCCACCCTGGTGTTCGCCGTCCGTTCCCGCAATCATCGCGGGCTGAGCCACATCGCGGCGGGCATGGAGTTGCGAATCGAGCGGCCGGACGACGCAACTGGAAAGGGTTGAGCCGCCACCCGCGCCGCCACTGGGCGGGCGTGCTACACCCCTTCGCACCGTTGACTCGCCCCGGAGGCCTCCGTAGCCTGCTCGCCAAGAGCCACTCCCTATTGTCACGGCTCGCAATCCGCTTTTCAGAAAGGCTGGGCAGATCTTGCTACGCCGGAAACTCCTGATCGTCACGGGCGCACTCGCCCTCACGGTCCCGACCGTCGCCTACGCCGAAACCGG
>JBDHZN010000257.1:0-4741 GCA_039811845.1 Micropruina sp. | reverse complement strand
AACGGCTGATGGAGGAGTTCGGCTACATGGACGACCTCGGCGACAAGCTGGGCCTGCTCGACGGTCAGCGGATGCGGGCCACCCGGGTGGTGCTCGACATCGGCGTCCATCTCGGCAAGCCGGCGCCGCAACGGTGGGGCGGCGGCACCTGGGACGCCGAGAAGGCCTGGGAGTTGCTGCGCGCCAACGTCAACATGGACGCCAAATTTCTCCGGTTCGAGCTGAACCGCTACCTGGGCTGGCCGGGGCAGGCTCCGTCGTACAAGATCGGCCAGCGGCTCTGGGAGCAGTTGCGCGCCGAGGCGTCCGCGCAGGCCGGGGCCGCATTCTCGCTCAAGGACTTCCACAGCCGGGCACTGAACCTCGGTTCGCTGCCGCTCAGCGTGCTGCGGGACGCCGTGCTGGACACCGCGAGCTGATTGTCCTTTGTCGTTGGTTGAGCTTGTCGAAACCCCCACCACGACCCGGCAGGATCTCGACAAACCTCGACCATCGGCTCGTCAGGTTGGCCTCAAACCGGTTTCTGGTGGTTCTGACGCCATTGATCCGGATGGTGGCAGCCTCAAGCCGGTTCCTGGTTGAAATGGGTCTGGGATGTCCTCGTCATTTCAACCACAAAACGGGTCAGAGGCTGCAAGTCTCCGATGCCCTCAGCCATAACCACCAGAAACAGGTTTGACTCAGTTACTGAGGCAACGGCGCCCAGCGGTCGCCGTTCTTGTCGCTGACCAGGATTCCGGCGCCGTTCGCGTAGCGGATGGAGGGCAGCACCGCATCGGCGATCAGGACGTGGCCCGTGCGGGCGTCCAGGACGTCGCCGCGTCCGTCGCGGCGCCAGAGGTAGGCCCAATTGTTGACGATCGCGATCGACTGGGCCGGCACCGACGACGCCCAGAGCTGGGTGCCGTTGGCGAGTGCGTAGCCGGCGACCCCCGCGTCCAGGCAGATCAGTACGCCGGAGGTGGCGGCGCAGGGTGGCTCCGCCTCGCCCAGATCGTCGATCCGGGCGATTTCCAGGCCGAGCGCAGGGTCCAACCAGACCGCCGATGAGGCCATCCCCACGACGATCACCTCGGCGGTCTGCGCCAGCAACGGGCCGAGCGGCGCCGCGGACTGCCAGCGTTGCTTGCCGTCGCCGCGGGCCCGTCCTCCGGAGCGGGTGACGACCGTGCCGGCGCTGGCCGCGACCGCCTGCTCATCGGCCCGCCAGAGCAGTCGTCCATCATGGACCCTGACCGCCCCGGTCTGCCGTCCCGACTCGGGGTCATCGACCAGCACGATGGTGTCGGCATCGGCCGCGAGCACCTTCGGCGGCAGATCTACCGACCACTTCCGGCCCGGATCGGACATCAGGCGCTCGGCGAGGACGGCGCCGGTGGCGGCGTCCAGCAGCAACAGGTTGAGTCGCGCACCAGCGCCGGTATTGACCGTGCGCACCGCGATCACCGTGGACTGGTTGATGCTGAGTCCGAGTTGGGGCCGGGAGTCCCAGGCCTTGCCTGTGGTGAACTCGGCTTGCCACAGCGTGCGTCCGCTGGCCAGGTCGAGGGCCACGACGGTGCCGTCCTCGGGAGTGGTGAAGGCGCGTCCGGCGGAGATCGCCCAGTGTCCGGCCGAGCCGAGCTGGACGGGCGTGCCACCGGTCAGGTCGTCGGCAACCGGTGGACGCGCCGCGGTGGACGCCGTGGTTGCGGGCGTCGTGGACGGGGTGACGGCGACCTGACCGGCGCACCCGGCGAGCAGCACTGCGAGGGCCACGACTCCCGCGCGAGCGGACCTGCCTGTCGGCATGGCATCACGGTAGTCCGGAAAGCCCTCGGGCATCGGTGAATGGCGAGATCCCGGGTCGAGCCTCGGATGACGACCTCCACCCGGGTGATGCCCCACCCGTCATCCCGGCGAAGGCCGGGATCCCGAGGCGCAACCGCCGCTGGTTGAGCTTGTCGAAACCGCTCGGCCGGCAGGGTCTCGACAAGCTCGACCAACGACGAGCTCGAAGCGGCGATCAGCGGTTGAGCCAGTCCTCGAACGCCTTGGTGTTGTACGGACGTCCGAGGAAGTCGGCGACCAGTTCGCCGGCATCCTTGCTGCCTCCGGGCGCCAGGACGGCGTCGCGATAGTGGGCGGCTACCTCCGGCTCGAGGAGGTTGTCCGGGTCGAAGGCGCTGAACAGATCCTTCGCGATCACCAGGCTCCACATGTAGGTGTAGTAGCCCGAGGTGTACCCGGCGAGATGCCCGAACCCGGTGTAGAAGTGCGTGTCGGGCAGCGGCTTCACCAGGCTGTATTCGGCGTAGAGCTCGAGCATGCGGGCGGTCGGGTCAGTGGGCCGCTCGAGGTGGAACCGGTAGGCCAGCGCCGCGTAGAACATCTGGGTGCGGGCCAGGAACCCCTTGCCGAACTCTTCGGCGGCCTTCATCTGCGCCACCAGTTCGGCCGGGATCGGGGTGCCGTCGGCATCGGTGGCGAACAGCTGCAGGACGCCGGCGTCCCAGGCCCACTCCTCCAGCAGTTGGCTCGGCGCCTCGACGAAGTCCCATTCGGTCGCGACGCCGGAGAACCGCACCCAGCTCTGACCGCCGCCGAGCAGGTGGTGGATCAGATGGCCGAACTCGTGGAACAGGGTGACGACGTCGCGGTGCTCCATCAGGCCGCGCGGGAAGTTGCAGACCAGCACCCCCTCGGGCAGTTGCCGGTCGCGAACGCCGGCCACCAGGTCGAACTGGGCGGCATGGTTGTACTTGCGTTCGCGTGGATGCAGGTCCAGGTAGATCCGGCCGATCTGACGGCCGTCGGCGAAGCTGACGTCGTAGCTTGTCACGTCGGGATGCCAGGGCCGGGCCTGGTCGGCCGGCACCGGGGTGAAGCGCAGTCCGAACAGCTGACCGGTGATCTGCAGCAGGCCGTCGTGGACCTTTCCGAAGTCGAAATAGCGGCGCACCTGGTGGGCGTCGACCCCGTAATGCTCGCGCTTGACGAACTCATGGAAGTAGCGCCAGTTCGAGGCGTCGATCTCGGTCTCTCCGTCGAGTGCGGCACGGGCGGCGAGGATGCCGATCTCCCGCTCGCCGGCCGGCCCGGCCGCCGCGCTGACAGTGTCGATGAACGCCGCGATCGCGTCACCGGAGCCGATCATCTTCACTTCGGCGTCGTAGTCGGGCCAGTTGGCGTAGCCGAGCAGGGTGGCCAGTTCGTGCCGAGCCTGCAGCAACTCGGCCAGGACGGGATCGTTGATCGGCGAGGCGATGCTGAAGAAGGTGCCGGCGACAACCCTTCGGGCGGCAGCGTCGGTGGAGAAGGTGAGGAAGGGCAGCACGTCGGGGTAGTCGGTGGAGATGCCGACGAAGCCGTCGGCATCGACCGGGTGCGTCTCGACGTAGTCGGCGGGCAGGCCGGCGAGTGCCGACCCGGGTACGCGCGCCTCGAGGCGTCCGTCGCGGATGTTGCGAGAGAAGGCCAGGCTGAGTTCGGTGGTCTTCGCTTCCAGCTCTCGGACCCGGTCGCGGACCTCGGCGCCGCGGTCGACACCCGAACGGTGGAAGTCGCGCAGCGATTTGGCGAGCATGCGGCGTCCGTCATCGTCGAGGTTGGCCGGATCGACGGAGCTGAGCGCGCGATACACGTCGGGGTCGAGATGGAGGTCGGTGGAGTAGCCCTGCACCTCCACCTCGATCTCTTCGACACGTTCCATCACGGCGGCTTCGGGGTGCACCGAGGAGAGCAGCCCGGCGACCGATCCGGCGTTGCGCAGAGCGATCGCGGCGTCGTTCCACAGCTGCACGATCAGCAGGCTGCCCGGCTCTGCGCGGACCAGTTCGGCGATGCTCTCGCGGGCGGCCTGCAGTTGGCCGGTGCCCCGTTCATTGAGCCAGGTGAGCCAGTCGTCGGCGGGGAACTCCAGCGGTGTCAGGGCCATGCCGGGCACACTACGGGCTCGGTCTGACACTGCAAAGAAGCTCTCACCCGCGGGGTATGCGAGGCCGTCGTGGTGCGGTCGGCAGATGGGTGCGTGGCGCCAGCCGCGGGCCGTGACGCTCCCGCCAGCGCTGGGTTCCGAGCAGGGCCTGCACCCGATGCCGGTGCGGTCGGTACGGCTCGAGCAGCTCCTCCAGAGCGGCATCGTCCAGGTCGTGTCCGACCAGGGCGTGACCGATCTCGTTGGGGATGTGGTAGTCGCCGAAGCTGACCGCGTCCGCGTCGCCATGGGCCCGGAAACGGATCTCCGCGGACGTCCAGATGCCGACGCCCGGGATCGACCGCAGCCGCCGATCGGCCTCATCGGAGGGCAGGCCGAGGGTGCGTTCCAGAGCGTCGGCGCGTTGAGCGCAGTGCAGCAGGGTGCGCGACCGGGCCGGGTCGATGTGCAGCTTGAGCCACTCCCAGGACGGAATCCGGCGGACGGTCTCCGGTCGCGGCGGCACCCACAACCGCAGCGCCGCACCCGGCCCCGGCGCCCGCTCACCGTAGAAATGCACCAGCCGACGGAAACCGCCGAAGGCTTCCTGCCCGGTGACCTTTTGTTCGATGACGGCCGGCAACAACGCCTGCCAGACCAGCCCGCCGCGTCCGAGACGCCAGTGCGGATGCTCGTGAAGGGCCTGGGCAAGTTCCGGGTGCCGCGGGCTGAAACCCGCTGGGTCGTCGTCGGCGCCGAGCATGGACGGCAATCGATCCAGCACCCAGTCGGCACCCTCGCCCCAGGCCTGGGCCTCGATCACACCGGCGTGATCCAGCGGTCGGA
>JBDHZN010000256.1:0-4743 GCA_039811845.1 Micropruina sp. | reverse complement strand
TAGGTGAGTTCGGCCTCGACCTGCTTGGCGATCTCTTTGGCCATCACGTGGGTGGCGGCGTCGTCGACATTCTCGGGCTGCACCATCACCCGGATCTCTCGGCCGGCCTGCATGGCGAACACCTTGTCGACGCCCTTGTGTGAGCGGGCGATCTCTTCCAGGCGTTGCAGCCGCTTCACGTACACCTCGAGGCTCTCTCTGCGGGCACCCGGACGGCCACCGCTGATCGCGTCGGCGGCCTGGGTCAGCACCGCGATCACCGTCTGGGGCTCCACCTCGTTGTGGTGGGCCTCGATGGCATTGACGATGTCGGGGTGCTCGCCGAACCGGCGGGCGAGATCGGCACCCACCTTGGCGTGCGAACCCTCCACCTCATGGGTGAGCGCCTTGCCGATGTCGTGCAGAAAGGCGGCCCGCCGTGCCGGGGCGGGGTCGAGGTCCAGTTCAGACGCCATCAAGCCCGCCAGGTGCGCGCATTCGACCAGGTGCTTGAGCACGTTCTGCCCATAGGACGTGCGGTACTGCAGCGCGCCGATGGTCGGCAGCAAACCGGGATCGAGGTCGGTCAGCCCGACCTCGGCGACCGCGTCCTCAGCCGCGCGCAGGCAGATCTCGTCGATCCGCCGCTTGCTGCGCTCGTAGACCTCTTCGATCCGCGCGGGATGGATCCGGCCGTCGGCGACCAGTTCGGTGAGCGTCAGCCGGGCCACCTCGCGGCGGACCGGGTCGAAGGACGACAACAGCACGCTCTCGGGGGTGTCGTCGATCATCACGTTGACGCCGGTGGTCTGCTCGAAGGCGCGGATGTTGCGGCCCTCGCGGCCGATGATCCGGCCCTTCATCTCGTCGCTCGGCAACGGCACCGTGGTGACCACCGATTCGGTGGTCTGATCGGTGGCCAGTCGCTGAATGGCGCCGACGATGATCTGCCGGGCCTTCTGGTCGCCGTCGCGGCGCGCCTCAGCCTCGATCGCGCGGCTCAGGTGCACCGCCTCCAGCCGGGCCTCATGCTCCACCTGGGCGAGCAGTTCGGCCTTGGCTGCTTGCGGCGTCATTCCGGCGATCCGGGCGATCTCCTTGCGCTGTTCCGCCTCGGCTTTGTCCAGGGCGGCCCGCTGCGCGTCCAACTCGGCCAGCGTCAGTTCCAGGTCGCCCAGTCGTTCATCGAGCTTGCGCTGCAGCCCGGCGTGCTGGTCTTCGCGTTCAGCAACCCGGCGTTCCCGGCGCTCCACCTCTTGGAGCAGCATCTCCACCCGCTCGCGCTCCAGTCGGCTGGCGGTGTCGCTCTCCAGCCGTGCTCGTTCGACATCGGCCCGAATGCGTTCGGCCTCGGCCCGGGCCGCCGCGATGATCTCGTCGGCCTCGGCCTTACGGGCCAGCGGATCAACCTTGGCGACCAGGGATTGCAGACGGGACCGTTCCTGCTTCTCGGCTTCGACCGCACGGCGGGCGGCCTGCTTCTGGGCCTGCTGCTGGTTGCGCACCATGGACACCACCACCAGCGTCAGCCCGACCAGGACGATCGCCAGGACGACGGCGACGATCGCGAGCAACTGCATCGGATCCATCGGATACCTCCCGTCGTCGGTGAACACGGGTACGCCGAACGGGTCAAATCACCATGGCAATCAGGCGATGCCGAACATGCCGCCGGCACCGCCGTCCGCTCCGCCTGCGGGGATGGACGGAACTCCAATCACAAGTCGTTTGCTAAAACGCTGAAGAAGTCGATCGCTTAGTTGAGATAAAACGTTGACACACCTGTGCTGAGGTTAGGCGTCGACGGCGCTGTGTTCAAGCGCCGGTCCTTGTGGCGATGGAATTGACTACCCGAAGTCAGGCTCTGACGGATCGTCGTCAACCTCGTCGGAGGGCAGCTCGCGCAGCGCGGTGGCGATGACCGACGAGGAGAACCCGCGGCGGGCCAGCTGGCCGGCCATTCGGCGGTACCGAACCTGGTGCGGGAACCGCTCCAGGGAGCGCGCCCGTTTAGCCACCAGTTCACGGGCGACGGCCAGGTCGATCTCGTCATCGACCTCGGACGCCGCCTGCTCGATCACCTCGACATCGACACCCTTGGTGCGAAGCTCCTGCCGCAGCGCCCGAGTCGAGCGCTGCCGCCGCTGCTGGCCGTCGAAGGTCGCGTCGGCGAATCGACGGTCATCGATCAGGCCCACCTCGGTCAGCCGGTCGAGCACCTCACGGACGGCTTCCTCAGGTACCCGGCGTTTGGCCAACGCCCGCTCGAGTTCACGGCGGGTCCGGTCACGGACGTCGAGCAGTCGCAGCGCGATCTCGCGCGCCACCGCGACCGGATCGGCGTCCGGACCGTCGGGAACCTCGGCCGCCACGCTCAGAACTCGACCTCGCCGGTCACCGGGTCGATGCCGGGCGGAACCTCGGCGTGCTCACCGATGCCCAGGTGCTTCAGGATGCGGGTCTCGAGCTCGTCGGCCACCTCGGGGTTCTTCCGCAGGAACTTGCGGGCGTTCTCTTTGCCCTGACCCAGCTGGTCGGCCTCGTAGGTGAACCAGGCGCCTGCCTTGCGCACCAGGCCGGTCTCGACGCCCAGGTCGATCAGGCTGCCCTCACGGCTGATGCCCTTGCCGTACAGGATGTCGAACTCGGCCTGCTTGAACGGCGGGGCCATCTTGTTCTTGACCACCTTCACCCGAGTCCGGTTGCCGACCATGTCGGAGCCGTCCTTCAGGGTCTCGATGCGGCGCACGTCGAGGCGCACCGACGAGTAGAACTTCAGCGCCTTGCCGCCGGTGGTGGTCTCGGGCGAACCGAACATCACGCCGATCTTCTCGCGCAGCTGGTTGATGAAGATCGCGGTGGTGCCCGCCCCGGAGAGCGCGCCGGTCATCTTGCGCAGCGCCTGGCTCATCAGCCGAGCCTGCAGGCCCACGTGGCTGTCGCCCATCTCGCCCTCGATCTCGGCCCGCGGGGTGAGCGCGGCCACCGAGTCGATCACGATCAGCGCCAGCGCGCCGGAGCGGACCAGCATGTCGGCGATCTCGAGGGCCTGCTCACCGTTGTCGGGCTGGCTGACCAGCAGCGCGTCGGTGTCGACGCCGAGCTTCTCGGCGTAGGCCGGATCGAGTGCGTGCTCGGCGTCGATGAACGCACAGATGCCGCCGGCGGCCTGCGCGCTGGCGATCGCATGCAGCGCCACCGTCGTCTTACCGCTGGACTCAGGGCCGTAGATTTCGACCACCCGACCCCGCGGCAGCCCGCCGATGCCGAGCGCCACGTCGAGTGCGATCGATCCGGTCGGGATCACCTCGATCGGCTGCCGGGTCTCTTCGCCCAGCCGCATCACCGACCCCTTGCCGTGCTGCTTCTCGATCTGCGCGAGGGCCGCACCAAGCGCCTTCTCCCGGTCCGCAATCGCCATCTCCGCTGTCCTTCCTCATCCGGCCGTTGCCGTCTCTCAAGCCTTCTGTTGTCACCTTACGAACGGGCACTGACAAAAACGTCAAACTCGCTTCAGGCTGTGGGTAACCGGCCGAAACACCCGGGGCCACGGGACAGCACACTACCGAACAGATGTTCGAAACACACCCGACACGCCGTCAGCGCTCAGACGCGGGAAGCTCCAGATTGCGCCACACGGCGCGCCAGATCTCCTTGCACGGAACACCCGCGGCCAGCGCTTCACGCACGGTGCGGCTGCCGAGTTCGGAGACCACATGACTCTCGGCCCAGATCAACGCAGGGACCCGCCCCATCTGGCGCGTCAGCCGCGCCCAGAGCTCTGCCTCGCGCACCTCAGGCGGCGACCCGGCGGCGCACCGGAAGGTGTGCCACCACGTCGCGATCGTCGTATTTGTCGCTCACCCGGCGCAGCACCAATGACAGCGGAACCCCGAGCGCGCCGCAGATGGCGTTGAGCAACTCGCTGGAGGGCTCCTTCTGGCCGCGCTCGATCTCGGACAGGTAGCCGAGGCTCACCCGGGCCGACGACGACACCTCGCGCAGGGTGCGCCGATCCGCGTTGCGCAGTTCACGCAACGATTCACCCAGCAATTCCCGCATCAACTGCGGCCGGTCAGCCTCGGCGGCGATCATGCCCACGACTCTACCCATCCATAGCTCTCATCGACGTCCTGCATCAACACGCGTCGCGCAGGATATGTTCCAACTCGCGCCCGCGGCGTCCGTCGCACGGATCGGACACTCGTCGGCGCCACGCACTCAGACCCTGTGGTCAGTCCCGCTTGATCGGATCGAGCAGATCCAGCAGCATCCGCAAAGCCGCCTGTACGGTCTGCTCCCGCACGGGTTCCCGCTCGCCCTCGAACTGGAAGCGCAGCGCGGTCGGCGACGGCTGCATCGTGCCCACCCGCGGCCCGATCACGGCGATCCACACCTCGCCGGGCTGGTGTCCCTCCTGGGGCGCCGGGCCTGCCACGCCGGAGGCCGCCAGCGCGTAATCGGCACCGGTCAACTCCTGCACGCCCATCACCATCTCGACCGCGGTCTGCTCAGAGATCACCCCGTGCTTGCGCAGCACCGCGGGATCCACTCCCCCGATCCGCGCCTTCTGCTCGGTGGCGTAGACCACGACCCCGCCCAGGTAGTACTGCGAGGCACCTGGAACTCCGGTGATCGTCGCACCCAGCAGCCCGCCGGTCAGCGACTCCGAGGTGGCGAGGGTGAGACCACGCTCGGTCAGCGTCCGTCCCACTACCTCGGCGAGCGAACGCTGGGTCATCTACTTCTCCTGTTCGGCCAAGC
>JBDHZN010000255.1:0-4808 GCA_039811845.1 Micropruina sp. | reverse complement strand
TCTCGACATGTCGCGGCCGATCCAGGTAGCGCTCCACGAAGCATTCGCCGCGGCCGAAGGCGGCGACCGCCTCGCGGGTGGCCGACTCGAACAGTTCGGGCACCTCGGCCAGCGTCCGGGCCACCTTGAGGCCGCGTCCGCCACCGCCGTAGGCGGCTTTGATCGCGATCGGCAGGCCGTGCTGCCGGGCGAAGGCGACCACCTCGTCGGCGCCGGCCACCGGGTCGGCGGTGCCGGGCACCAACGGTGCGCCCACCTTCGAGGCCAGGTGTCGGGCCTGCACCTTGTCGCCGAGCACCTCAATGGCTTCGGGGGAGGGGCCGATCCAGGTCAAGCCGGCGGCGATCACCGCGCGGGCGAAGTCGGCGTTCTCGGCCAGGAAGCCGTAGCCGGGGTGGACGGCGTCCGCACCGGACCGCTGCGCCACGGCGAGCAGTTTGTCGATGCTCAGGTAGGTCTCGGCGGGGGTGCTGCCGCCCAGCGCGAACGCCTCATCGGCGAGCCGGACGAACAGCGCGTCGGAATCCGCGTCGGCGTAGACGGCCACGCTGGCCAGTCCGGCGTCCGTCGCCGCCCGGATCACCCGGACGGCGATCTCGCCCCGGTTGGCCACCAGGACCTTGGAAAACTCGCCCATCACGAGGCGTCCTTTCTCGGTGTTCAATGCCTGATTGCGGCCCGCCAGGCCCCGGGCCCCGGGGCGGGTGGAAGCCGCAGTCGATCTCTGGCCGACCCCCAGCGCCGGGCCGGCCCGACCGGTGCCGGCTCGTCCTCGGCCACCCGGCGCCCCAGCAGGACGGCGGTCAGTGCGGCCAGTTCGGCGTCGGTCGGATGGCCGCGGACGACGATCGGCGCGGTCACAGCGGAATGTTCCCGTGCTTCTTGGGTGGAAGTTCGGCGCGTTTGGTGCGCAGCAGCCGGAGCGCCTTGGCGATCTCGGCGCGGGTGTCGCGCGGCGCGATGACCCGATCGACATAGCCGCGTTCGGCGGCGATCCACGGATTCGACAGTTCGTCGTTGTAGGACTCGACCAGCTCGGCGCGGCGTCCGATCGGGTCGTCGGCGTGGGCCAGGTCGCGGCGGTACAGGATGTTCACCGCGCCCTCGGCGCCCATCACCGCGATCTGCGCGGTCGGCCAGGCCAGGTTCACGTCGGCGCCCAGATGCTTCGAACCCATCACGTCATAGGCGCCGCCGTAGGCCTTGCGGGTGATCAGGGTGACCAGCGGCACGGTGGCCTCGGCGTAGGCGTAGAGCAGCTTCGCGCCGCGCCGGATGATGCCGTTCCACTCCTGGTCGATGCCGGGCAGGAAGCCGGGCACGTCGACGAAGGTGAGCACCGGAATGTTGAACGCGTCGCAGGTGCGGACGAACCGGGCCGCCTTCTCGGAGGCGTCGATGTCGAGGCAGCCGGCGTAGACCATCGGCTGGTTGGCGACGACGCCGACCGCGCGGCCCTCGACGCGTCCGAAGCCGCAGATCATGTTGGCGGCGAACCGGGCGTGCACCTCGCAGAACTCGCCGTCGTCCAGCACCCGGGTGATCACCTCGTGCATGTCGTACGGCTGGTTCGGCGAGTCGGGGATGATCGCGTCCAGGGCGTCGGTGTCGAGGTCGAGTTCGGCGTCCGGATCGGGTTCCAGCGCGGGCGGTTCGTCCAGATTGTTCTGCGGCAGGAAGCTGAGCAGGTGCCGGACGAAGTCGAGCGCGTCGTGCTCGTCGGCGGCCAGGTAGTGGGCGTTGCCCGAGCGGGTGTTGTGGGTGCGGGCGCCGCCGAGTTCCTCCATCGTCACCTCCTCGCCGGTGACGGTGCGGATCACGTCCGGGCCGGTGATGAACATCTGCGAGGTCTGGTCGACCATCACCACGAAGTCGGTCAGCGCGGGGGAGTAGACGTGCCCGCCGGCGGCCGCGCCGAGGATCACCGAGATCTGCGGGATGACCCCCGAGGCGTGGGTGTTGCGCTTGAAGATCTCGGCGTACAGGCCGAGGCTGACCACGCCCTCCTGGATGCGGGCGCCGCCGCCCTCGACCAGGCCGATGACCGGGATGCCGGTCCGCATGGCCAGGTCCATCACCTTGCAGATCTTCTCGCCGTACACCTCGCCGAGCGCGCCGCCGAAGACGGTGACGTCCTGGGAGAAGACGGCGACGTTGCGGCCCTCGATGGTGCCGAAGCCGGTGACCACCCCGTCGGTGTAGGGGCGTTTGGCGTCCATGCCGAAGGCGGTGGTGCGGTGCCGGGCGAACTCGTCCAGCTCGGTGAAGCTGTCCTCGTCGAGCAGTGCCAGCACGCGCTCACGGGCGGTCAGCTTGCCCTTGGCGTGATGCTTCTCGACCGCCGCCTCGGACGCCGGATGCTTCGCCTGCCGGTCACGACGTTCCAGGTCGGCGAGCTTGCCTGAGGTCGTGTGCAGGTCGGACGCCATGGGCGGAACCTTAGTCCGTGCCGAGTGACGTGGGGATGCCCCGTCCGGTGGTTCATCCATAGCCGATCCGTATGTGGTCATCGTCGCCCGGAACTGGTTGTCGGCCGCCGCCCGGTCGAGCGAGTCGCACCGGCTGCGGAGATCCCGGCGTTCGCCGGGATGACAGCACTAGTCATCCCGGGCTCGCCCCGGGATCTTGTGAACGGGCCCTATAAGCGACCCTTATGACAGCACCCACATTCGGTCTTGGCGCCCGACGTCGTCCGGCTCCTACGATCGTAGGGAACCCCAATCACCGAGGACTTGTCATGCCCTTTGAAGCTGCCCGGATGACCCGGGTCCACCCGTCGCCGAGTTCCGTTGCCGCGGCCAAGGCGCGCGAGCTTCGAGAGAGCGGGGTGAAGGTGCTCGACCTGACGGTGGGCGAGCCCGATTTCGACACCCCCGGCAACGTCAAGGCGGCCGGCATCGCCGCCATCGAACGCGGCGACACCAAGTACACCGCGGTGAACGGCACCACGGCCCTGCGCCGGGCCATCATCGACCGGCTCCGCCGGGTCACCGGCATCGAATACACCGACGCCGAGATCTCGGTCGGTTCCGGCGCCAAGCATGTGATCTTCACCGCGCTGATGGCCACCCTGAGCCCCGGCGACGAGGTGCTGATCCCGGCGCCGTACTGGGTGTCCTACCCCGACATGGTGGTGCTCAACGACGGCACCCCCGTGATCGTCCGGTGCCCGATCGAAGACGACTTCAAGCTCACCCCCGCCCGGCTCCGCGAGGGCCTCACCGGCCGCACTCGGTGGCTGATCCTGAACGCGCCGTCCAACCCGACCGGGGCCGTCTACTTCCGCGAGGAACTGGTCGCGTTGGCCGCTGTGCTGGAGGAATTCCCCGACGTCCTGGTGCTGACCGACGAGATCTACGACGAGGTGTTCCTCGGCGAGGGTCGCTGCGTCGGGCTGCTGGAGGCCGCTCCGCAGCTGCGCGACCGGGTGCTGCTGGTCAACGGCGTCTCCAAGACCTACGCGATGACCGGTTGGCGGCTCGGCTACTGCGCCGGCCCGAAGCCGCTGGTCACGGCGATCAACAAGCTGCAATCGCACATGTCGAGCTGCCCCTCGTCGATCTCGCAGGCCGCCGCAGCGGAAGCGCTGAGCGGTGACCAGTCCTTCGTCGCGTCCGCGGCGAGGCAGTACCGGGCCCGTCGCGACCTCGTCGTCGAACGGATCAACGCCATCGACGGGCTGCGTGCGCTCGCCGGCGACGGCGCCTTCTACGTCTTCATCGACTGCTCCGGGGTGATCGGACGCCACACCCCCGACGGCACCGTGATCGACAGCGACGACGCCTTCGTCGGCTACCTGCTGGAGCACGCCCGGGTGGCCACCATCACCGGCAGCGCCTACGGTCTCTCGCCGTTCTTCCGGGTGTCCTTCGCCACCGACGAGACCACCCTGTCCGCCGCGATGGACGCCATCGCCGACGCCGTCCGCTCACTCACCGACTGACGACCGACCAACTACAAGAGGATCGCTCAACTCATGATTCACGTCCGGACCAAGGTCCAGCGCCCCGCCGCCGACCTCGTCGCGCAGCTCGGAGAGTTCTCCAGCGCCACCATCCACGAGGCGCAGGGACGCCGCGGCGCGCTGAACTCCGACATCAAGCCGATCGACCGCGCGATGTCGTTCTGCGGGCCGGCCACCACCGTGGTGTGTGCCCCGCAGGACAACCTGATGTTGCAGGTGGCGATCCACTACGCGCAGGCCGGTGACGTCCTGGTGGTCTCGGCCGGCGAGTTCAAAGAGGCCGGCACCTTCGGCGACGTGCTCGGCACCGCCATGCACTCCAAGGGCCTGGCCGCCCTGGTCACCGACTCGGGCGTCCGGGACACCAAGGACCTGATCGAGCTGGGCCTGCCGGTGTTCTCGCGCAGCATCTGCATCAAGGGCACGGTCAAGGAGACCCTCGGCCCGATCAACCACCCGATCGTCTTCGGCGGCCAGCTGGTCGAGCCCGGCGACATCGTCAAGGGCGACGCCGACGGTGTGGTGCTGGTCAAGGCCGCCAACGTTGAATGGGTGATCGAAGCCTGTGCGAAGCGGGAAGCAGTGGAGGCCGAGCAGCGCGCGGCATACCGCGCCGGTGGCACCACGATCGACCTGTGCAACCTGGTCGACAAGCTGGCCGCGAAGGGCCTGCTGGTCGAGGAGTGACCGGCCCGGGGCCCGACCCCGGCGCATGAAGCCCTTCCTAACTACTTCGACCTGAAGAAGTCGGTTGGTCGGTGATCGGCTTCTGGCGCACCTGGTCGGCGGGTTTCGGGGCGGCCTTGGGGGTCTTGTCTCGGGCTCGGGTCACTGGGTGGTTGCG
>JBDHZN010000254.1:0-4846 GCA_039811845.1 Micropruina sp. | reverse complement strand
CCCACACCACGAACACCACGAAGAGAGCAGACAATGGCAATCACTGCCGCTGATGTGAAGAAGCTCCGCGACGCCACCGGCGCGGGCATGATGGACGCCAAGAAGGCGCTCACCGAGGCCAACGGCGACTACGACGCCGCGGTCGAGATCCTGCGAGTGACCGGTCAGGCCAAGATGGCCAAGCGCTCCGACCGCGAGGCCTCCAACGGCCTGGTCGCCGCCGCCGGCAAGGCCGTCATCCAGCTCGGCGCCGAGACCGACTTCGTCGCCAAGAACGCCGAGTTCATCGCTCTGGCCGATGAGATCGCCAAGGCCACCGACGCCGCCGGCGCCACCGACGTGGCCGCCGCCAACGCCGTCCAGCTGGCCTCCGGTAAGACCGTCGCCGAGGCGGTGGCCGAGCTGGCCGCCAAGATCGGCGAGAAGCTCGAGGTGGCCAACGCCGCCAGCTACGACGGCGACGTCACCATCTACCTGCACAAGCGGTCCTCCGACCTGCCCCCGCAGGTGGGCGTGATGGTCGAGCACGAGGGTGGCTCGGACGAGTTCGTCCGTGGCATCGCGATGCAGATCGCCGCCATGTCGCCGCAGTACGTGTCCCGCGATGAGGTGCCGGCCGAGGTGCTCGATCACGAGCGTCACATCGCCGAGCTGACCGCCAAGGAGGAGGGCAAGCCCGACAAGATCATCCCGCGGATCGTCGAGGGTCGCCTCGGTGGCTTCTTCAAGGATGTCTGTCTGGTCGAGCAGCCCAGCGTCTCCGACGACAAGAAGACCGTCGGGCAGCTGCTCAAGGAGAACGGCGTCACCGTGAAGCGTTTCGTGCGGTTCGCGGCGGGCGCCTGACCCGAACTCAGCCAGTAGCATGACGTGCGCCACGAGCCATCCCTCGTGGCGCACGTCGCTATAAGCCCCGAACCCACCCCGATCGAGGAGAACCATGACCTACCACCGCATCATGCTCAAGCTGTCCGGCGAGATGTTCGGGGGTGAGCGGGGCATCGGTGTCGATCCGGACGTGGTGGCCAGCCTGGCCGGGCAGATCAAGGCGGTGGTCGACGCCGGCGTCCAGGTCGCGGTGGTGATCGGCGGCGGCAACTTCTTCCGCGGCGCGGAACTCTCCGAACGCGGCATGGACCGCGACCGCGCCGACTACATGGGCATGCTCGGCACCGTGATGAACTGTCTGGCGTTGCAGGACTTCTGCGAGAAGGCCGGGGTGCAGACCCGGGTGCAGACCGCGATCGCGATGGGCCAGGTCGCCGAGCCCTACATTCCGCGGCGCGCCGAGCGGCACCTGGAGAAGAACCGGGTGGTCATCTTCGGTGCCGGCTCGGGCATGCCGTACTTCTCCACCGACACCGTCGCCGCACAGCGGGCGCTCGAGATCGGCGCCGACGTGCTGCTGATGGGCAAGCAGGGCACCGACGGCGTCTACGACTCCGATCCGCAGAAGAACCCGGGCGCCGTCCGCTTCGATGAGCTCAGCTACGACGACTACCTGGCCCGTGATCTGAAGGTGGCCGACGCCACCGCGATCAGCCTGGCCCGGGACAACAATCTGCCGATGATCTTCTTCGACCTCGGCGTCGAGGGCAACATCCTGCGGGTGGTCCAGGGTGAGAAGATCGGAACCACCGTCCACGCCTGACCAGCCACAACCCACCGAAAGGATCACGATGATCCCCGACATCATCAAAGACGCGGAGCAGAAGATGAGCGGCGCGGTCGAGCACGCTCGCGACGAGTTCGCGGCGATCCGCACGGGTCGTGCCCACCCGGCCATGTTCAACAAGCTCATGGTCGACTACTACGGCTCGCCGACCCCGCTGCAGCAGCTGGCCACCTTCCAGGTGCCTGAGGCTCGCACCGTGTTGATCAGCCCGTTCGACCGGGCCTCGATGGCCGGCATCGAGAAGGCCATCCGCGACTCCGACCTGGGCGTCAACCCGGCCAACGACGGCAACGTCATCCGGGTCGTGATGCCGCAGCTCTCTGAGGAGCGCCGCCGCGACTACGTCAAGCTGGCCCGGTCGAAGGCCGAGGAGGCGCGGGTCGCCGTCCGGAACATCCGCCGGCACGCCAACGACGCGGTGCACAAGCTGGCCAAGGACAAGGAAGTGGGCGAGGACGACGCCCGCAACGCCGAGAAGCAGCTGGACGGCGTCACCAAGAAGCATGTGGACACCATCGACGAACTGGTGAAGTCCAAGGAAGCCGAGTTGCTGGAAGTCTGATGGCGGGGGAGCAGGAGGCATCAGCAGCCGACCCGACGGTCCGGAAGTCACGCGCGGGACGCGACCTTCCGGCGGCGATCGGGGTCGGCCTCGCCCTTGCGGCGGCGGTGGTGCTCACCCTGCTCTACTGGCATTGGGGCTTCGTGGTGCTGGTGACCGCCATGCTGACCCTGGGCACCATCGAGTTGCACGATGCGCTGAAGCGGATCGGGATGAACTCGGCGGTGATCCCGATCGTGGTCGGCACCATCGCGGTGATCTGCGGCTCGTATGCGGCCGCCACCCAGGAGGGCAACACGGCGCTGCCGTGGCATTCGGTGCTGCTGGGCTTCCTCGGAGCCACCACCCTGGCCGCGCTGATCTGGCGGATGCCGGGCGGCTCCGCCGGCTACGTGAAGGACGCCGCCGCCAGCCTGTTCACCATCGGCTACATTCCGCTGCTCGGTTCGTTCGCGGGGCTGATTCTGGCCGCCGATAACGGCGGGGCCAAGATGGCGACCACGCTGCTGATCGTGATGGGCACCGACACCGGCGGCTACGCGGTGGGCGCACGCTGGGGCCGCCACCCGATGGCGCCGCAGATCAGTCCCAAGAAGACCTGGGAGGGAATGGCCGGCTCGGTGGGCCTGGCCACCGCCGTGGCGATCCCGCTCACCGTGTGGTGGCTGGACGCAGCCTGGTGGATCGGCCTGCTGCTCGCCCTGGCGATCGTCGCCGCCGGCACCTG
Organism: Micropruina sp.; assembly: GCA_039811845.1. Classification (GTDB taxonomy): domain Bacteria; phylum Actinomycetota; class Actinomycetes; order Propionibacteriales; family Propionibacteriaceae; genus Micropruina. The sequence continues at coordinate 1,882 of JBDHZN010000254.1, read as the reverse complement.
CGGCGACCTGATCGAATCGCTGGTCAAGCGTGACGTCGGCATCAAGGACATGTCGTCGTTCCTGCCCGGACACGGCGGCGCGATGGACCGGCTGGATTCCATCCTGGTGGCGTCGCCGGTGGCCTGGCTGATCATGTTCCTGCTGATCCCCAACTGACAAGGCCTCGATGACCGACCAACTGAACGCGACCGGCGACGGCCTGCGGCCCGACGAGATCAGCGCCTATTCCGCGCTGGAAGACCGGGTCCGGGCCGGCGCCACCGTGCCGCTGACCATGGCGACACCGCGGCGCGGCAAACCACCGCGGCACTGGCTCGACCTGAGCCGCGATGAGCGCCGGGACGCCGTGCGCGGGCTGGGCCTGCCGGCCTTCCGCGCCGACCAGATCTCCCGGCACGTCTTCGAACATCTCGACCTGGATCCGTCCGGCTGGACGGACCTGCCGGCCACCGACCGGTCACGGGTCGGGGAGGCGTTCCTGCCGTCGCTGCTGACATCGGTGCGGCCACTGTCCTGTGATGGCGGTACCACGTTGAAGACCCTGTGGCGGCTGTTCGACGGGTCACTGATCGAGTCGGTGCTGATGCGTTATGGCGTGCCGGGGGTGCGGGCGTCCGGCTCGGGACGGAACCGGGCCACCCTATGCATCTCGTCACAGGCCGGCTGCGGCATGGCCTGCCCGTTCTGCGCCACCGGCCAGGGCGGGCTGCAGCGCAACCTGAGCGCCGCCGAGATCCTCGCCCAGGTGATCGCGGGGGCACGATTGCTGCGCGACGGCGAGATTCCCGGCGGACCCGGACGGGTGAACAACATCGTCTTCATGGGCATGGGCGAGCCGATGGCCAACTACAAGGCGATCATGGCGACCATCCGGACGCTGACCGCGGCCGCGCCGCAGGGGATCGGCATCAGCGCCCGCGGCATCACCGTCTCCACCGTCGGGCTGGTGCCGCGGATCAACCAGCTGGCCACCGAAGGCCTACCGGTCACCCTCGCGGTCAGCCTGCATGCCCCCGACGACGAACTGCGCGACGAACTCTGCCCGATCAACACCCGCTGGAACGTCGCCGAACTGGTGGACGCCGCTCATGGCTACTTCGTGGCCACCAAGCGCCGGGTGTCGATCGAGTACGCGCTGATCCGCGACGTCAACGACCAGGTGGAGCGGGCCGACCTGCTCGCCGACGTGCTGCGCCGCGACGGCGGCCACGGCTGGGTGCACGTCAACCTGATCCCGCTCAACCCGACCCCCGGTTCGAAGTGGACGGCGTCCCGCCGTCGCGACGAGGCCGCCTTCGTCGCCGCGCTGGAACGCCGCGGCGTCGCCGTCACCGTCCGGGACACCCGCGGCCGCGAGATCGACGGTGCCTGCGGTCAGCTCGCCGCCACCGTGGCCGCCGAGTAGCCTCCCCGGACCGGCCTACAGTATGCCGGTGACGTTCGCGGTACTGGCGCTGATCTGCGCCGTCGCCATGATCGGGCCGGTGGTCAGCCTGAACCGGATGGTGCACATCCCGGTCGTCATCGGCGAACTCGCCGTCGGCATCGCGCTCGGCCATACCGGTGTGGGCGTGATCGACGCCGACGATCCGACGCTGTCGTTCATGGCGCAGATCGGCTTCGCCCTGGTGATGTTCGTGGCCGGCAGCCATGTGCCGCTGCGCCAGCCGGCGATGCGCAGCGGGTTGCGCAACGGCCTCTTGCGGGCGCTGGGCGTCGCCGTGATCGCGGCACCGCTGGGCCTGCTGATCGCGTCTTTGTGGGGAACCGGGCACGGACCGCTCTACGCGGTGCTGATCGCGTCGTCGTCGGCGAGCATCGTGATGCCCGCCCTGGGCGGCGCCGCGGTGACTGCCCGGTCGGGCCTTGAGATGCTCGTCC
>JBDHZN010000253.1:0-4978 GCA_039811845.1 Micropruina sp. | reverse complement strand
TCGCCGCCCTTGTCGCAGATCGGGCAGTCCAGCGGATGGTTGATCAGCAGGAACTCGATCATCCCCTTCTGGGCCTTCGCCGCCACCGGCGAGGTCTCCTGGGTGAGGATCTTCATCCCCGGCGCGCATTCCAGGGTGCAGGACGCCTGCGGCTTCGGCATGCCGCGTCCGTTGCCCATGTCGGGCACCTCGACCAGGCACTGCCGGCAGGCGCCGACCGGATCGAGCAGCGGATGGTCGCAGAACCGCGGGATCGCCACCCCGATCATCTCGGCGGCCCGGATGGCCAGCGTGCCCTTCGGCACCTGCACCTCGGTGCCGTCGATGAACACCGTGATCAGGTCGCTGGCGACGACCTCGCCCGGCTTGGCCGTGACGGTCATGCCCGCACTCCTTCCTCAGCCACACCGACGCCCGCGCTGGATATCTCCGCGCTGGGGAACAGCGCGCTGCGCTCGTAAGGGAACAGCTCCCAGGCGGGGGTGTGCATGCCCTGCTCGAACTCGTCGCGGAAATGCTTGATGGCGCTGGTCAGGCAGGCCACCGCGCCGTCGGCCAGCGCGCAGAACGAGCGGCCGCCGATGTCCTCGGCGACGTCGAGCAGCTTCTCGATGTCGCCGGGCTGGGCCTTGCCGGCCTCGAAGTTCTTCAGGGTCTGCACCAGCCACCAGGTGCCCTCGCGGCACGGGGTGCACTTGCCGCAGGACTCGTGCTTGTAGAACTCGATCCAGCGCAGCGTGGTGCGCACCACCGAGGTGGTCTCGTCGAAGCACTGCAGCGCCTTGGTGCCCAGCATCGTGCCGGCCGCACCCATCGACTCGTAGTCGAGCGGCAGGTCGAGATGCTCGGGGGTGAGGATCGGTGTCGAGCTGCCGCCCGGCGTCCAGAACTTCAGCTGGTGGCCGTCGCGGATGCCGCCGGAGAGCTCCAGCAGTTGCCGCAGCGTGACGCCCAGCGGCGCCTCGAACTGGCCGGGCCGCTTCACGTGGCCGGACAGCGAATAGATGGTCATGCCCTTGGACCGCTCGGTTCCCATCGAGGCGAACCAGGCCGCACCGCGATCGATGATCGCCGGTACGGACGCGATCGACTCGACGTTGTTGACCACCGTCGGGGACGCGTACAGGCCGGCCACCGCCGGGAACGGCGGACGCAGCCGGGGCTGCCCGCGACGTCCTTCGAGCGAGTCGAGCAGTGCGGTCTCCTCGCCACAGATGTAGGCGCCGGCGCCGGCGTGCACCACGACCTCCACGTCGTAGCCGCTGCCCAGGATGTTCTTGCCGGCATATCCGGCCGAGTAGGCCTCGCGGACGGCCTGCTGCAGCCGCCGGATGACGTGCAGCACTTCGCCGCGGCAGTAGATGAAGGCGTAGGAGCAGCCGATCGCGTAGGACGCGATGATCACGCCCTCGACCAGGGTGTGCGGACTGGCCAGCATCAGCGGCATGTCCTTGCAGGTGCCCGGCTCGGACTCGTCGGCGTTGACCACCAGGTACTTCGGGTTCGGGTTGTCCTGCGGGACGAACGACCACTTCATGCCGGTCGGGAAGCCGGCGCCGCCGCGTCCGCGCAGGCCGGAGTCCTTGACCACACCCATCGTCTCGGCCGGGGTCATGCTGAGCGCCTTGCGCAGCCCGCGGTAGCCGCCGCGACGCTCGTAGTTGGTCAGCTTCCAGGCCCGCTCATCGGCCCAGTTGTCGCTCAGGACGGGGGTCAGCAGATCGGTCACTGGACACCTCCGGTCTCATCGTCGGCGGCTGCCGGCGGCGGCGGAACATCGGGTGCCTGCCAGCCACGCTCGCGGGCCACCCGCAGGCCCAGCAAGGACGCCTCACCCGCGGTCGGGCCCTCGTCGGCACGGCCGTCGGGGAAGCCGGCCAACACCCGCTCGGCGTCCTGCCACGAGGTCAGCGTCGCGCCCCGCGGCGATTGGACGGTGTCGCCGGCCGCCAGGGCATCCAGCAACTCGTCGGCCTTCTGGGGGTCCATGTTGTCGAAGAACTCCCAGTTCACCATCATCACCGGGGCGAAGTCGCAGGCGGCGTTGCATTCCAGCCGCTCCAGCGAGAACGTGCCGTCGGCAGTGGTCTCACCCTCGTGGATGCCCAGCCGCTGGCTGACCCGGTCGAGCAGCTGGTCGCCACCCATCACCGCGCACAGCGCCGTGGTGCAGACACCGACGTGGTGGGTGCCGCCCGGACGCCGCCGGTACATGGTGTAGAAGGTCGCCACCCCGGAGACCTGGGCGGTGGTGATGCCCAGGATATCGGCGCAGGCCTTCACCCCGGCCGGGCTGACCCGGCCGTCGACGCTCTGCACCAGGTGCAGCATCGGCAGTAGCGCCGAGCGGGCCTGCGGGTAGCGGTCGGCGATCGAGCGCAGCTCGTCGAGGGTGGCCTCGGTGATGTTCGTCGAGACGTCCTCGTAGTCGATGCCGCCCGATTCGGGGAACCAGGACTGGAACTCGTGGCCGCTCATCGTGCCTCCTCACGGGTTTCGGCCGACGACACGTCATCCCGGAACACGTCATCCCGGGCTCGACCCGGGATCTCGGCCCCACGCACGCTCGCACCGAAGATCCCGGCGTTCGCCGGGATGACGGAATGCGCCGGGATGACGGCAGGCAGGGAACTCATCGGTCCACCCCTCCCATGACGGGGTCGAGCGAACCGACCGCCACCACGACGTCGGAGATCATGCCGCCCTCGCATTGGATCGGCACCGACTGCAGATGGTTGAACCCTGGGTCGCGCATGTGCGCCCGGAACGGCCGGGTGCCGCCGTCGGAGACCACATGGCAGGCCAGTTCGCCCTTCGGGGACTCGATCGGCACATAGGCCTGGCCGGGCGGTACCCGGAAGCCCTCGGTGACGATCTTGAAGTGGTGGATCAGTGCCTCCATGGATTCGCCCATGATGTGCTTGATGTGCTCGTGGCTGTTGCCCTGGCCGTCCGGGCCGACCGCGAGTTGCGCCGGCCAGGCGATCTTCGGGTCGTCGACCATCACCGGCTCACCGCGGGACGCCTCGAGCCGATCGGCGCACTGCTCGACGATCTTCACGCTCTCCCACATCTCGTCCAACCGGATCCGGAAGCGGGCGTAGCTGTCGCTGGATTCCCAGCCGTCGTCGGGGCTCCATGCCTTCGACTCGAAGTCGTAGGTCTCGTAGCCGCAGTAGGGCTGCTGCTTGCGCAGGTCCCAGTTGTAACCGGTGGAGCGGAGCACCGGGCCGGTGACACCGAGCGCCATGCAGGCGGCCAGGTCCTGGTGACCGATGCCGATCATCCGCATCTTGAAGATCGGGTTCTCGTTGCAGAAGTCGGCGTATTCGGGTAGGTGCTTGCGCAGCCAGTCGATCAGCTCGCGCAGCTGGGCGATGCCGGTCTCGGGCAGGTCGTTGGCCACACCGCCGGGCCTGATGTAGGCGTGGTTCATCCGCAGCCCGGTGACCGCCTCGAAGAAGTCGAGGATCATCTCGCGCTCGCGGAAGCCGATCGTCATCACGGTCAGTGCGCCGATCTCCATGCCGCCGGTGCCGATCGCGACCAGGTGCGAGGCGATCCGGTTGAGCTCCATCATCAGCACCCGGATGACGTTGGCCCGCTCGGGAATGTCGTCCTCAATGCCGAGCAGCCGCTCGACCGCCAGACAGTAGGCCACCTCGTTGAAGATCGGGGCGACGTAGTCCATCCGGGTGACGAACGTGGTGCCCTGCACCCAGGTGCGGTACTCCATGTTCTTCTCGATGCCGGTATGCAGGAAGCCGATGCCAGGCCGGATGCTCAGCACCGTCTCGCCGTCGCATTCCAGGATCAGCCGCAGCACGCCATGGGTGGACGGATGCTGCGGACCCATGTTGATCACCAGGATCTCGTCGGAGCGCTCGGCCTGTTCGGCGGCGATGTCGGCCCAGTCGCCACCCATCGCGGTGTAGACGGTGCCTTCGGTGGCCTCGCCGGGCTGTGCGTAGAAGTCGGTCGTGCTCATCGGTAGCTCCTCCGCTGGTCGGGCGGCGGCACGGTCGCGCCCTTGTACTCCACCGGGATGCCGCCCAGCGGATAGTCCTTGCGCTGCGGATGCCCGACCCAGTCGTCCGGCATCAGAATGCGGGTCAGGTGGGGGTGGCCGTCGAAGACGATGCCGAACATGTCCCAGGTCTCCCGCTCGTGCCAGTCGGCAGCCGGGTAGATCGCCACCACGCTCGGCACGTGCGGGTCGTCGTCCGGGGCGGTGGTCTCCACCCGGAGCCGGCGGTTGTGGGTCATCGATTGCAGGTGGTAGGCGACGTGCAGCTCAGCACCGGTGTCGGTCGGGTAGTTGACGCCCGAGACGCTGGCGCAGAACTCGAAACGCAGCTGGGCGTCGTCACGCAGCTGACCCATCACCTCGGTCAGCTTCTCGCGGGCCACCAGGAAGGTCAGCTCGCCGCGGTCGAAGATCACCCGCACCAGCGAATCGGGCACCAGGTGCGCCAGCCGCGCGGTGGCGCCGGCGTACCAGCCGTCGCTGGGCAGCCCGGAGTTGGGCAGCTCGACCGCCCGGACGATCCGGCCGTAACCGGAGGTGTCGCCGGAGCCGTCCGACCACATGCCCTTGCGGGTCTCGATGAGGTGCGAACCGGCGGGTACCTGCGCGGCGGCGTCCGCCTCGGTGGCCTGGGCCTCGTCGGGTTGGGCATCCTCACGCTCAAGCCCGGCGCCGGGGGCCGAGTCGGAGCCCTGGACGGGGCTGTCGACGGTCTTCTCCTCGCCGGGCAGCTTCTCGTCCGGACCCTTGGCCTTGTCGTTGGGAGCGTCGGTCATCGCATGAGGCCCTTCATCTCGTGCGTCGCCATCGACTCCAGCGCGGCCTGCTCCTGCGCCTCGATCTCCGCCAGTTCGTGGGCACCCATCGGGCGCTTCATCACGATGTCCTTGCGCAGCTTGAACATGGCGTTGATCAGCATGTCCGGACGCGGCGGGCAGCCGGGCACGTACA
>JBDHZN010000252.1:0-5036 GCA_039811845.1 Micropruina sp. | reverse complement strand
CGGGCCTGCAGCAGCAGCTCACCGAGCTGCAGACCCAGCATGCGGCGCTGCAGTCCGAAGAGGAGCGACTGGTCCGGGCCAGCCAGCAGTTGCAGGCCAAGGTGGACGCCTTCCGGACCCGTAAGGAGACCATCAAGGCCACGTATACGGCGGCCGAAGCACAGACCAAGATCAGTGAGGCGTTCAGCGGCCTCGGCAAGGAACTCGGCGACGTCGGTCAGGCCATCCAGCGCGCCGAGGACAAGACCACGCAGCTGCAGGCCCGGGCCGCGGCTGTCGACGAACTGCTGGCCAGCGGTGCGCTCGACGACCCGTCCGGCCTGGCTCAGGACGACATCACCCGCGAACTGGACGCGTTGGCATCCGGTGCCCAGGTGGACAACGAACTGGCCGCACTGAAGGCGTCGCTGTCCGGCGGCGCCCAGCCGGGTCAGCTGGACGTCGGCGCGCCCGAGCAGCCTGCCGGTGAGCTACCGGGTTGCACGTTCGAACAGCCCCCGGCGCCCGGGACGGTGCCCGAGTCGCAGTCGGATTCCACCGAGAACCTGCGGTGAGCGCCGGTCTCGATGGCTGAGCGCCGTCCGCGGGTGCTGGTGGCCGGCGGACCGGTGAGGGACCTGTCGGCGCGGGCCGCCGCGGTGGCGCTGGCCACGGGTTTCGCCGAATCGGCCGAGGTGGCCGCTGTCGGTCTGGCAGAGGGTGGACGCGCCCTCGGTCAGGCGCTGGTCGAGCCCGAGGGTGAACTGGAATCGCTCAGCACCGGCTGGCTCGCCCGGCGTCCGGGACTGGTCGCGGTGGGCGTCGACCCGGTCACGCCGGAGGATCCGCTGACCGGTAGCAGTGCCGCGCTGGGACGCTTGGTCGGCTATTCGCTGCAGGGCGATGATTCTGCGCAGGGTGGGCGGACGACGTCGGTGGCGATCGACCTGACCGCGCTCGACGTGCACGATGCCGGGGCCGGGTTCCTGGGTGCGCTCGGCGCGAGGGCCGATGTCGCGTTGGATGCCGGTCCCGAACCGTTGGCGGCCCTGACCCGGCTCGAACTGGACGCCGTCCGGGCCCGATTCGCCGGCTGTGAGCTGGTCGGCCTGGTGGCGTCGGGCGCGCTGGACGACCAACTGCTGGGCCTGCGCGGCGTCACCTCCCGACGCGGACGCGGGCTGGGTACGCCGGCGGAGCGGATGCTGGCGGTGGACGCGGCACTGGAGCGGTTCGCCGAGCTTGCCGACGCCGACCACGCTCGTGTCGCCGGTGCCGGCGCCGCCGGCGGTGTCGGATTTGCGATCCTCGCCCTCGGCGGACGGCTGAGCACCGGCCCGGCGTTCTGTGCGGAACGGATCGGGCTCGAACGCGGCTTAGCGGCGGCCGACCTGGTGGTCGCCGCCTGCGATTCGTTCGACTTCGGACGCCGCGGCGGCGGGGTGGTCACCGAACTCGCCGGATGGTGCGAGACCGCCGAGACCCCACTGGTGGTGGTGTCGCCGACGATCGAGATGTCCGAGCGCGAGATGCGGGTGATGGGGGTGGAATCCGGCCATCTGCTCGAACCCGGCACCGACACCGCGGCGGCGCTGACGGCGACCGGACGCCGACTCGCCGCCGGCTGGGGGGCGCGGTGGTGACCGGCGTTCACCACGTCCGGAACGAGCGATTACACTGATCCCGGAATACCCGCTCGCCGCGGAGGCGTTGCTCCGGGCGAGTATCCCCGAGAAACCGGAGTCACCATGTCCCTGGACCAGCAGCTCGACATCGACGGCATCATCCTCACCGAAGCCGCAGCGACCAAGGTGAAGGACCTGGTCTCGCAGCAGCCCGAAGTGGACCTTTTCCTCCGTATCTCCGTGGCGCCGGGCGGCTGTTCCGGCCTGCGCTACCAGCTCTCGCTCGACGATCGGGAGCTGGACGGCGACGTCACCAAGGAATGGTTCGGTGTGCCGGTGGTCACCGACCGGATGTCGGCCCCCTACCTGATCGGCGCGACCATCGATTTCGTGGACAGCATCGAGGCGCAGGGCTTCACCATCGACAACCCCAACGCGCAGGGCTCCTGCGCCTGCGGCGACAGCTTCCACTGAGCCCGGCCGCCCGCTGCGCGCGGGACTACGGGTAACAATCCCAGATTCAGCAATATCGGGGCGCCCCAGGGGGGCGTCCCGATGTGCTTTTGGGCTAGGGTGAGCCACCTAGGAATCTGACGATTCGGAGGCTTGCCGGGGCGACCATGCCATCGGGAGGCGTCCGTCGTGGGAAGGCGGAACGTCCGTGGTGAAGAACCGCACACGCCCCGGCCGCGTCGTGGCGCTGGGGGGCGGCGCGCTCTTGGCGCTTGCGCTGTCCGGCTGCAGTCAGGACACGATCGACCAATGGGGCCGCTGGGGCATGCTCCCGGCAGCCAGTGAGCAGGCCCCGTGGATCGGCAACCTGTGGAACGGCGCCTGGATCGCCTCCATGGTGATCGGTGTGTTCGTCTGGGGCCTGATGGCCTGGGTGGCCATCCGTTATCGCCGTAAGAGCGACTCCGAGGTGCCCCGGCAGACCCGGTACAACCTGCCGATGGAGATCCTCTACACGATGGTGCCGTTCCTGATCATCGGCGTGCTGTTCTTCTTCACCGTGCAGAGCCAGGACAACGTGCTGGCCAAGGTGAACGACCGTCCGGTCCACACTGTGAACGTGATCGGGCAGAAATGGTCCTGGTCTTTCAACTACATGGAGCAGCAGAACCCCGCGGTCAACGCCGTCGTCTATGACACCGGCACCGTGGAGCGGCTGCCCGACCTGTACCTGCCGGTCAACGAGCCGGTGCGGTTCAACCTGACCTCGGCCGACGTCATCCATTCGTTCTGGGTTCCTGAGTTCTACTTCAAGCTCGACGTCATCCCCGGCCATCCCAACTCCTTCGATGTCACCCCCAGCCGGACGGGTACGTTCCTGGGCAAGTGCGCCGAACTGTGCGGTACCTACCACTCGGCGATGCTGTTCAACGTGCACGTGGTGACCGTCGAGGAGTACAACGCGCATCTGAAGGACCTGGCGGCCAAGGGCCAGACCGGAGAGCTGAAGCCGCCCGCCTGGGTCAACACTGTTCCGTCGGCACCGGCAGATGAGGAGCATCAACGATGAGCGTTGCACGAGTGAGCCTCGGTTCGACGGAGCGCCGGGCGGTCCGTCGGGCGAACTGGGGCAGCAGGGCGATGACGCTGCTGACGTCGACCGACCACAAGGTCATCGCGAACCTGTACTTCGTCACGGCTTTCGCCTTCTTCGGGTTCGGCGGCCTGCTGGCACTCGCCATCCGGGCTGAACTCGCCTTCCCGGGTCTGCAGTACCTGCACTACGAGACCTTCAACCAGTTCTTCACCATGCACGGCACGATCATGCTGCTGATGTTCGCGACACCGATGTTCGCGGCCTTCGCCAACGCGATCATGCCGTTGCAGATCGGCGCCCCCGACGTCGCGTTCCCGCGGATGAACATGTTCAGCTACTGGCTGTACCTGTTCGGCTCGGTGACCGCATGCTCGGGCTTCCTCTCGCCGCAAGGTGCGGCGGCGTTCGGCTGGTTCGCCTACGCCCCGCTGTCGGACGCGATCAACTCGCCCGGCGTCGGCGGCGACCTGTGGCTGATGGGCCTGTACGTGATGGGTCTGTCGACGATCCTCGGCGCGGTCAACTTCGTCACCACTATCGTCTGCATGCGGGCGCCGGGCATGACCATGTTCCGGATGCCGATCTTCACCTGGAACATCTTCGTCACCTCGCTGCTGGTGCTGCTGGTGTTCCCGGTGCTGGCCGCCGGCCTGCTGGTCCTCGAGGCCGATCGCCGGATCGGCACCCACATCCTCGACCCCGGGGTCGGCGGTGCGGTGCTGTGGCAGCACCTGTTCTGGTTCTTCGGGCATCCCGAGGTCTACATCATCGCGATCCCGTTCTTCGGCATCATCACCGAGATCCTGCCGGTGTTCAGCCGCAAGCCGATCTTCGGTTACGTCGGCCTGGTCGCCGCGACCATGGCGATCGGCGGCCTGAGCGTCGCGGTGTGGGCGCACCACATGTTCGTCACCGGAGCGGTGAACCTGCCGTTCTTCTCGTTCATGACCTTCATGATCGCGGTGCCCACCGGGGTGAAGTTCTTCAACTGGATCGGCACCCTATGGGGCGGATCGATCAGTTTCGAAACACCGATGATGTGGGCGATGGGCTTCCTCACCACCTTCCTGTTCGGTGGCCTGACCGGCGTCATCCTGGCCAGCCCGCCGCTGGACTTCCACGTCTCGGACACCTACTTCGTGGTCGCACACTTCCACTACGTGCTGTTCGGCACCGTGGTGTTCGCGATGTTCGGTGGCTTCTACTACTGGTGGCCCAAGCTCACCGGCCGGATGCTCAACGAGCGCTGGGGCAAGGTGCACTTCTGGATGCTGTTCTTCGGTTTCCACCTGACCTTCCTGGTGCAGCACTGGCTGGGCATCGAGGGCATGCAGCGACGGATCGCCGACTACCTGCCGACCGAGGGCTTCGAGTTCCTCAACCAGGTCTCCACCGTCGGTGCCTTCCTGCTCGGCATCTCGATGCTGCCGTTCTTCTGGAACATCTGGATCAGCCGCAACTCACCGCTGGTGAACACCGACGATCCGTGGGGCTGGGGTCGCTCGCTGGAGTGGGCGACGTCCTGCCCGCCGCCGCGGCACAACTTCAGCAAGCTGCCGCGGATCCGTTCCGAGTCGCCCGCCTTCGATCTGCACCATCCCGAGATCCACGGCGTGGACCGCACCGAGGAGATGGACGTCCTACTCACCGGCGTCGGCACGGCGTCCTCCATCGAGAATCCCAAGGGGGAGTGAACCCATGAAGGTCGAAGGCTGGATGTTCGCCGCGATCGCGATCTTCGTCGCGATCGTGACGCCGATCTACTGGTTCATGTCCCACGAGATCATCGGCACCGTCGCACTGATCATGACGGTGCTGCTGTTCACGATGGTCGCGTTCTACGTGTTCAACCTGTCCCGCAAGATGGACGCCCGGTTGGAGGA
>JBDHZN010000251.1:0-5053 GCA_039811845.1 Micropruina sp. | reverse complement strand
GCACCTGCTCGATGCCGCAGACGTCCGACATGATCTGGGTCCACAGGCCGCCCTTGGTGCCGCCGCCGACCGCGACGAACCGCTTGCCCTCGCCGCCGGCCTCCTTGATGGCCTCCAGCAGGTGCCGGGTGCCGTACGCGGTGGCCTCGAGCAGCGCCCGGTACAGCTCACCGCGCGACGTGCTCAGGGTCAGGCCGGCGATCACGCCGCGGGCCCGCGGGTCGCTGATCGGCGTCCGCTCACCGGCGAAGTAGGGCAGCGCCAGCAGTCCGTTCGAGCCGGGTGCGACGTCGCTGGCCTCCTCGGACAGCACGGCGTACTCGTTACCACCGCTGATGTCCTTCAGCCAGGTGGTCAACGCACCGGAGGCCGACAGGCCGCCGGCCAGCGCGAAGGTGTTGCGGTACAGGCCGGTGATCGCCCACAGGTTCGGGTGCGCCATGAACTGGCTGGCGACCAGGTTGGCGACGATCGTCGAGCCGTACATGAGCATCACGTCGCCCGGGTCCTTGACCCCGACGCTGAGCGCTTCGCTGAACGCGTCGGTGGTGCCGACGCCGACCGGGATGCCCTCGGGCAGGCCGGTCAGGGCGGCGCCCTGGGCGGTGATGTAGCCGGCGATCTCGTTGGAGTACTTCAGCTCGGGCAGCTCCAGGCCCGGGGCCACCAGCTCGCACCACTCCGGGATCCAATCCTGGGTCTTCGGCGAGTACATCGGGTCGAACATGGACGCCGACAGGTGGTCGAGCACGTACGCACCGGTCAGCTTGAACGCCACATACGACTGGGCCATGAAGAAATACTTGGTCTTCTCCCACACCCACGGCTCGTTGCGCACGGTCCACAGGAACTTCGGGCCCTGCGACTGCGAGGTCAGCACGTTGCCGCAACGCTCGATCAGTGCCTCGGTGCCCAGCTTGTCGGTCAGCTCGGCGACCTCCTTCGACGCACGGGTGTCCACGCCGTAGAGGATGGCCGGCCGCAGCGGCTTGCCGTCACCGTCGGTGAACACGCTGCACGGGCCGATGCCCGAGGTGGTGATGCCGACGACGGGACCGTTCGCCTTGTGCAGCAGGTCGGCGGTGATGGCCAGGAAGTCGGCCCACCAGACCTCGTCGGCGTCATGCTCGACATGGCCGGGCTTCGGCATCGAGGTGCGGTGCGGCTTCTCCGAGGTGGCGATCACCTTGCCGTTCAGCCGGGCGAGGACGCCCTTCGAGCTGCCGGTGCCGAAGTCGATCCCGATGACCAACCTCTTGTCCTTCGCCATGGTAACTCCTTTCTGCGAGCAACATTGCTCTCCTGGGAGGACGCGACGTTGCTGCCTCCCCACCCTGAACCGTATTCGATGCGGCGCGTTGCCGGGAGGGTCCGACCGCGGAAAGGGACAAATTACGTGTGGTAACCCACAGGTTCTGTGCGATTGGCGGTGATTCGGCCGGTGTCGCGCCGAGGCTCAGTCGGGAAGCACCGCCACCTTGAGCCCCTCACGGGTGGCGACGAACTCGATCGCCTCGGCGGCCTGGGACAGCCCGAAGGTGTGGGTGAGCAACGAACCGGTGTCGATGGCGCCGCTGGAGAGCAGCCGGATGGCGCGGGCGAAGCTCTCCCGGCCCGAGTTCGAGGCACCCACCACGGTCAGCTCGCGGTAGTGGATCAGGTTCGCGGCGATGTTCGACCAGCCCTCGCCGGCCAGGCCTGCGAAGATGCTCACCCGGCCCCGCTTGCGCACCATGCTGAGGCATTCGTTGACCAGGTCGGGCAGCCCGATGCAGAGCACCGCGACGTCGGCGCCGGTGCCGGTGCCACCGGTCTCGTCGCTGACCACCTCCAGCAGATCCTGGCTGGTCGGGTCGACGATCACATCGGCGCCCAGCGCGGCGGCGCGGGCGCGCCGTCCGGCATGCGGTTCGGAGACGATCACCTTCTCGGCGCCGGCGAGCCGGGCCAGCTGCAGATGGATCATGCCGATCGGGCCGGCCCCGAGAATCACCACCACGTCGCCGATCTCGACCCGGTAGTTGTCCAGCCCGTTGAGGCAGCAGGAGAGCGGTTCGGCCAACGAGAGCTGCGCCGGCTCGAGGGTGCCGGGGGCCTTCATCAGCAGGCCCTTGGCGACGGCGACCCGCGGTATCAGCATGTAGTCGGCCAGGCCGCCGTTGACGTCGTAGCCGACCAGATGCACCCGCTCGCACAGATGTTCGTAACCACGCCGGCAGGGGCCGCACAGCCCGCAGATCAGCGACGGCGGCATCGCCACCAGATCGCCGGTCTCGAAGGTCTGGACGCCCTCGCCGACGGCGTCCACATAGCCGGCGACCTCGTGACCCAGCACGACGCCCAGATCGACGCCCTTGGTCTTCTCGCCGCGCAGAATCCGCAGGTCGGTGCCGCACACCGTGTTGGCCCCGACCCGGATCCGCACCTCACCGGGCCCGGGCTCGGGGGTGGCAATCTCGGTCAGCCTGGCCGGGGCGGACGGCCCGGCGAAAGTGAAGGCGCGCATGAAAGTGACTTTCCCTTCGCTGATCGCGGCGCGGATCGCCGCCTCGAAGGGGAGCCTACGCAGTAGCAGCCGGGACGGATGCCAGGTCGCCTCGGGCGTCCCATCTCCCGACCGTCGAATCGCCGGCCGACCGAACTCCGGCCGGCCGGCGATCGCAGGGGTTGCCGGCCGACCGAAGCCACGGTGTGCCGTGCCCCGCAGGCCGGTCAGTCCATGTGCGGGTAGCGGTGGTCGACCGGGGGAACGAAGGTTTCCTTGATCACCCGGGGGCTCGTCCAGCGCAGCAGATTCTGCGGTGCCCCGGCCTTGTCGTTGGTGCCGGACGCGCGGGCGCCGCCGAACGGCTGCTGCCCGACCACCGCACCGGTCGGCTTGTCGTTGAGGTACAGATTGCCCGCCGCGAACCGCAGCGACTGGGTGGCGGCGGCCAGGGCCGTCCGATCCTGGCCGATCACCGAACCGGTGAGGGCGTACGGCGAGGCCGCCTCCGCCTGACGCAGGACGGCGTCGAAATCGGCGTCGTCGAAGACGTGCACGGCCAGGATCGGTCCGAAGTACTCGGTACGGAAGACCTCGTCGGCCGGGTCGTCGCCGAGCACGATCGTCGGCCGGACGAACCATCCCACCGAATCGTCGAACCGGCCGCCGGCGGCGATCGTGAGGCCCGGCTGGGCCTGGGCCCGCTCGATGGCGGCCTGTTGCTTGGCGAAGGCACGGTCGTCGATGACGGCACCGAGGTAGTTGCCGAAATCTCGAGGATCGCCCATCGGCAGTGCCTCGGTGGCGTCGATCAGCTCGTCGCCCATCCGGTTCCAGACGCTCCGCGGCAGGTAGGCCCGCGACGCCGCCGAACACTTCTGCCCGGCATAGTCGAAGGCGCCGCGGATCAGGGCGGTGCGCAGGACGCCGTCGTCGGCGGAGGGGTGGGCGATCACGAAGTCCTTGCCGCCGGTCTCGCCGACCAGCCGCGGATAGCTGCGGTAGCGGCCGATGTTGCCGCCGACCTCGCCCCACAGACGGTGGAAGGTGGCGGTCGACCCGGTGAAGTGGATGCCGGCCAGACCGGGATCGGCGAGCGCGACCTCGGAGACCGCCAGCCCGTCGCCGGGCAGCATGTTGATCACACCGGCCGGCAGCCCGGCCTCCTCCAGCAACTCCATGGTCAGGCTCGCCGCCAGCTGCTGGGTGGGGGACGGCTTCCACAGCACCGTGTTGCCCATCAGCGCGGGTGCGGTGGGCAGGTTGCCGGCGATCGCGGTGAAGTTGAACGGCGTGATCGCGTAGACGAAGCCCTCCAGCGGGCGGTGATCCAGGCGGTTCCACACCCCGGGACTGTTGGCGATCGGCTGTTCGCCCAGGATCTGCGCGGCGTAGTGCACGTTGAACCGCCAGAAGTCGATCAGCTCACACGCGCTGTCGATCTCCGCCTGATAAGCGGTCTTCCCCTGCCCGAGCAGGGTGGCGGCGTTGAGCCGCTGCCGCCACGGTCCGGCCAGCAGGTCGGCGGCGCGCAGGAAGACCGCGGCGCGGTCGTCGAATGACAGCTCGCGCCAGCCGGGTGCGGCGGCCTGGGCGGCAGCGATGGCGTCCGTGGTGTCGGCGGTGGTGGCGTTGCGCAGCACCCCCAGCACGTGCTGGTGATCGTGCGGCTGGCTGACGGTGATCTCCGCACCTCCACCCGGCCGGCGCCGGCCGCCGATGACGGCGTCCAGAGGGTGCTGTTCGGCTTGCAGCCGATCGATCTGGGCCTGGAGTTCGGCCCGTTCGGGGGCCCCTGGTGCGTAGTCGAGCGGGGTCTCGTTGACCGGAAGCGGAGGAGTGGTGGCGGCGTCCATGGCTGTTCCTTTCGGTTCGGAGCGCTGGGCTCGGTCAGTTCCGGCCGGGCTCGGACGCCGTGCCGGCGCTGGTGCGCCGCACCTCGAGCGTCACGCCGGTCTCGGCACGGGTGTCGAAGTAGGCGAAGCCGGAGCCGTCGGCCCGGCGACCCTTCGCGATGACGTCCAGGCCGAGCTGTCCACCGGTGGTGACCGCCGCGGTCAGGTCGGGAACCTCGAAGCCCAGGTGGTAGACGCCCTCGCCGTGGGCGTCCAGGAAACGACGCTGCGGAGTGTCCTCGGGGCCGGGCTGGCACAGCTGCAGCTGGATGTTCTCGAAGTCGTAACACTTGTACCGCATGCCCGCGGAACCGGCGGGATTGGGGACGTCGTACTCGATGTAGGCACCGCCCTTGGGGTAGTCGAACCACGGACCCACGCCGAGCCGCTGATAAGCGGAAACAGCGCGATCGAGGTCGTGGACGACGATGCACACGTGGTGCAGCTGGGTGAATAGATCGCTCATTTCGGATCCTTTCTGCCGGACGCGCGGGGTCCGGTTCGGGGTGTGCTGCGGGGGCCTGGACGCCCCGCGTCGATGCACGCTCTAGGCAATGTATACCAACTCGTGTACGGTTCACCATACAGACGACGCACAGGGCGTCGTCGAGAGGAGACCCGTATGTACTACTTCGGCTACTGCACGTACCTGCTCGACTCCGAGCTCCGTAAG
>JBDHZN010000250.1:0-5055 GCA_039811845.1 Micropruina sp. | reverse complement strand
CGTCGACGATCGCGTAGTGGTGGCCGCGCTGCACGCAGTCCTCCAGCGACAGCGCCATGTTGTCGCGCAGGTAGTCGAAGCCGAACTCGTTGTTGGTGCCGTAGGTGATGTCGGCGGCGTACTGCTTGCGCCGCTCGGCCGGCGTCATGTGTGCCAGGATCACCCCCACCTCGAGCCCGAGGAAGTGGTGCACGCGACCCATCTGCTCGGACTGGTACTTGGCCAGGTAGTCGTTGACGGTGACGATGTGCACGCCCTTGCCGGTCAGCGCGTTCAGGTAGGACGGCATCAGGGCGACGATGGTCTTGCCCTCACCGGTCTTCATCTCGGCGATGTTCGCCCGGTGCAGCGCCACGCCGCCCATCACCTGGACGTCGTAGGGGCGTTTGCCGAGCACCCGCCTGGTGGCCTCGCGGACGGTGGCGAACGCCTCCGGCAGGATCGCGTCGAGGCTCTCGCCGTCCTCAAGGCGCTTGCGGAACTCGTCGGTCTGGCCGCGCAGCTCCTCGTCGCTCATCGCCTCGAAGTCGGGTTCGATCATGGCCACCTGATCGGCGACCTTGCGCAACTCTTTGAGCTTGCGCCCGTCGCCCATGTGCAGCAGCTTGTCCAGAACACCCACGGTGGTTTCAACGCTTCCTGGTCGATGACAGTCGCGCGCCATCTTAGTGTGCTCGACCGACACCGGCCGCGCAGGGTCGCCGCAGCCCTCGGCCGGGCCTCCGGTGAACCGTGGGGACGGTTCTTTTCGTTCCGCTTTCGGCGCAAACGGTACGAAAAGAACCGTCCCCGCGTACCGCGTCCCGGGAGTCTGAGCGTTTCGGTCGGAGAACTTTGCACCAACGATGTCGAGAAACCGCGACCGGCTCCGTCCCCGGTGCAGAGCCGACCACAATGGGCGGCACCGAACCGAGGAGTCACGATGGCCAAGTACCTGCTGCTCAAGCACTACCGGGGTGCCCCGAAGGGCGTCAACGACGTGCCGATGGAATCCTGGACGCCGCAGGAGATCACCGACCACATCCAGTACATGAACGACTTCGCCGCCCGGCTCGAGAACACCGGCGAGTTCGTCGACGGTCAGGCGCTGGCCCCGGAGGGCGCCTGGGTCCGCTACGACGGCGAGGGCCGGCCACCGGTCACCGACGGTCCGTTCGCCGAGACCAAGGACCTGATCGCCGGCTGGATGATCATCGACGTGGACGGCTGGGACCGCGCCGTGGAGCTGGCCGGGGAGCTGTCG
The DNA here is from genome assembly GCA_039811845.1 of Micropruina sp. Taxonomy (GTDB): domain Bacteria; phylum Actinomycetota; class Actinomycetes; order Propionibacteriales; family Propionibacteriaceae; genus Micropruina. The sequence goes on along the minus strand of JBDHZN010000250.1, from coordinate 3,812 downwards.
GCGGCACCGGGCGCCGGGGGCAAGCCGATTCATGAGTGGCTGGAGGTCCGTCCCTTCCTGACCCACGCGCCGAACGTCACCGACTGAGTCCGGACGTGGACGAGACCCTGCTGCGCGGCCTGATCCCGGCCGTCCTGGCGATCCTCGTCCGCCGCGGAGCAGACTTCGCGGCGGCCGAGGACGCCGTCCAGGACGCCCTGGTCGAGGCGTTGCGCAGCTGGCCGGACGACCCGCCCCGCGACCCCAAGGGCTGGCTGATCACCGTCGCCTGGCGGCGATTCCTGGACGCGACCAGGGCGGATGCGTCCCGTCGGCGGCGCGAGGAGCGCCTCGAGGACGAGCCACCCACCGGCCCGGTGGCCCACGGCGACGACTCGCTGTGGCTGTACTTCCTGTGCGCCCACCCGCGGCTCACCCCGTCGTCCGCGGCGGCACTCACCCTGCGTGCCGTGGGCGGCCTGACCACCCGGCAGATCGCCCAGGCCCACCTGGTGCCCGAGGCGACGATGGCGCAGCGGATCAGCCGCGCCAAGCGCACGGTCGCCGACGTCCGGTTCGACCGGCCCGGCGACGTCGCCACCGTGCTGCGGGTGCTCTACCTGATCTTCAACGAGGGCTACACCAGCGACGACGCCGATCTGGCCGCTGAAGCGATCCGGCTGGCCCGCCAGTTGGCGGCGTTGCACGATCACCCGGAGATCGCCGGCCTGCTGGCCCTGATGCTGCTGCACCATGCCCGCCGGGCGGCACGGTTCACCACCGACGGCGCCCTGGTGCCGCTGGCCGATCAGGACCGGGGTCGCTGGGACAGCACCGCCATCGCCGAGGCCGTCGACATCCTGCAGACCGCGCTGGCTCGCGACGCCCTGGGCGAGTTCCAGGCGCAGGCGGCCATCGCAGCGCTGCACACCGACGCCCTGAGCACCGCCGAAACCGATTGGGTACAGATCGTCGAGTGGTACGACGAACTTGTTCGGCTGACCGACTCGCCGGTGGTCCGGCTGAACCGTGCGGTGGCGCTCGGCGAGGCGGACGGCGCACAGGCCGGCCTGGCCGTGCTGGCCGACCTGGACGCCGCACTCCCCCGGTATGACGCCGTCGCCGCCCATCTGCACGAGCGCGCCGGCGACCTCGACGAGGCCGCTCAGCGGTACGCGGCAGCCGCTCGCGCCGCGCACAGTAGTGCCGAACGCGACCATCTGTATCGCCAGGCGGCCCGGCTCAACAGTCGCTGAGCCAGCCGTCTCGATCACGAGGCGGTCCCCACCAGGCATCAGCGTCGGAGAAGGGGTGACGCACAGATGACCCGGGGTTAGGGTCAAGCCCAGGCCTGGCCGTCCGGTCCGGCGGATCGAGGACGACATGACCACTCCCGGGCATCGCACCAACACCCTTCACGAGCTCGACGTGGCGCTCTTCCACGCGGTCGCCGACACCGAGAGCGACACCCTGGACTGGACGATGCCGCGGCTGACCGGCCTCGCCGACCACTCGAAGCTCTGGATGGGGATCGCCGCACTGCTCGCGGCCACCGGGTCGAAGCGGGCACGGAGGGCCGCCGTCCGCGGCTTGACCACTCTCGCGGCGACCAGCCTGATCGCCAACCAGGTGGCGAAGCGGCTGAACGGGCGAGCCCGGCCCTCGCTCGAGCAGGTGCCATTGGCCAGGATCGCGCGACGGATGCCTGCCTCCACGTCGTTCCCGAGCGGGCATGCCGCCAGCGCCGCAGCCTTCGCCGGTGCGGTGGCGACCGAGGTGCCGGCGTTGCGGGTCCCGCTCGGCACCCTCGCTGGACTGGTCGGCCTCTCCCGGGTGGCTACCGGTGCGCATTATCCGTCGGACGTCGCAGCCGGCTTCCTGCTGGGAGCCGGTGTCGCCGCACTCGGACGCCGCCTGGTGCCGCCGCCCACCGCCTCGGAGCACCGCGATCCCCATCCCGCTTCGGAGCAGGTCGATCCTCGTCCCAAGGGCGCCGGGCTGACCCTGGTGGTCAACCCGGCCTCGCACAGCGGGGGCGGCGCCGAGGTGCTGCGTGAAGTCCGGCGCCGCCTGCCCAAGCTCGTGGTGGTGGAACTCGATGAGCACGACGACGTCGCGCAGGTGATGCGAAAGGCCGCGGCGGACGCGGAAGCGCTCGGGGTGGCCGGCGGGGACGGCACCGTCGCCGCAGCCGCCCAAGCAGCGATGGCGGCCGGCATCCCGCTGGCGGTCTTTCCTGCCGGCACGTTCAACCATTTCGCCAAGGCACTCGGCGTCGGCCGGCTCAATCGGGCGATCCGGGCCGTCCGACGCGGCAGCGTCACCACCGTCGACGTGGCGTACCTCAATGACAAGCTCTTCCTCAACACCGCCAGCGTCGGCGCGTACAGCGACTTCGTCGCGGCCCGGGAACGCCTCGAAGGATTCATCGGCAAGCCGCTCGCGGCCTGCTACGCCGCGGTGCGCACCCTGCGCGAAGACTCCAGCGTCACCCTGCGGGTCGACGGGCGCAGCTACCGGGCGTCGTGGGTGTTCATCGGCAACTGCCGGTACCAGCCCAGCGGTTTCGCGCCCGCCTTCCGTGACCGGCTCGACGACGGACTGCTCGACGTCCGGATTCTCGATCTGCCCCGCGGACGAGGCTGGCTCAGCCTGCTGGCCGCCCTGGCCACCGGACGGCTCGCGTCCAACCGGCACTATCACGAGCTGACGGCGTCCGAACTGACCGTCGAGGTGCAGTCCGGCCCGACCGAGGTGACCCGGGACGGCGAGCTGGGCGAGACCTGCGACATCCTGCGGCTCCGCGCCGACCGACGCGCGCTCACCGTCTTCGGTGCCGCAGGCAAGTAGCAGGGAGCGCCCCGGACACGGTTCGGCCCGGCCCAACAAGGCGTTGAGCCGGGCCGAACCGATATCCGCTGCCAGCTATCTGACGAACAGGAACAGGATCGACGCCATCGCGAAGCCGACCACCGACAGCACGGTTTCCAGCACCGTCCAGGTCTGCAGGGTCTGCTTCACCGTCATGTTGAAGTACTTGGCGATGATCCAGAAGCCACCGTCATTGACGTGGCTGGCGATGATCGAACCGGCCGAGATCGCCATCACGATCAGCGCCAGCTGCGGCTGCGAGTACTCCCCGCTGGTGAGCACCGGCGCCAGGATGCCGCCGGTGGTGACGATCGCCACCGTCGCCGAACCCTGCGCGATCCGCATGCCACAAGCGATCACATAGGCCGACACGATCAGCGGCAGACCAGCAGCCGAGAGCGTACCGGCAACCGCCTTGCCGACACCGGTCGCGGCCAGCACCGCACCGAAGAAGGCACCCGCGCCGACGACCAGCAGGATCATGCCGACCGGCTTCAGCGACGAGCCGCTCAACTCGCCCAGTTCCTCGGCGGTCATGCCCTGCCGGAAGCCGAGCAGCCACATCGCCACCAGGACGGCCACCGTCAGTGCGATACCCGGGTTGCCGAAGAAGATCAGCGTGTCGCGCAGCGCGCCCTCGGGGGCGAAGATGTTGCCGAACGTGCCGCCGAGAATCAACAGCATCGGTAGGCCGATCACCAGCAGGACGACGCCGATGCTCGGCTCGTGGCCCTTGGCCTCCTCGGCCTCGGGAACGATCCGGTCCTCGGGCACCGGGACGATGATCCGCTTGCCGATCCAGGTGCCGAACAGGATGCCGCCGACGAACCAGGCCGGAATGCCACAGGCCAGGCCCATGATGATGATCCAGCCCAGTTCGACATGGAACAGGCCCGCCGCGGCGCGGCGGCCGGGGTGCGGCGGCAGGAAGGCGTGGGTGATCGACAGGCCGGCCAGCAGCG
>JBDHZN010000249.1:0-5058 GCA_039811845.1 Micropruina sp. | reverse complement strand
CAGTTTTCCGCGTGCTTTTAATCCGCGGGTTCTGGGTTCGATTCCCAGTGGGCCCACCAGAACGTCGTTGTTCAAACCAGCGCGTCCTTCGGACTACCTGCTGTACGCCGCAGCCCGCCAACTCATCCGGGTGGCCTGGAGCCGAGCGATCCTCGACGAGGTCGTGAAGCATCTCGTTGCGAAGTCAAGGATTTCGATCAGCTTGCCGGCAAGCGGCGGATCACCGCGATGAACGAAGCACTCCCCGCTGCACAGGTGCACCCGACACCTGAAGCGATTGCGACGGCTGCTGACCCTCCGCTTCCCGATCGGATTTCCCGGTCTTCGCACGTCGGTCGAAGGCCGTCGATAGGCTGATAATGCACCGGCTGGAGAACCGGTTCGAGGCACCGGGAGTCGGAACCCGGACTCGGATCGCGAGTGTGGTGAGAACCCACGCCGAGTCCCCGCTGGCGACACTCCACCCACCTTTCCAGCCGAGGACGACCGATGTTCGCGCTGCTTGCGCAGTTCCCCATGCTCTTCTTCGCCCTATTGCTGGTGCTCGGCGCCCTGCTGGGGCAGATCCGGGTCGCGGGTGCGACGTTCGGCCCGGCAGCGGTGCTGTTCGTCGCGCTCGGACTGACTGCCTGGGGCATCACCCAAGGCGTCGAACTGACGGTTCCTGAGGTGTTGGGCACGTTCGGCCTGATCCTGTTCACCTACACGGTCGGCATCATCTCCGGGCCCAACTTCTTCGGCTCGCTGCGCCGCGGGTGGCCGGTGATGCTCACCACGGTGGCCTGCGTCGCGGTCGCTGCGGTCATTGCAGCGCTCGGAGGCAAGGCTCTCGGCCTGCCCAATCCGGTGATCGCCGGCGCCTATGCCGGTGCGCTGACCAATACACCGGCGCTGGCCGCGGCCAGCCAGGCGGCGGGGGAGGCGCAGCTGCCGGCGGTCGGCTATTCGATCAGCTACCTGTGGGGTGTGATCGGCATGATGCTGGCCACCGCATGGGCGCTGCGCCGCGGTGCCCGTGACAACGCTTCGGCGTCGCCGCGGCTCGAGCAGCGCACCGTTCGGGTTGACCGGGCCGGCGGCCCCACGGTGGGCCAGCTGGTCGAGAACCATGCGGGTGCGGTGACGGTGACCCGGGTCAAGCACGCCACCGGGCCGATGATGGTGGCCTCGCCCGACGAGCCGCTCGACCGCGGCGACCTGATCAGCGTGATCGGCCCGGCCGATGCACTGGCCTCGGTGACGGCGGAGCTTGGGCACACCTCGTCGGTGGACATCATCGGCGACCGTACGGACCTCGACTCGAACCGGGTGACGTTGTCGTCGGCGACGTTCGCCGGGCATCGATTGGACGAGCTGGGCCTGGCCGCCCGCTTCGGTGCGCACGTGTCCCGGGTCCGGCGCGGCGACGTCGACATGATCCCCACCGCCGACTTCGTGCTGCAGTTGGGCGACCGGCTGCGGGTGGTCGGCCCACGCGACCAGATGCGTCCACTGCGCGCCTATCTGGGCGATTCGGAGCGTGGTTTCTCCGACATCAACCCACTCGGACTGGCGCTCGGGTTGACCGTCGGAATCCTGATCGGAATGATCCCGATTCCGCTGCCGACCGGCACTTTCACCCTCGGATCGGCGGCCGGAACGCTGCTCGCCGGCCTGGTGTTCGCCCGGATCGGACGCGTCGGTCCCGTCCCGATCTCGATGCCGACCGCTGCCGCGCACGCGTTGTCCGCGCTCGGCATGCTGGTCTTCCTCGCTTACGCCGGCACGAAGGCGGGCTTGCTGTTCGCCGAGGCGGTGTCGTCCAACCTGGGCTGGAAGGTGGCCCTGCTCGGCTTCGTCGTCACGATCGTCGCCGCCGCGGGGTTGTTGCTGGCCGGACGGCTGCAGCGCACCGACTGGGTCCAGCTCGCCGGACAACTGGGCGGCGCCCAGACCCAGCCGGCGCTGCTCGCATTCGCCAACACCCGTTCCGGCTTCGACACCCGGGTCTCGCTCGGCTACGCGCTGGTTTACCCGGCCGCCATGGTCGGCAAGATCCTGCTCGCCCAGCTGCTGGTGCTGCTGGGCTGACGCGCAAAGGTAGGGTCGACAACCAGTCATCCTGGCTGAGCGGGACATCACCGACGAGAGGACCCGATCATGCAACGGATCGTTCCGAACCTCTGGTTCGACCACGACGCGGCCGAGGCTGCCGACTTCTACACCGCCGCCTTCCGTGACGCCCGGATCGTCGAGACCGTGCGGTACCCGAGCGAAGGCCTACTCGACTTCCAGACCGAATTCGCCGGCCAGGTGCTCACCGTGGAGTTCGAGATCGGCGGCTACCGGTTCATCGGCATCAACGCCGGGTCTGAGTTCCGGCCGAACCCGTCGGTGTCGTTCTTCGTCAACTTCGATCCGTCGGTCGACCCCGACGCGAGGCAGCATCTCGACGAGTTGTGGGCTGCGTTGTCCGAGGGCGGCAAGGCGCTGATGCCGCTGCAGGAGTACCCGTTCAGCCCGCACTACGGCTGGATCGAGGACCGCTACGGGGTCAGCTGGCAGCTGATGCTGACCAACCCCGACGGCGAACCGCGTCCATTCATCATTCCGAGCATCATGTTCGGGCACACCGCGCAGGGCCGCGCTGCCGAAGCGGTCGAGTATTACACCTCGGTGTTCGGCGGACGCGTCGGTTCACTCGTGCCCTACCCGGCTGAGGCCGGTCCGATGGCCGATCAGGTGATGTTCGGCGACTTCCAGCTGCTCGGCCAGTGGTTCGCCACCATGGACGCCGCCGATCAGGACTTCACCTTCACCTGCGGCGTCTCGCTGATGGTGTACTGCGACGGTCAGGACGAACTCGACCGCTACTGGTCGCAACTCAGCGCCGTCCCGGCCGCCGAACAGTGCGGCTGGTGCGCAGATAAATTCGGCCTCTCCTGGCAGCTGATTCCGGACAACCTCGGCGAGCTGATGGCCAAGCCGGACGCCTACGAGAAGCTGATGCGCATGAAGAAGATCGAGATCGCTGCTTTCGGCTGAGCTCCAGTCCCGTTCGAGCTTGTCGGCGCTTCTGGGTTGAGCTTGAAAGCCCTTGTCAGCGCCCCTGAGTCAGGGGTCTCGACAACCTTGATCAGCGAGATCTGGCGCCCTTCGGGTGGCCCTCGCGCCCGCCGCGGTCCACCCATCGGACGGCCACCCCGCTCGTTGTATCCATCTTTACCTACGATCCCGTAGGATTGAGGCAGCTGTTCTCGAGCTGCCGCCCGGGTCTCTCTGAATGAACGGTCAGGAGAGAGACTGCATGTCGGCCACTGATGCCCCCGCGCCCGTTCGTCCGAACCGCGGAGCCGCGGCTCGCGCCGAATGGGAGCGTCGCACCAATAGCTTCACCCAGCTGGCCCAGCAGGTTCGCGCCGCCGATCTGAACGCCCGGAGGGCGGGCTTCTACCTGGTGCTGTTCGGTGGTCTGGTCGCCGTCCTCGCCGCAAGCCTCGCCGGCATGGTGCTGCTCGGCGACTCCTGGTTCCAGCTGCTGATCGCGGCCGCGCTGGGCATCGTGTTCACCCAGTTCGCGTTCCTCGGCCACGAAGCGTCACACCGTCAGGTGTTCGCTTCCGGCCCGGCCAACGATCGCTTCGGACGCCTGCTGGCGACCTTCTTCGTCGGCATCAGTTACGCCTGGTGGATGACTAAGCACACCCGGCACCATGGCAACCCGAACCAGATCGGACGCGACCCCGACATCGCGCCCGGCTGGGTGTCGTTCACCGATGAGGACGCCGTCTTCGCCACCGGGTTCCGGGCCTGGATCACCCGCCGACAGGGGTGGTTGTTCTACCCGCTGATGCTGTTGCTCGGGCTCGATCTGCACCAGGCCTCGATCCGTCGGCTGTTCCGGCCCGGCAAGCTGAACGGCCGCGCCACCGAGTTGGCGCTGATCGGCACTCGGTTCGCCCTCTACCTGGGGCTGATCTTCTGGGTGATGCCGCTCGGCATGGCGTTCGCGTTCCTGGCGGTGCAGATCGGTGTGTTCGGCCTCTATATGGGGATCAGCTTCGCGCCGAACCACATCGGCATGCCGATCGTGCCGCACGGTACAAAGCTGGACTTCCTGGACAAGCAGGTGCTTACCTCGCGCAACGTGTCCGGCGGCTGGTGGGCGACCGCGCTGATGGGCGGCCTCAACTATCAAATCGAGCACCATCTGTTTCCGGGGATGCCCCGTCCGCATTTGTCGCGGGCGCGAGTTCTGGTCCGGGAGCATTGCCGTGCGCACGGCGTCCCGTATGTGGAGAACAATCTCGGAGCGGCGCTGACCATCGTGGTCCGCTACATCAATGACGTCGGCTGGGCCGCCCGGCACAGCTTCAGCTGTCCCGCCGCGGCGAGCATGGGCCGGGACTGACGCGGACGTTGGCCAGCGGGATGACGTGAGGTAGTGCGTCATCCCGGGCTCCGACCCGGGATCTCGGCGGCGGTCGGTCGTGCGCTGTCCGGAGATCCCGGCGTTCGCCGGGATGACGCAGAGGTCTCCGGGATGACACAGAGGTCGTGAGGGCGTGGAAATGGGGACGGGCGAAAGCCCGTCCCCATTGTCAGCTCAGGGTTCAGAGCGCCCGAATGTTGGCGGCCTGCATGCCCTTCTGACCACGCTCGGTGTCGAACTCGACCTGCTGGCCTTCGAACAGGTCGCGGCGGCCGCGGCCCTCGATCGCGGTGAAATGAGCAAAGACGTCAGCGGAGCCGTCGTCCGGGGCGATGAAGCCAAAGCCCTTCTCGGAGTTGAACCATTTGACAGTGCCAGTGGCCATGTCGGTATTTCCTTCTTTGTTGCGCGGGCCGCGATTTGCGGTCCTGTTGACCACTCCGACGGCGCCGGGGTGGGAAATCGTGGTGGGCGGCTGGAGGGCCGCATCGGATAGTCGTGGTGTTCCGGTAAGCCGGTTGACCGGGCGGTCAGGCTCACCGACCAGCAGCGCTTCTGGAGTGCTGTGGGATCGGGGTGCCGATCTGCGCGAATGCGTTCACGCGTTCCCTAAGCCTATCACCCCTGACGGGGCTCGATTCCCACCC
>JBDHZN010000248.1:0-5101 GCA_039811845.1 Micropruina sp. | reverse complement strand
CCTAGCCGGCAGGCGCCGGGGCAAACCAGCCGCGGCGTCCGCCGGACTCCCGGACTTCACCCAGAGAGGCCTCCGGCCATGATCGATACCCACGAACCCACAACAACCGAGTCAGAACTACCCGACCTGCCCGTCGGCAGCCGTCCCGAGGACGAGAAGCTCGGCGTCGGCCCCACCATCGGCTACGGCGTCCAGCACATCCTGGCCATGTTCGGCGGCGTGATCGCCGTGCCGCTGATCGTCGGTGGCACCGCCGGCCTGGACACCGCCGAGAAGGCGCTGCTGGTCGCCTGCGGCCTCTTCGTCAGCGGCGTGTCCACGCTGCTGCAGACGCTCGGTGTGCGCGGCTTCGGCGCCCAGCTGCCACTCGTCCAGGGAACCTCCTTCGCGGCGGTGTCGACCATTCTGGCGATCATCGGCGACCGCGCCGGCGTCGGCCTGCAGTCCGCCTACGGCGCCGTCATCGCCGCGAGTGCGATCGGCCTGCTGATCACCCCGTTCTTCGCCCGGATCGTCCGCTTCTTCCCCGCGGTGGTCACCGGGTCGATCATCACCGTGATCGGCCTGTCGCTGATGCCGGTCGCGGCCGGCTGGATCACCGGCAATGCCACCATCACCGTCAACGGCGCGAGCGTGCCCAACCCGAACTTCGCCTCGCTGCCCAGCGTCGGCCTGGCCCTGTTCACCTTCGCCGTGGTGATCGTGCTCAGCAAGATCGAGATCCTCTCCCGGATGGCGGTGTTGCTCGGCCTGGCGATCGGCACCATCGTGGCGCTGTTCACCGGCCAGACCAGCCTGGCGCCGGTGTCCGCCGCCGCGCCGGTGGCCCTGCCGCAGCCGTTCGCCTTCGGCATGCCGATCTTCGAGGCCGGCGCCATCATCTCGATGCTGATCGTCATCCTGGTGATCATGGTCGAGACCACCGCCGACCTGCTCGCGGTCGGTGAGGTCGTCGGCAGCAAGGTCGACGCCCGGCGGGTGGGCGACGGCCTGCGCGCCGACATGGCCTCGTCGATGATCGCGCCGGTCTTCAACTCGTTCCCGGCGACCGCGTTCGCCCAGAACGTCGGTCTGGTGGCGCTGTCGGGGATCAAGAGCCGCTTCGCGGTCGCCGCCGGCGGTGGCCTGCTGGTGATCCTCGGCCTGTCGCCGATGGCCGCGGCCCTGTTCAGCATCATCCCGGGCCCGGTGCTCGGCGGCGCCGGCATCGTGCTCTTCGGCACCGTCGCGGCCTCCGGCGTCCGGACCCTGTCGAAGGTCAACTACCAGGGCAACAACAACCTGGTGATCGTGGCCGCGTCGGTCGCGTTCGGACTGATCCCGGTGGTGTCGTCGAACTTCTGGCACAGCTTCCCGGACTGGTTCGTGACCATCTTCCACTCCGGCATCAGCGCCTCGGCGATCATGGCGGTGGCCCTGAACCTGTTCTTCAACGTGTTCCTGCCGGGCACCCCGGAGGAGCCGTCCGACCTCGCCGCGGCGCCGCCGCTTCAGGTGCAGGACACCGAGGCCCGCACGCTGGAGGGCGGCGGCACCCTGGGTCCGGATTCCTACCAGCCGGACATCCAGATCGACGGCACCCGCGCCAAGGAACCCGCCGAACACTGATCCCTACGCCGAACGGCGGGGCCGCCCTTCCGGGTGGCCCCGCCGATTCGCGTGTCTGGGACACGTTGGGAAGTGCTGATCATTCCCGTCATCCCGGGCTACGACCCGGGATCTCAGTCTGGAGAGATCCCGGATCAAGTCCGGGATGACGATCCCCAGCTGGTTGAGCTTGTCGAAACCCCTTCAGCAACGCTGCCTTGAGGTCTCGACAAGCTCGACCAACGGGTGAAGGCAGTTCGCTCGGTGGAGGCTCAGGACGCAGCGTCGAAGCTGTCCAGCACCCAGGTCCGGACGCGGTGCAGGTGCTCGCCGGCCAGGCTCACCACCCGCTCGGCGGCGCCCTCGGTGAACGCCTCGGCCAGCGCCTCGTGGTCGGCCTGCAGCGCCCGCACCCTGGCCAGCCCCAGCCGTTGCATCGGACGGGCGGCAGCCGAGGAGTTGGCGGCGTCCCGGAGCAGCAGGCACAGCCGCGGCATGCCGCAGGGCGCCGCGAGGGCTTCGTGGAAGGCTCGGCCCTCGGCGTCCCAACCGCTGACGTCGCCGGACGCCAGAGCGTCCCGTTGGCGTTCCACGATCTCTCGGATCAGCTGTCGGTCATCCTCGCCGGCCTGCGGCACGGCGCTCGCCAGGGCGGCCTGTTCCAACGCCGAGCGGATGATGTACAACTCGGCGAGCTCGTCCCGGGTCGGGGCGTGGACCAGGTAACCGCCGCGGTGGTTGTGCCGGATCAATCCCTCGCCGATCAGCGACTTCAACGCCTCGCGCACCGGCGTCCGGCTCACCCCGAAGGCGACCGCGGTCTGGTCCAGCGGCACCACGGTGCCGGCCCGCACCCGGCCCGAGGCGAGCACCCGCCGCAACTCGGTGAGCATCGCCTCCTGGCTGGTGCCGGTGGGGCGCAACTGGGCGACCAGTTCGACCGCCGCGCGGCCCCGTCCGACCATCTCAGCCGTCCCGCCGCAACAGCCGTCCGGCGGGCTCGGCCAGGTCGTGACCGTCGAAGACCGTCTTCCCGGCCAGCACGGTGCGCCGCACGCTGCCGGACAGCACCCGGCCGGTGTAGGCGGTCAACTTGTTGCGATGAGCCAGCCGGCTGCCGTCGACGGCGATATAGCGTCCGGGCTCGTACCAGATCAGATCGGCGGCCGCGCCGGCTTCGAGGACTCCCTTGCCTGCCACTCCGGCGATCCGGGCCGGGCCGGCGGACATCCAGGCGCTGACCTGCGGCAGGCCGATGCCGTGGTCGGCCGCGGCGTCCACCATGGCCGGGAAGGTCACCTGCAGGCTGGACACGCCGCCCCAGGCCTGGGCCAGGTCGCCGCCGCCCTTGGTCTTCTCTTCGACGGTGGACGGCGAATGATCCGACACCACGCAGTCCAGGACGCCGGCGACCAGCCCCTGCCACAGCTCACGCTGATTGCCGGGATCCCGGATCGGCGGGCAGCATTTGAACTCGGCGGCGCCGTCCGGGACGTTCTCGGAGTCGAAGATCAGGTAGTGGGGGCAGGTTTCGGCGGTCAGCGGCAGGCCCTCGGCCCGAGCCGCGGCGATCGGCTCCAGGGCTCGGGCGCTGGAGACGTGCAGGATGTGTGCGCGGGTGCCGTGCCGGCGCACCTGCTCGATCACCGTCTCGATGGCCCGCACCTCGGCCTCGGGCGGCCGCGAGTCGACGAAATCGGTGTAGCGCCGGCTGGACCAGGCCGGAATGGCGCCCAGCACGTCCGGATCCTCCGCGTGCACGATCATCAGCCCGTCGAAGCTCGCCACCTCGGTCATCGCCCGGGCGAAGTCGCCGCCGTCCAGCGGTGGGAACTCGGGGACACCGGAATCGACCAAGAAGCACTTGAAGCCATAGACCCCCCGCTCCCACAGCTCTTCCAAGCTGCCCAGGTTGCTCGGCACGGCACCGCCCCACAGGCCCACGTCGACGAAGATCTTGCCGGAGGCCACCGCCCGCTTCACCGCCAGCGCGTCGCTGTCGACGGTCGGCGGGATCGAGTTCAGCGGCATGTCGACGATGGTGCCGATGCCGCCGCAGGCCGCCGCCTCGGTGGCACTGGCGAAGCCCTCCCACTCGGTGCGGCCGGGCTCGTTGACGTGCACGTGGCAGTCCACGTTGGCCGGCAGCTGGATGACCTCGTCCGGCACGTTGATCACCAGCGTCCCGGACGCCGAATGCCCGGCGTCGCAGGAGGCATCCAGGGCCAGCGCGGCCCGCAACTCCTCGCCGGTGCGGACCGCCGTGATCAGCCCGGTGTCGGTGTCGACCTCGACGTCGGCCGGTACCAGCGCGGAGCCGATCAGGGTCTGCCGGGAGCGGAAGATCTTACGCATGACGGCTCCGATCCACGGTCAGTACGGTGCGGGTTGCGGTGGCGAACGCCTCCGCGGCCAGGGCGACATCCCAGACGGTGACCGCCTCTGCCGGGGCGTGCGAGATGCCGTCCTCACAACGGATGAAGAGCATCCCGACCTCGGTGACGTCGGCCATCACCATCGCGTCGTGGCCCGCCCTGCTGTACAGCCGGGGCACCGGTTCGGCGCTGCCCTCGGTGGCGACCACGGCGTCCGCGATGGCCTCCATCAGCCAGTCGGCACAGACCACAGCGTGCGCCCGGTGCTCCTCGGTCCAGTGGAAGTTGAGCTTCCGTTCGGCGCAGACCCGGCCGATGGTGTCGCGGATCTCGTCCCAGCCGGCATCGCGGGCGGCATCGGTTTCGGCGCGCAGGTCGAGGCTGAACTCGACCCGTCCCGGGACGACGTTGACCGCACCCGGGTAGGCCTCGATCGCGCCGACCGTGCCGATGATGTCGCGGCGCCGGGCGATGGATTCGATGGCCAGCACAGCGAAACTGGCGCCGACCAGGGCGTCCCGGCGGCGGTCGTACGGGGTGCCGCCGGCGTGCCGGGCTTCCCCGGTGATGGTCAGCGCGATGCGGCGGGCGCCGGCGATCGAGGTGACCACCCCCAGCGGACGAGCCTGCGCCTCCAGCAGCGGGCCCTGCTCGATGTGCGCCTCCAGATAGGCCACCAGTTCGTCCGGACGACGGGCTGCGGTACGCGCCTTGGCCGGGTCGAGGCCGAAGTCCTTGAACGCCTGCCGCAGGCTGGTGCCGGTGTCGTCGGTCTGGTCGAGCCACTCGTCCTGCCATTCACCGGCGACCGGCTTGCTGCCCAGCATGGTCTGCGGGAATCGGGTGCCCTCCTCGTCGCTGAACGCCACCACCTCCAGTGCATGCGGCATGGACGGCATCTGATCGCGCAGCAGTTCGGCGACCTCGATGCCGAGCACCACGCCCAGCGGCCCGTCGTAGCGTCCGGCGTCCGGCACGGTGTCGATGTGCGAGCCGAGCATCACCGCCGGCAGGCCCGGTTCGCGGCCCTCCATCCGGCCGATCAGGTTGCCGGCGGCATCGATCCGGGTACGCAGGCCGGCCGCGGTCATCCATCGTCCGACCAGGGCGTTCGCCCAGGCGTGCTGCGAGGTCAGGTG
>JBDHZN010000247.1:0-5109 GCA_039811845.1 Micropruina sp. | reverse complement strand
TCATCCTCGACAATAACGATGGTCTTCTGAGCCATGGCTCGCCTGCTTCCGTTTTGGTCCGGCGAGCACCCGCCCGCGACACCCGGCATCCTACCGACGTGGCGAGACCACCACCGGTCGCGCGAGGCCATCGTGCGAGCCCGAGTGTCCGTGCCGCAGGGGGCGGCCAAGCGGTGGAGTCCCTTCGGACCGCGACCCCCGTATCGGGTGTACGAGAGCTAGTCGAGGAACCCACCGGGGCGAGGCTTAAGACTCTGGTTGGAACGACGGATCACGGCCGCCGCGCGTCAGCAAAGTATTCGTGACGCTCGTAACATGAGTGGCAGCGGTGCCTGTGGATCTAGGCTGACAGGATTTGCATCCCAGCGCTCACTGCCGGATCTCGTTCGAGAGGCTTAGGATGCATGAGAGATGCGCCGAGGGACTTGGCCTCTCCGGACCACCCTCCTACAAGGGCATACAACCCGTCGGGCTGACAGGATTTGAACCTGCGACCCCTACACCCCCAGTGTAGTGCGCTACCAAGCTGCGCCACAGCCCGCTCTTCTCTTGTTGAATGGGCCCGCGAGCCCCGACGGCTCACACTACACGGTTGGACTGGTCGCTCTCAAAGCGACCACGCGCGGCGTCCGACGGCTTGTCAGTGCCCGGTCGTAGACTGCTGCAGGTGATCAACCCCACTCCCATGCTTCGCCCCAGTCCGATGGATATCTCCGGCCTGTTCGCAGGCTCGTTCGAGGCGCTGAAGCGGCGCTTCGGACTGTTCGTCCTGTTGTCCCTCGCACCATCGCTGCTGGCCCTCGCCATGTTCATCGCGGCCGCCGTGGTCGGCGGCAGCGCGGCAATCACCGGCAACGAGAGCGCGATGATCACCTCGCTGATCATCGTCGTGGCGATCTTCGCCGTCGGCAGCCTCGTTGTCGCGCTCGCCCAACTCAAGATGTACGGCATGATGTCGCAGGCCGCGTACGAGATCGCCCAGGGCGAGCGTCCCGACTTCAATGGCCTCATGGCCCGCACCCGCGGTTACCTGCCGCGGATGATGCCGGTCATCGCTCTCTTCTTCGGCATCATGATCGCCTTCTACCTGCTGATCGGCGCCTCGGTGTGGGCAATGTTCAATAGCATCGCCGATGGAGGGGATCCCGGCGGAGCCGTGGTCGGCACCTTCGGCCTGCTCACCCTGTTGACCGTGGTGGCAGTGCCCGTCTCGATCATCCTGTGGACCAAACTGCTCTACCTGGTGCCGTCCGTCGCCATCGAGGGGCTGGGCGGCATGGAGGCTCTGAGGCGTTCCTGGAACCTCACCAGGGGCAGCTTCTGGCGCACGTTCGGCTACGCGATCCTGCCGCAACTCGCCGTCACTGCCGTGCTGTGGGTGTTAAACGCGCTCAGTCAGGTCGCGGGCGGCGCGTTCGGTGTCGCAATGCCCCGCAACCCCACGCCCGCCGAGTCGATGGCCTATCTGCTGGCGCTGATTCCGTTATTCACGATCACGATCCTGCTGCAGATCATCGTGCAGCTGTTCACCACGCCGTTCATCCAGAGCTACTACACCTACATGTTCATCGATCAGGTGCGACGCAATGAGCAGCCGTCCGGCTACGGCCAGTTCGGCTATGGGCAGCCCGGGTACCCGCCGGCCGGTCCGCAGCCTGGACAGCCCTACGGCTACCCGCAGCACCCCGCCCCTGGAACACCTCAGCCGGGTCAGGGCCCGCAGTACCCCGGCGCACCACAGCCACCGCAGCAGTACCCGGGTCAGCAGTACCCGCCGCAGCCCGGACAGCCCGGCTCATCGCAGAATCAGTGGCCCGGGCAAAGCTGACAGTCGACCCTGGTTGAGCTTGTTGAGGGTTTCGACAAGCTCAACCAACGGGCACGGCCAGCGAGGTCCTCACCAAGCTCGACCGACGGCGGCTCGACCGGCGACTCGCTACTTCTTGCGCTTCTCGCGGGCGCGTACCTCGATGTGCACCGGGGTGCCGGCGAAGCCGAACTCCTCGCGTAGCCGGCGCCGCAGGAAGCGGACGTAGCCCGGATCGAGTTGGCCCGAGGTGAACAGGGCGAACGTCGGCGGACAGGTGTGTGCCTGCGTGCCGAACAGGATGCGGGACTGTTTCCCGCCCCGCACCGGGTGCGGGTGTGCGGCGGTGATCCGACCCAGGAACGCGTTCAGCTTGCCGGTCGAGATGCGGGTCTCCCAGCCCTCCAGCGCGGTCTCGATGGCTTTCGAGAGCCGGTCAACGCCGCGTCCGGTGAGAGCCGAGATGTTCACCGAGGGCGCCCAGGAGAACGCCTGAATGTCCTGCTCGATCTCCCGGTTGAGGTAATGCCGGCGTTCCTCGTCGGTCAGATCCCACTTGTTGTAGGCGATCACGAGTGCCTTGCCGGCCTCTTCCGCCATGGTGATCACCCGCAGGTCCTGGTCGGCGATCGGCTCGGACGCGTCGATCACCACCACGCACACCTCGGCCCGTTCGATCGCGGACGCCGTGCGCAGCGAGGCGTAGTACTCGTGTCCGGACGCCTCTTTCACCCGACGCCGGATACCGGCGGTGTCGATGAACCGGTAGACGATGCCGCCCACCTCGACCAACTCGTCGACCGGGTCGACGGTGGTGCCGGCGACGTTGTCGACCACCGAGCGTTGCTGGTGGGCGAGCTTGTTCAGCAGCGACGACTTGCCCACGTTCGGACGGCCCACGATCGCCACCCGGCGCGGACCGCCGATCACCTCATCGGTCTCCTGCGGGGCGTCCGGAAGGGCGTCCATCAAGGCGTCGAGCAGGTCGCCGGAGCCGCGTCCGTGCAGGGCCGACACCGGGTGCGGCTCCCCCAGCCCGAGGTTCCACATCATCGCGGCCTCGGCCTCGTTGCGGGCGTCGTCCACCTTGTTGGCGGCCAGCACGACCGGCTTGCGGCTGCGCCGCAGCACTCCGACGACGGCCTCGTCGACATCCTGGATGCCGACCGAGGCGTCCACCACGAACAGCACGGTGTCGGCGGCCGCGATGGCCAACTCGGCCTGTTCGGCGATCTGCGCCGCCAGTCCCTTGGCGTCCGGGGCCCAGCCTCCGGTGTCGACGATGACGAACTCGCGACCGTTCCAGGACGCGTCGTACGACACCCGGTCGCGGGTCACCCCGGGGATGTCCTGGACGACCGCCTCACGGCGTCCGATGATCCGGTTGACCAGCATCGACTTGCCGACGTTGGGCCGTCCGACGACGGCCACCACCGGCTTGATGAGCTCTTCAGCGCTTTCGGTCACGGTGTTTCCTTGTCTTCGCCGGTTGAGCTTGTCGAAACCGAGCTTGTCGAAGCCGCCCGTTCGGCCAACTCCACCACGGCGTCGATCACCTGGTCCAGCGAGAGCAGGCTGCCGTCCAGGCTGACCACGCCGTCGGCGGCGGTGCTGAAGTTCACCAGGGTGGAGTCGTCGGCGTCCCGGCGCAGGATCTGATCGCGCAACGCGGCGTCGTCGATCTGCCCGCCATGGTCGAGTTTGCGGCGCGCCATCCGGATCTCCGGGTCGGCGCTGAGCAGCAGCCGGACGCTGGCGTCCGGGGCGACGACGGTGGTGATGTCGCGGCCCTCGGCGACGATGCCGCTCGGCGCGGCCTCGATGATCGCCCGCTGGCGAGCGACCAGGTTCTCCCGGCAGGCCGGGATCACTGCGACCGTGGAGACGTTGCTGGAGATGCGCTGGGAGCGGATCTTCTCGGTGACGTCGCGGCCGTTCACCCGCACCCACTGATCAGCAGGATCGGTGGAGATCTGGATGTCGGCGCGCACCACGGCATCGGTGATGGCAGTGGTGTCGGTGCCGTCGACCCCGGCGTCCAGGTAGGCGACGGTCACCGCCCGGTACATGGCCCCGGTGTCCAAGTAGGCCAGCCCGAGCCGGGTCGCCACCCCGCGGGCGGTGCTCGACTTACCCGAGCCGCTGGCCCCGTC
Source organism: Micropruina sp. (assembly GCA_039811845.1). Lineage (GTDB taxonomy): Bacteria > Actinomycetota > Actinomycetes > Propionibacteriales > Propionibacteriaceae > Micropruina. The sequence goes on along the minus strand of JBDHZN010000247.1, from coordinate 1,149 downwards.
GATGGCGATCACTAGGGGTTTCGTCATGATTCTCCTCACAGCGACTCGGAATAGCGCAGCGTCCAGCCGGCTTCGGTCATGGCCTCTTCCAGCCCGGCCCGCGCGGCCTTCGTCACGCCGACGGCGAGATAACCCACCTCGCGCTCGGGGTCGTGGTCGATCCGGATGTCTTCGACGTTCACGCCAGCAGTCTCGACGTCGGCGAACAGCCGGGCCAGCGCACCGGGGGTGTCGGGGATGGCCACGATCACTTCGGCATAGGCGGACTCGCCGGTGCCGTGCTTACCCGGAAGTTCCCGGACGCCGCGGCGTCCGTCGGCGAGGAATCGACGCAGCGCCGCTTCGTCGCCCCAGCCTTCGAGTAGTTCGTCCAGGGTGTCCCGGACGGCCTCGAGTTCGGTGCGTACCGCGTCCGCGTTGGCGCTGATGATCTGCGTCCACAGCCGCGGATCGGACGCCGCGATCCTGGTTACGTCGCGCACCCCCTGGCCGGCGAGCCGCAGGTGCTCGTCCGGGACCTCGTTGAGCCGGGTGGCGGTCAGGCTGCTCATCAGCTGCGGCAGGTGTGACACTTGGGCGACGGCCTCGTCGTGGTGGGTGGCACCCATGCTGACGATCCGGGCGCCGCAGTTGCGGGCCAGCGCATGGACGGTGAGCACGGCTTTCGCCCGGGACGTGTCGTGCGGGGTGATCACCCAGGTGCGGTCGACGAACAGATCGGCGCGCGAGGTTAGCGGACCCACGCGTTGCGAACCTGCCATCGGGTGCGAGCCGACGTAGCGGGCCAGGTTGAGGCCGCGTCCGCGCAGCTCGGCCAGGACGGTGCCCTTGACCGAACCGACGTCGGTGACGGTCGCCTTCGGGTAGGTGCGCAAGGCGTTCTCGATGGTGTCGGCGAGGCGTGCCGGTGGGACGCCGACGACGACCAGCCGGACGGTGGCCGGGTCGATGGGGTCGGTGGTCCCGGCGCCGCGCGAGGCGGCCACCTTGGCGTGCGAGGACAGCCGGTCGATCAGGTGCACCTCGACACCGGCCTTGACCAGGGCGGCACCGACCGACGCCCCGACCAGCCCGGTTCCGATCACCACCGCTGGGGTCAGGGTTGGTTCGTTCACTGGCCGCCCTTCTGCACGAAGGAGCGCACATACT
>JBDHZN010000246.1:0-5129 GCA_039811845.1 Micropruina sp. | reverse complement strand
CCCAGGCCGGCGTGCACCTCGATGCCGAAGGGGACGCTGAGCACGCCGGTCGCTGCCAGACCGAGCCGGGCGGCCGCCATCTCGACCAGCGAATCCAGGTCGACCCGGGTCGGCGCCGTCACCAGCGAACCCGAGACCGACTCACTCGATTCGGCAGGACGGAACTGCTTCAGGAAGCCCAGCATCGACACCGCCCGGACGGCGACATCGTCGCGCCGCAGCCCGGCCAGCGCGCAGGCCCGGTCGATGGCGGCACCCATGCCACCCAGGTGGTCGACCAGCCCGCGCTGACGGGCGTCGACACCCGTCCAGACCCGGCCGTGGGCGAGCGGTTCCAGCACGTCCAGCGCCATCCCTCGGTCGGCGGCAGCCTTGCCGGTGAAGTCGGCGTAGATGGCGTCCAGCCGGCGATCCAGCGCCGCCCACTGCTCGTCGCTGAAGCCGCTGTTGGCCGACATGAACGACGCCCACGCACCCGCGGTCACGTCGCTGAGCACCAAGCCCAGCTTCTCCTTGATCTCGGTGGTGACGAATTTGCCGGCGAAGACGCCGATCGAGCCGGTCAGCGTGGTGGGCTGGGCGACGATCTCGTCGGCCGGCATCGACACGAAATAGCCGCCGGACGCCGCCATGTCACCCATGCAGGCCACCACCGGACGCCCCGACTCACGCAGCCGCAGCACCTCGCGGCGGATCGCGTCCGAGGCGATGTAGGAACCACCGGGCGAGTCGACCCGCAGCACGACGGCCTTCACCTGCTCATCGGCGGCCGCGGCCCGCAGATGCTGGCAGACCACCTCGGAGGCCGCCATCGGCTGCCCGCCGGCCTGGCGCTGCGGGCGTCCGGAAACGATCGCGCCACGCACCTCGACGACCGCGACGGCCGGCTTCGTCCGCGCCTGCACCAGTTCACGCGCCGCCGACACCTTGCCGTAGCGATGAACGAACCGCAGCCCGGCCTGCTCGCCGCCCCAGGCCCGCCGCGCCTCGGCGTAGACCTCGTCGCGGTAGCCGATCCGGTCGATCAGGCCGTGCGCAACGGCCTCGTCGGGGGTCAAACCTCCGGCGTCGACGCTGGCCCACACCTCATCGGTGGTCCGGCCGCGACGCTGGGCGATGGTGTCGACCGCCCAATGCGCGATCGAGTTGGCGATCTGCTGCATCATCTCGGTGTTCGCGGCAGTGATCTCGTGCGCCGCGTAGGTGTCGACAGCGGTCTTGAACTCCTTGCGCTGGCCGAACTGCGGCTCGAGGCCGATCTTGTCGAACACACCGCGCAGCAGGGTGATCTGGGTCCGGACGCCGCCCAGGGTCAACTCGCCGGACGGCTGCACCCAGACCTTCTCGGCATGGGCGGCCAACGTGTAGGGCAGCAGTCCGCTGCTGAACTCGCCGAACGACTCGGTGTAGGCCCAGACCGGCTTGTGTTCACCGAAGCCGGCGACCAGATCGGCCAGCTCGCAGCACTGGGCGGCGGTGATCGGGCAGGTGCCCAGGTGCAGGATCAGCCCGCTCACCGCGGGGTCGGTCGCGGCCGCCTGCAGCCCGTCGCGCAGCGCCCGCATCGAGGGCGCGTTGATCAGTTTGAACGCCTCCAACGGATTGGCCGGCGCGTTACTGAGCACGGAATGGTCGAGGTCGAGCTCCAGGACGACCTGATCGCCGACGGAGGATTTGCGCAGCAGGGAGGACAGCGTGCCGAGAGGATCCATGGCGCCCAGCGTATGCGGGACGGGGCGCCGGGTGGGTCACGCGGTGCGGTCCGGACGATGCGACGCGGACGTGGTTCGCTCCGCCTGCGTGCCCAACCGGACGGCGAATCGGACGGCCTCAGCGCGTCGCGGCCCGCTGCCGGCGCACCGACAGGCCAGCATGAGGAGCGTGATAGGACGCAATGCACCCCGCACCGGAGGCAGTTGGGCACGGACCTCGGTGATCCTCGCGGCCGCGGTCACGGCCGCCCTGGCCGGATGCGCCAAGACCCCGCCGGTGCTCGACCCGCCGGCCACCGCCGTCCCGGCCCCGTCGTCCGCCGAGCCGAGCCCGAGCGGCTCGGCGAGCGCAACCCCGTCCGAGTCGGGCAGCCCCAGCACGACGCCGAGTTCAACCCCGAGCTCGACACCGTCCGACAAGCCCGGGGTGAAGGCCACCGGTTCGCTCGCCCTGTACAGCGAGGCGAGTAAGAAGCTCGCCGGAACCTGCGCGACGAAGTCCGGGGTGCCGACCCTGACGGTGGCCGATCGAGCCAACGACTTCTTCGGCACCATCGACACCACGATGGTGCTCTCGGCTCGCCGGACGACCGTGTCGAAGCTGAGCATCTCGCTCGGCGAGGACTCCGAATCGATCGTCCGCACGATCAGCTACGACGCGGCCCAGCCGGCCAAGGGAACTTCGCTCGACCTGACCGGCAAGGGCGCCACCTTCACCGCCAAGGGCAAGCTGAGCAACACCGAGAACGGCCAGCCGGCCGGCACCATTCCGGTCACCCTGACGATCACCTGCGCCAGCACCAACTGGTGACGCCACTCGTTGATCGGCTTGTCGAGAGCCACGTCCTGACCACTCGTTGATCGAGCTTGTCGAGGTCCAAGTCCGGCCACCGCTGATCGAGCTTGTCGAGATCCTTCTGAGGGTCTCGACAAGCTCGACCGACGGAAGCCAGGTCTCGACAAGCTCGACCGATGGAACTGCTACTTGGCGATCGAGACGGTGACCTTCTGCTCGACGGTGGTGTAGCCGGACTTCGTGCCGCGCACCACGACGCTGACCTTCTTGCCCTTGTCCTTCGACGTCAGCTTGTAGCCGGTCTTCGTCGCGCCCTTGATCTTGGTCGAGCCGCGGTACCACTGGTAGCTCAGTGCGACCGTGCCCGGACCCCAACTACCGGCCTTCACCGTGAGGGTCTTGCCCGCCTTGCGGGTGCCGGTGATCGTCGGCGTCTTCGCAATCAGCGTCCCCTTGGCCACCGTGACGCTCGCCGACGTCCGGCTCAACGAGTCGTAGCCGCTGAGCTTGCCGGTCACCCGGACGCTGAGCTTCGCGTTCACCTCGGACGCCGACGGCGTGTAGGACGACTTGGTCGCCCCCTTGATGGCGGAGCCGTCGCGGTACCACTGGTAGCTGAGTGAGACCTTGGCCGGTCCCCAGGAGCCGGTCTTGACCGTCAGCGCCGAACCGACCTGGGCGGCACCCGAGAACGTCGGGGTCGGCCCGTCGAGTTGCCGCGGAACGGACGCGGTGGCCTTCGACGTCCTGGTGACCGCGGCATGCCCGGTCTTGGTGCCGGTCACCGCGACGCTCATGGCCGCCCCGCCGTCCGCGGCGGTCACCGTGTAGGTCGACTTGGTCGCACCGGCGACCCTGGCGTTACCCCGGTACCACTGGTACGACAGCGTGACCGGCGCCGGAGCCCAGGTGCCGGCCTTGGCGGTCAGGGTCGACCCCACCTTCGCCGTGCCCGAGACGGTCGGGGTCGAGGTGGTCTTCAGCTTCAGCAACGGAACGGTGGCCGTGGCGGACGAGCTTCGCACCGTGGGCGCGTACAACTCTCGGGTGCCGGTCACCCGGACACTCAGTGCCTGGCCCGCGTCGTCGACCGTCACCGTCCGGGTGGTTCCGGTGGCGCCGCCGATGGCGGTGTTGCCCCGGTACCACTGGTAGGAGAGCTTCACCGAGCCCGGACCCCACTTGCCGGCGGACGCGGTCAGCTTCTCACCGACGGCAGCCTTGCCGCTGACCTTCGGCGTGGCTGCGTCGAGGGTCATGAACAACGCGGCCCAGGTGCGGTCGTCCACGCTGCCGGTGACCGAGCGGCCCACCGAGGCCTGGAACGACTTCACCGCTGCCACCACGTCGGAGCTGAAGCTGGACGCCCCGCCGACCTGCTGGCCGGCCGACGCCAGCAGCGTGGCCAGGCCGCGCACGGCGTCCCCCTTCGAGCCGCTGGACAGCGACGGGGTCAGCGCGGTCAGCGTGATCGGTCCGGCTTCACCGTCGACCTCCAGCTTCTTCGCCTTCTGGAACTTCTTGACCGCCGCGGCGGTCGCCGAGTCGTACTTTCCGGTCGTCGGCACCGCGTAGCCGGCGGCACTGAGCAGGTACTGCAGCGCGGTCACCTTGGCGCCGGAGGCTCCGGAGAGCAGGACCAGATTGAAAGCCACGTTGTCGTAGTAGCCCAGGTCGTATTCGGCGATCACGTCGTTGAGCTTTGCCGCGTAGGACGCGGCGTTCTTGGGCTGTTCCACCTTGGCGATCGCGGTGACGAGCTTGTCGGTGTTGCCCATCACCTTGCGCGCCGCGGCGTAGCGGGAGTCGTCGGCGATAGCCGCCGCATGCGCGGCGAAGGAGTCCTTGACCGAGCCGTACTTGGCGTAGCTGACCTTGCCGACGGTGACGCAGCCCTCTTGGAAGCGGCTCGCTGCGGACGCGGCCGGGGCATTCTGGCCAGCCAGCGAGAACGACGACTGGCGGCGCAGACCGGCGTAGTACTTGCGGGTCTTCCAGTAGCTCAGCGTGGTGCGCACGACGCCGTAGGCACGGCCCCGGGCCTCGATGATGCGCCAGTCACCGTTGTCGAGCTTCTTGGTCAGGACGGCGACGTGGCCGATCCCGTTGGCCCGGGCCGGGTTGTTGCGCAGGAACACCAGATCGCCGACCTTGGGCGAGCCGGTGACCTTCTTGGTCGCGTCGTACTGCCACGCGGCGAGATCGGTGATCCGGTTGCCGGAACGGCCGTACAGCCATTCGACAAGCTCGGAGCAGTCGAACTTGGGTGGACTCGGGTTGCTGATCGCCGCCTCGGCGCCCAGCACGTAGGGCTTGCCGACCTGATCGTCGGCCAGGCTGGCGAACTGCGTCGGCGTCATCTTGCCGGCGCACTGGATGTCGAAGTAGTTCCGGCCCTTCTTGGCCGCATCCGAGGTGCCCCAGTCGCTGTCGACGATGGCCTGCGCCATTGACACCGAGGCGGGGACGCCGTAACTGCGTTGGGCCTGTTGGGCGGGAATCGCCAGGCTGGTGATGAACGACTCTTTGGCCTTCTTCGAAATGGTGGCGGCGCTGACGCCGGTGGCGTCGGTCAGGGCCAGGGTGGCGACCAGCAGCAGCGCGACGGGGGGTGACAACAA
>JBDHZN010000245.1:0-5138 GCA_039811845.1 Micropruina sp. | reverse complement strand
GGGCCGGCCGAGCGGGAAGAGGGTTAGCGGTGCAGCAGTATCTGGATCTGCTTCGGCTGGTGCGCGACACCGGAGTGACCAAGGGTGACCGCACCGGCACCGGAACCCGCAGCATCTTCGGCCACCAGCTGCGCTTCGATCTGCGGGCGGGTTTCCCGCTGCTGACCACGAAACGGGTGCACACCCGGTCGGTGTTCGGTGAGCTGTTGTGGTTCCTGCGCGGCGACACCAACCTGGCCTGGCTGCATGCCAACGGCATCACCATCTGGGACGAATGGGCCGACGCCAACGGTGACCTGGGCCCGGTCTACGGCCACCAGTGGCGCTCCTGGCCCACCCCCGACGGCCGGCACATCGACCAACTCGCCCAGGTGATCGAGGCGATCAAGACCAACCCGGATTCCCGCCGGCACATCGTGTCGGCCTGGAACGTCGCCGACATCGACACCATGGCGCTGCCGCCGTGCCACGCACTGTTCCAGTTCTACGTCGCCGATGGACGGCTCTCCTGCCAGCTCTACCAGCGCTCGGCCGACCTCTTCCTCGGGGTGCCGTTCAACATCGCCTCGTACGCGCTGCTCACCCACATGGTCGCCCAGGTCACCGGCCTCGAGGTCGGCGATTTCGTGCACACCTTCGGCGATGCCCACCTGTACCTGAACCACCTCGAACAGGCCGATCTGCAGCTGAGCCGCGAACCGCGTCCGCTGCCGACGCTGCGACTCAACTCGGAGGTGACCGCGATCGACGCGTTCACCCTTGACGACATCGAGGTGCTCGACTACCACCCGCATCCGGGCATCAAGGCTCCGATCGCGGTCTAGGAAGCACGATGGCACGGCGACGGTTCCTGCTGGGCCGGAGGAAGTCCGACCTGGATCGCCTCACCGTGCACGAGTTCCAGTACGGCGACGCCCGCGTCCGGGTCTACGAGGAATGGACGATGCGGCCGGAACTGGCCGAGGCGTCCGACGTTCCGACCTTCGCGTTGGTGCACGGACTAGGGGTTTCGTCACGGTTCTTCCTGCCGCTGGCGCACCAGCTGTCGCCCTACGGACGGGTGCTGCTGTTCGATCTGCCCGGCTTCCACGATCTGCCGAAACCGCGGCACCGCATGTCGATCGTCGACTTCGCCGATGTGGTGAAGCGGGCGCTGGACGACCTCGATGTCGACGATCCGCTGCTGGTCGGGCATTCCATGGGTGCCCAGGTGGTGGCCGAGATCCTCGCCCAGTACCCGTCCTACAGCAGCGCCTCGATGCTGGTCGGCCCGGTGGTGGTGAGTGCCGAGCGGAATCTGCTGCAGGTGATCCGGCGCTTCCTGCAGGCGTCGATGTACGAACCGCCGGGCAACACGATCACAGCAGCCGCCGCCTACGCCCGGGCCGGACTGCGCTGGATCGGCGACACCGTGCCGAAGGTGATCTCGTACCCGATCGACAAGCGGCTGCCGCTGGCGAAGGCGAGGCTGCTGCTGGCCAGCGGTGAGCATGACCTGATCAGCCCGCCGGCCTGGCGTGAGCTGCTGGCGTCCGCGGTGCCGGGCAGCCGGGTTGTCACCATTCCGGGCGCCGCGCACGGCGTCGTCCACGACAGCTATCGGGAGCTGGCCGACGAACTGCTCGACCTCGCCGGCGTCGGCACCGCATGATCCGGCGCCGGCTCGGCGGTCTGTTGGACTGGGCCTACGGGGTGGGTTGGTGGCTGCGGGCGTCCAGCCGCTCCGGCAGCCCGGACGCCTTCCGTGAGCCCGGCCCCGACCCCGATCACCACACCCCGATCGTGTTGCTGCCGGGCATCTGGGAGCGCTGGCCCTACCTGGTGCCGCTGGCCCGGTCGCTGAACGCCGCCGGCCATCCGGTGCATCTGATCGCGGCGCTGGGCGCCAACGGTTCGCCGCTGCCGGCGGCCGAGCGGATCGTCGCCGGCTATCTGGAAGCACACCAGTTGTCGAAGGTGATCCTGGTCGCCCACTCGAAGGGTGGTCTGATCGGCAAGCTGGCCATGCTGGACCCGTCGTGCGCCGAACGGATCCTCGGCATGGTGGCGCTCAGTACACCCTTCGGCGGCTCGTCGCTGTCCTGGCCGATCTTCGGCCGGACACCGCTGGGCGTGTTCGCACCACGCGGCGCGGCGATCACCGAACTGTCGGCCCAGCTCGACGTGAATGCCCGGATCATCTCGCTGCAACCCACCCATGACCAGGTGATTCCCGAGGGCAGCCGGCTCGAAGGAGCCCGCAACGTGACCCTGGAGGCGGCCGGTCATTTCCGGCCGCTGCGGGACGCCGAGGTGCATCGGGTGATCCATGAGTTGGTCCATGAGCCGTTCGCTGGTTGAGCTTGTCGAAATTCCGTTGATTGAGCTTGTCGAGACCCCGTTGATTGAGCTTGTCGAGATCCCGTTGATTGAGCTTGTCGAAATCCAAAGAGCTCGACCAACGAAGGTCGGTAAACTCTGCGCCGTGCGGATCATTGCCATCGCGATCGTCGGCTCCAACGGCGTGATCGGGGACGGCGAACGCCAGCCGTTCGAGATCGCCGAGGACTGGGCGCGCTACAAGCGGGTCACGCTGGGCCACCCGATGATCATGGGCCGCGCCACCTTCGACGCGATCGGGCGCTGGCTGCCCGGACGCACCACCATCGTGGTGACCAGAGAGCCGGCTCGCATCGAGCTGCCCACTGACGGACGTGCCGCCGGACACGCGGTGTCCTCGCTGGACGAGGCGATCGAGCTGGCCCGCTCGCTGGACGACGAGATCTACATCGCGGGCGGCGGCACCATCTATCGCCAGGCCTGGCCCGAGCTCACCGAACTCGACCTGACCGAGGTGGACGCGGCGGCTGAGGGCACCGTGTTCTTCCCCGAAGTCGATCCCGGCGAATGGCAGCAGGTCAGCCGTGAGCCGCGCGACGGCTTCGCCTTCGTCCGCTACCTGCGGCGCGCCGAACCGCGGACTGCCGGGTAGGCGTGCGCCCCACCGCCTCCGTCCTGCATCTTGATCTGGACGCCTTCTTCGCCGCCGTCGAGCAGCGGGACAAGCCGTCGCTGCGCGGCAAGCCGGTGATCGTCGGCGGCATCGGTCAGCGCGGGGTGGTCGCCACGGCGTCCTATGAGGCGCGAGTGTTCGGTGTGCATTCGGCCATGCCCACGCACGAGGCGCGGCGCCGCTGTCCGCATGCGGCTTTCCTGTTCGGCCGGTTCGGGGCCTACCGGCAGGCGTCCGGAATCGTGATGGGACTACTCCGAGAGCTGTCGCCGCTGGTCGAGCCGCTCAGCCTGGACGAGGCGTTCGTCGATCTCGCCGTCGGGGACCGCTCGCTGGAGCCGGAGGCGGTGCTGACCGAGGTGGCGCGCTTGCGGGCTCGGCTCACCGACCAGACCGGCGGACTGACCGCGTCCGTCGGCATCGGATCGTCGAAGTTCATCGCCAAGGTCGCCAGCGAACTGGCCAAGCCGGACGGCGTCCGGCTGATCGCTCCCGGCACCGAGGTGGAGACCATCGCCGCGCTGCCGGCCCGGGCGATCCCGGGTGTGGGCCCGGTCACCATGGAGAAGCTGGCCCGGCTCGGGGTCAGCACGGTCGCCGACCTGCAACGTCTGTCGCAGCGCGAGTTGACCCGCGAACTGGGCCGGGCACAGGGGGATTGGATCGGTGCACTCGCCTTCGCCCGCGACGACCGCCCAGTGGAGCCCGACCGGGAGACCAAGTCGATCTCGGTCGAGGACACCTTCGAAACCGACGTCACCGACCGCGGCCGGTTGGACGCCATCGCCACCCGCGACGCCGGCACAGTCGCCCGACGCTTGTCGGCGGCGCACCTGTTCGCCCGCACCATCACCATCAAGGCCCGCTACCCGGACTTCACCACCCTCTCCCGCTCACGCACCCTGGAAGGAGCCACCGACGACCCCGAGGTGATCGCGACTATCGCCCGCGCACTCCTAGACGGCGTGGACGTCCCGCGCGGCCTCCGCCTGTTCGGCGTCGGCGTCGCCGGCCTCACCGAGGTCGCCCAGGAAGCCCTCTTCGAGACGTCCGGCCCGTCGGCACCGCCGGTCGAGCTTGTCGAGACCCCCAGCCCCACCACGTCATCCCGGCGAACGCCGGGATCTCCGGACGAGCCCTCAGCGCCGTCGGTCGAGCCTGTCGAGACCCCCACCGACGAGCAGACCGGTTTCGACAAGCTCAACCAGCGGGCAACCGCGTACCGTGCCGGAGCCGATGTCGTTCACGACGAGCACGGCCCCGGCTGGGTCTGGGGTGCCGGCCTGGGCCGGGTCACCGTCCGCTTCGAGACGGCTCAGACCGACCCCGGTCCCGTCCGCACCTTCGCTGTCGACGACCCCGCCCTGCACCCGGTCGCCGACTGAGCGTCGCCGTCCGGGGCCCTACACTGAGCCCTGCCGCCGGAGTGGTGAAATTGGCAGACACGCAGGATTTAGGTTCCTGTGCCTTCGGGCGTGAGGGTTCAAGTCCCTTCTCCGGCACCGAAAGATCCCTGTTTGACTAGGCATGATAATCATCAGATGAGAGAAATTGCACGTTTCGTGCAACATGCGTGCAATAGCGTGGAGTGCGGGGGGCGTGTTCTTGCCCGCGAAGGGACTGCGTGCAACAGCGTGCCGTCAGACCGGTTTGGGGTGATGAATTACCTGCCGAAGACGCGCCTAGGCTGCCGCCAGTGCTCGTCGGCCGCGTCACGCCGCCCCCCGTGTTGGAGGCCGTCGGCGGCTGGGCCGGGCCGCGTCGGGCGTCGCGGATTGGGTAGGGTGCCGGGGTTGCGAAAAGCTGCTCGGCCCAAGCGAGAGAAGGAGAGCCATGGCTCAGAAGACCATCGTCGTCGTGGAGGATGACCTCAGTGGGGGAGCTGCGGATGAGTCGGTGACCTTCGCGCTTGATGGCGTCACATACGAGATCGACCTGAGCGCCGAGAATGCCCGCTCCCTCCGGGACGTGCTGGCCGCCTACCTCGCCGCTGGCCGCCGGATAGGTGGTGTGCGGCGGGTCGGGGGCAGTGCTCCCGCGCGCACCGATAAGGATCAACTCGACGCGATGCGCCGGTGGGCTCGGGAGAACGGCTACGAGGTGTCCTCCCGGGGAAGGATCAGCAACGTCATCCGGGACGCCTACA
>JBDHZN010000244.1:0-5178 GCA_039811845.1 Micropruina sp. | reverse complement strand
GATCCCTGTCCCGACGATCCCCGTGCCGACGAGCAACTCGACGCGGACGTCGGCCCTGCCGAGGTGCCTTCGACGCCGGCTGCGGCCTCGGACGAGTCACCGGCTGGGCACGCCACGCCGTCCGATTCGGACGCGGGGTCGGCGCCCGAGCCGATCAACTGGCGCGAACTCGTCCGAGATTTCGTCAAGCCGGGGCGGGCGCAGGTGGTGTTCGCCGCGATTCTGCTGGTCTGCGGGCTGGCCGTCGCCATGCAGGTGCGGACGCAGACCTCCGAGACTGACTATTCCACCTTGCGACGCGCGGACCTGGTGCAGCTGCTGGACGACCTGACCGCGCAGAGCCGGCAGCTCGAATCCGAGATCGCCGAACTCGAAGCCACCCAACGCCAGCTGCAGAGCGGCGTCGACTCCGAGCAGGTGGCCAAGGAGGAGGCGCAGCGCCGACTCGATGTACTGGCCATCCTCGGCGGTACCGCGCCGGCCCAGGGGCCCGGCGTCCGGATCACGATCAACGATCCGCAGCACAAGGTGACCTCCGAGCTGCTGCTCAACACGATCGAAGAGATGCGGGACGCCGGCGCCGAGGTGATCGCGATCAACGGCAGTATCCGCGTGGTGGCGTCCACCTGGTTCGGGCCCGGGCCAGGTGGATCACTGGTGGTGGGCGGCGAACAGATCACCCGACCGATCACCATCGACGTGATCGGCGACCCGCATGCGCTCACCGAGGCCACGCAGTTCAGCGGGGGGCTGGTCAGCGAGGTGGAGAGCTCAAGGATCGGTGGGACGGTGAACATCGTCGCCGACGGCAAGCTGACGATCAACGCCGTCGTCGCTCCGCCGAGCAATCGGTTCGCGAAGCCCGCCTGAACCTGCCCGTCTTCGCATCCACCCCCGGGCGCGGCCCGTCCGGAACTGGGTAGTGTGTGCGCTGGATGCCGCGCATCCGTCACGTCCGCCACGGCCAAGGAGTCAGCTGTGTATCCCGAGGATCTGAAGTACACCGATAAGCACGAATGGGTGCGCACCGGCAACGGCTCCACCGTTCGGGTGGGCATCACCTCGTTCGCCGCCGACGCGCTGGGCGACGTGGTCTACGTGTCCCTGCCGCAGGTCGGTGAAGAGGTCGCCAAGGACGACGCCTGTGTCGAGGTCGAGTCCACCAAGAGCGTCTCAGACGTGTTCTCGCCGGCCTCCGGGGTGATCACTTCGGTGAACGAGCTGCTGAACACGACGCCCGAGGTGATCAACTCCGACCCCTACGGCGACGGCTGGATGTTCGAGATCGAGGTCAGCGACCCGTCCGAACTCGACGACGCGCTGGACGCCGACGGCTACGCGGAATTGGCCCAAGAGTAGCGAACCGTCAACCTCTGGCTTAGCCTGACGTTGTACACCTTTCACCTAGCCACCGCAGCGTTCGCGCAGGAAGGCCCGGACGATGATCAAGTGCCCCGCTTGTGGACACGAAAACGCTGACACCAGCAATTTCTGCGCCAACTGTGGGACCTCGCTGACGAACTCGGTGCAGAGCGGCGACACCACCCGGGTGAGTCCCGCGGTCGACGCCAACCTGACCGAGGAACAGCTCGCCGAAGACCTCAGTGCCGAAGACCTCCGGGCGATTTCGATGCTGCCGTCCGATTCGGCGCTGCTGATCGTGCGTCAGGGCCCCGCGGCCGGGGCGCGGTTCCTGATCAACTCTGATGTGACGACGGCGGGCCGGCACCCGCGATGTGACATCTTCCTCGACGACATCACGGTGTCCCGCAATCACGCCCGGCTGGTCCGTCGCGACGGCCACGTCTGGGTCGAGGACGAGAACAGCCTCAACGGCACCTACGTGAACAAGGCGCTGATCGACACCCCGACGGCCCTGCGTCGCGGCGACGAGGTGCAGATCGGCAAGTTCCGGATGCTCTTCTTCACCCACCCAGGCTGATCGCGTATGGCTTACGGATTGCGCAGCATCGGTCAGGTCCTCTCGGTACTCAAGGAGGACTTTCCGGACATCTCGATCTCCAAGATCCGCTTCCTGGAGAGCGAGGGCCTGATCTCACCCGAGCGGGCCCCGTCCGGCTACCGGCGCTACGCCGAATCCGACATCACCCGGCTGCGCTACATCCTGACCGTGCAGAAGTCGCATTACCTGCCGCTGAAGGTGATCCGTGAGCATCTGGAGGCGATGGACCGCGGTGAGGAACCGCCGCGGCTCGAGCCACTGACCGGCGCGGCGGCCGCCGCCGAGGTGCCGTCGGTGACCGCCGGCGGCGGCCCGCAGCAGCCACGCAGTTCGAAGCGTCCGATCCGGATCACCCGGCGTGAGCTGCTCGAACTGAGCGGCCTGTCCGAGGCCAGCCTGTCCGAACTGGAGCGGCACGCGCTGGTCAACCCTCGCCGCGGCACCGTCTACTACGGACGCGACGCGCTCACCGTCGCGGTGGCCGCTCGGAAGCTGTCCGCCTACGGCATGGACGCGCGGCATCTGCGTGTCGTCAAACAGGCAGCCGAACGCGAGGTGGGGCTGATCGAGCAGGCCATCACCCCGCATCTGCGCCGCAGCCAGTCGCCCCACCAGTTGGCCAAGGAGGTCATGCAACTGGTGATGCACGCGCACGCGGCGATCATGCGATCCACGATGCCTCAGTAGGTGGAACCATGCGCGAGTTGACCGTCGTCGAAGTCCGGCTCGATTCCGAGGAAGGCTCCCCGGTGCTGATCCTGAAAGAGGTGGACGGCCCACGCCAGCTCGCCATCTGGATGACCGCGGCCGGGGCGTCCGGGATCCTGGGTGCGTTGCAGGCGCCGGACGCCGACCACCCGTCCAGTCATGAGTTGATCCTGGCCCTGGTCGAGAGCCTCGGCGGCGAGGTGTCGGTCGCGCACATCGTCGGGCACCAAGAGGGCGTCTTCTACGCCGAACTGATCGTCGACGGGCGTCCGGTGAACGCTCGACCGTCGGACGCGATCGCGGTCGCGCTGCGCGCCGGGGTACCGATCAAGGTCGCCGAAGGTGTGCTGAACTCGGTCGGCGTCGTCCCCGAACCGGCCCCGGAGGAACAGCCGGGTGAGGACCAGGTCGAACAGTTCCGGCAGTTCCTCGACTCGGTGAACCCGGACGATTTCGAGTAGCAACCCTGAGGTTCAGGTGGAGGGTTGGTAGCCTGACAGCACTGTTCGCGGCGTGTCGTTGACCGTTCCGGGGCCGCGGTTTTAGCGTCATGGAAGACGAAGGAACCCGGCGTTGCGGTCGGGGTGGCACCCACACGAGTGAAGGCGGATGAAGTGAACGGTCTGGACGAGGCGGCGGAGCACCCGGTGGACGCACAGGACCTGCTCTTCGACGGCGACTTCGCACCGCTGCCTGAGGACGTCGGCTTCCGCGGCCCGGTGGCCTGCCGGGCGGCCGAGATCACCTACCGCCAGCTCGACTACTGGGCCCGCACCGGGCTGGTGGTGCCCCAGGTGCGCGACGCCAGCGGCTCCGGCACCCAGCGGCTGTACGGCTTCCGCGACATCCTGCTGCTCAAGGTGATCAAGCGGCTGATCGACGCCGGCATCTCGCTGCAGCAGATCCGCACCGCGATCGACCATCTGCGAGCCCGCGGTGTCGACGACCTCACCGAGGTGACGCTGATGAGTGACGGCGTCTCGGTCTACGAATGCACCTCCGACGATGAGGTGATCGATCTGCTGCGGGGTGGCCAAGGCATGTTCGGCATCGCGCTGGGTGGTGTCTGGCGCGACATCGAAGGCAGCCTGTCGACGCTGCCCAGCGAACGCGCCCAGGACGAGGAGGCCGCTCCGGCCCCCGCCGACGAGTTGTCCCGCCGCCGGCGAGCCCGCGCCGCCGGCTGACGCCCGCCTTTCTGCTCCACACAATCGCTCGGCTAGGAAAGCGCTGATCGAAGCCTTCATCGTCATCCCGGACTTGATCCGGGATCTCTCCCGCCGGAGATCCCGGGTCGGAGCCCGGGATGACGTGGATGATCAGCGCTTCCCTCGATAGCTAGCCGAGCGATTGCTGGTTGGGCAGAACTTTCACCCTTGGTGACCCGTGGGGACGGGAGCGGCCGCGGGATGACGGGTTGGGATAGTTTGTGATCCGGGGCGTCGTCGGACGCCGGAGCGGACAACAGGAGAGCGCGGATGGTTGCCTTCACCACTCGTCACATCGGGGCTGTCGGGGAGGATAGGGCGAAACTGCTGGAGGTCGTCGGCTATGGGTCGCTGGACGAGTTGACCGCGGCGGCCGTGCCGTCCGGTATCGCGTTGGACGGCCCGCTGAACCTTCCGGCAGCTTTGGACGAGGCGGCCGCGGCCGCCGAGCTGGCCGGGTTCGCCGCCGCCAACCGTCCGCGCCGGGCGATGATCGGGCTCGGCTACCACGGCACCCTCACACCGCCGGTGATCCGCCGCAACGTTCTCGAGAACCCGTCCTGGTACACCGCGTACACCCCGTACCAACCGGAGATCAGCCAGGGACGCCTCGAGGCGCTGCTCAACTTCCAAACCATGATCACCGACCTGACCGGGTTGCCGACCGCCGGCGCCAGCCTGCTGGACGAGGGCACCGCGGTCGCCGAGGCGATGGCGCTGACCCGGCGGATCACCCGCAAAGGCTCGGTGTTCCTGGTCGACGCCCAGGTGCTGCCGCAGACGTTGGCCGTCGTCCGCACCCGCGCCCTGGCCACCGGCATCGACGTCGTGGTGGTCGACGGCGACCTGGTGGAGGCGTTGCAGACCCACGAGGCGTTCGCGATCGTCGTCCAGGTGCCCGGCGCGGACGGCGGTGTGCGCAGCGCGGACGAGTTGCGCGCGATCGCCGCCACCGCCCACGACAACAACGCCGCGGTGATCGCAGCCGCCGACCTGCTCGCCCTCACCCTGCTCACCTCACCCGCCGAGTGGGGCGCCGACATCGCGGTCGGCAGCACCCAGCGGTTCGGTGTTCCGTTGTTCTACGGCGGCCCGCATGCGGCGTACATGGCCGTCCGGGAGGGCCTGGAGCGGCAACTCCCCGGACGCCTCGTCGGCCTGTCGAAGGACGCCGACGGTACCCCGGCACTGCGGCTCGCCCTGCAGACCCGCGAGCAGCACATCCGGCGCGACCGGGCCACGTCCAACATCTGCACCGCGCAGGTGCTGCTGGCCGTCGCGGCGTCCATGTACGCGGTG
>JBDHZN010000243.1:0-5272 GCA_039811845.1 Micropruina sp. | reverse complement strand
GCGGAGATCGGCGAGACCGACCTCGCGATCGACTGGGCACGCCAGGCGACCTTCTTCGACCGGGGCCACCAGTCGGTCCACGCCGCCCGCCTCTGGTGCCGGCTGGTGGCCGAGCACCGGCCGGCCGAGGAACTCGCCGCCCGGCTGGCGGTGTTCGACCGGTGGCCGACCGCGACCCACGCCGACGGCGTCCGGGCTGCTGCCGGCCAGGCGTGGCCCGACCACCGAGAGCGCGTGATGGACGCGCTGAGCCAGCGGCCGGCCGAGGCCGTGTCGTTCGCCTTGCACACCCTGGACGACGTCGAGTTGGCGTGGGAGCTGGCCCACTCGCTCGGTCTGGACGAGCCCGGCCTGTGGGGAACCTTGGCTGACCGGTACGAGAAGGTCGATCCGCTCGCAGTCGTGCCGATCCACACCCGGCAGGTGCTCGATCATCTTGAGCACGCCGATGCCCAGCACTACCGGGCCGCGGCGCGGAAGCTCGCCCACCTGCGCGCGCTCACCCGCGACACCGAGGTGGCCGACGGCATCGACGCGCTGGTCGCCGACCTGCGGGAGGCCCACCGCCGGCGTCCGCGGTTGCAGCAGGAGTTCACCCGGGCTGGTCTGCCCTGACCTCTGGTTCCTCGGCTTCCTGCTGGACGGGACTGAGGATCCGACCGGCCAGGAGTTGGAGGCTGGCCTCGCGGGGGGCAGCTTGGACTCCGCGGCAACGGACTCCGGAACGTAGGACGCTCAGCAAGCATGGGAGCACACCTTCAACACGGCCGTAGAGCACTCTTCTCGGCGCAGGCGGTCAGTGGAAGCCTGCGTGAGGAACGCGTTGCGCCGCGTCAGGCGCGTGGTTCGTCCCAGCCCTCGTCGTGATCCAGGTCATGGGTTGCGCCAGAGTCCGCAGTCTGTTGCAGCAGATCGGTGATGCTGATGATCTCCTCGACTTCCTCACTTGGGTCGTCGGCGTCGTGGGGATCGAGTGCAGGCTCCAACTTCTCCAGGTGCGGATACTTGTCGAGCAGGAAGCGGCGCCGATAGGCCGTGTCTGCGGTTTCGATGGTTCGAGCCACCGTGTCGAGGTTCAGGCTGAAACCCAGCCCGATCCCGATGACCGGCACAGCCTTGCCCAGGGACTTCTTCGTGAACTTGAGCGTGAGAGCTTCGGCTGCCTCGCCGAGGGCCGAGGCGATTCTCGACTTGTTGAGGACGGCCCATGTTTGGTTCCGATACAGCTTCTGGGTGAGGTAGGACAGGTCCCTCATCGCAGCCATCTTGGCCCCCGTCGTCCCTGCCGAGGCAGCGTTGACGACAGCCGTCACGAAGAGCTTCTCCCCAGGCTGCTTGGGGTCGAAGCCGTAGTTGAGCGCAATCGCGCCAACAGCCCTGGACAGCAGGCCCGTCACCCAAGCGGCATCCGCGGCGAGTGCGCCCAACACGGCACCGGCGGTCGGTGCTGCAGACGCACCGGCGGTAGGCACGATGGTGAGTTCGCCACCCGTGATGACCAGCGCGGAACCGGCTCCCGAGGCGGCGCCGAGCAACGGATAGACGTAAGTGAGGCCAACGTTGTGTCCTCGAACCATGTCGACCTGTTCCAGGTCGAGATCGCGGACGTCGCTCAGCTGCTCGACGGGGTGGTTCTTCTTCTGGTGCTTCGCGACAACGCGTTGCGGTGTCAGTCCAATCCGAGTCAGGTCCCTGATCGTCCGTCCGGCCGCCCCCACCGCTTGCCCTGTCCAGTCCCTTGCGACGTCCGGGACCAGGTTCACAACGGCCTCGCCGCCACGGCTGACGAGCGCGCCCGCTTGGCTCATCCCTGACTGGAGCCGCGGGTGCCTCCCGACGAACCCGCGAGCCTTCTGGTCGACTTCGGAGACACGGGCAGCCACGGCGTCACCCACCTCATGACCGGCCCGCCTCCACCACCGGTTGCGGGAGTCCACGATCTCCTGCCACGCCTGCAGCTCATACTTCGACGGTTCCCCCATGGCAGGACTATAGGGGCGCACGACCGCGAGCCTGCCTCCACCTCGTCGGTACCGCTGGTGACCACCATGCCCACACCAATGTCCCTCCCCAATGTCCCGACGTCCTCATGTGGCACACACCTAGTGCACCCAGGTCGGACTGTCCCAGAACTCGTCGGACCAATTTTCGCCGGAAGTGTCCCTGGAGAGGCTCAGAAACCACTTCTGGAGGGTGTGATGAGCTTGCACAAGATCACCGCCGGATCGGGGTATGACTACCTGACCCGGCAGGTCGCCGTGCAGGACACCACCGAGAAGGGCCACCTCGGACTGGCTTCCTACTACACCGAGCGCGGCGAAACCCCCGGCCAGTGGGTGGGCTCCGGCATGGCCGGTATCGACGGTGTGGACGCTGGCGATGTGGTGACCGCGGAGCAGATGCAGAACCTGTTCGGCGCCGGACTGCACCCGCTCGCCCAGCAGCGGATGGACGCCCTTCACGGGCCGGGCCTCACCGAAGCCGACTACCTGGCGGTGTCCCGGCTGGGGGCACCGTTCAAGATCCACGCGAACGACGTGTCCCCGTTCCGCGTTGAGGTCGCCAAGCGCCTGGCCGCCTTGAACTTGTTGGAGGGGGCTCCGGCGCGCTCGGCGGTCGCCGCCGACGAACGCGCCCGGATCCGGACCGAGGTGGGGCGGGAGTTCTTCCGCGCCGAGTTCGGCCGCGACCCGGTCGACGCGCGTGAGCTCGCCGGCCTGATCGCGAAGCTGTCCCGTCCGCAGACCACGGCGATCGCCGGGTTTGATCTCACGTTCTCGCCGGTCAAGAGCGTGTCGACCCTGTGGGCGCTCGCCGACCCGCACACGGCCGCGATCATCGAACGCGCCCACCACGCGGCCATCGCCGACGCCCTGAAGCTGATCGAGGACCACGCCCTGTTCACCCGGACCGGCGCGAAGGGCGTCCGCCAGGTCAACGTCCGCGGCCTCGTGGCCGCGGCGTTCACCCACCGTGATTCCCGCGCCGGGGACCCCGACCTGCACACCCACGTCGCGGTGGCGAACAAGGTGCAGACGTTGGATGGGCGCTGGCTGTCGATCGACGGCCGGGTGCTGTTCAAGGCGAAGGTCACCGCCTCGGAGACCTACAACACCGCCCTCGAACGACATCTGGCTGACGCGCTGGGCGTCCAGTTCGTCGACCGGACCACCAGTGCTGGACGCCGTCCGGTTCGGGAGATCGACGGCATCGACCCGGCCTTGAACCGGCGTTGGTCCGCCCGCCGGCGCAGCATCGAGCAGCGGCAGGCGGAGTTGGCCACCGACTTCCAGTCCGCGCACGGGCGGCCGCCGACCGCGATCGAGACCCTCGTGCTGGCGCAGCAGGCCAACCTCGAAACCCGGCAGGACAAGCACGAACCCCGCACCCTCGCCGAGCAACGCGCCAGCTGGCGCGCTCAGGCCGAGCAGGTGTTGGGTGGCCCGGGTGGCATCCGCCGCATGATCCACACCGCCCTCCACCCCACCCGCGCACCCGGCCCCGCGTTGGACGACGCGTGGTTCGCGAGCACGGCGGCGTCCATCGTCGCGACGGTCGAGGGGGCGCGGGCGACGTGGCAGTCCTGGCATGTGCGCGCCGAAGCGCAACGCCGCGCGCGGACCGCGAACGTCGCCACCACCCTGCTGGAGGCGACCGTGGACCGTCTCGTCGCCGTGTCACTCGCCCAGCACTCAGTGCGGTTGGCGGTGCCGGACGACAGCGTCCGCGAGCCTGCAGTGCTGCGGCGGGCGGATGGGCAGTCGGTGTACACGGTCGCCGGCGCGGAGTTGTTCACGTCGCCGCGGATCCTCGCCGCCGAACAACGCCTCATTGAGGCAGCGGCCCGTCGGGATGGGATGGTCGTCGACGGGGCCACCATCGCCGTCGCCCTCCTGGAAAGCACCGCGAACGGGGTGGAGTTGAACGCCGGGCAGGTCGCCCTCGTCCGGGCGATGGCCGGCTCCGGCGCCCGGGTCCAGGTCGCGATCGCACCGGCGGGGTCGGGGAAGACCACCGCGATGCGGGCCCTCGCGACGGCGTGGACCGAAGCCGGCGGCACCGTGTTGGGCCTCGCACCGTCCGCAGCGGCAGCGGCCGCGCTCGGGGCGCAGATCGACACGCACACCGACACGCTCGCCAAACTCACCTGGTCCATCGACCACCATGACCTGCCCGACTGGGCTGCCCAGATCGGCCCCCAAACCTTGGTGGTGATCGACGAGGCCGGCATGGCCGACACCCTCTCCCTGGATGCGGCGGTGGGCCACATCCTGGCTCGTGGGGGCAGCGTCCGCCTGGTCGGCGACGACCAACAGCTGGCCGCGATCGGCGCCGGCGGCGTCCTACGGGACATCGCCACCCACCATGGTGCCGCCCGGCTGAACGAACTCGTCCGCTTCGCCGACCCCGCCGAAGGCGGCGCCTCGCTCGCCCTGCGTGACGGCCAGACTGAGGCGCTCGGCTTCTACCTCGACCGCGGACGCGTCCATGTCGGTGATCTGGCCACCATCACCAACCAGGTGTTCGACGCCTGGCAGAACGACCAGCAGCAGGGGTCGGACACGATCATGCTCGCCCCCACCCGCGACCTCGTCGCCGAACTCAACACCCGCGCCCGCACCCACCGCCTCACCGGCGAACTCGTCACACGTGAGGTCGAGCTCGCCGACGGACTGACCGCCTCGATCGGGGATGTGATCATCACCCGCACCAACGACCGCCACCTCCGCGTGTCCCCGACCGACTGGGTGAAGAACGGCGACCGCTGGACCATCACCGCCATCACCCCCAACGGCAGCCTCCGAGCCCTCCACACCCGCAGCCACCTCAGCGTCGTGTTGCCCGCCGACTATGTGGCCGCGTCGGAGATTGTCCCGCTCGGGGGTCCTCATCAAGTCCACCAGGGAGTAGATCCAGAAGGCGAAGACCGCCATCAACACCACGAGAGGCAGCCGCTCTTGCACGGGCCAAGCCTCCCACCGCGGCGTCTCGCGTACAGCCCGACGTGCCACCTCGAACACGCGGAGACCTCACTGGTCATCGGCTCGCCGATTCCGCACCGGTTGCGGCATGACCGGCCGAGGCATGATGGCCGTGTGACTGGGCCGAGGCAGACGCGACAGGGTGCTGAGCACCAGCGACGCTCCGTGGTGCGTGGAGCAGTGGCCGTGGGGCTGGCAGGGCTGGCCGCCTTCCAAGCAGCCCTTGCGATCGGGACCCCTTGGGGCCGAGCCAGCTACGGCGGCGCTCACATCGGCGTGCTTCCCAGCCG
>JBDHZN010000242.1:0-5291 GCA_039811845.1 Micropruina sp. | reverse complement strand
CGGGGATGAAGATCCTCACCCAGGAGACCTCGCCGGTGGCGGCGAAGGCCCAGAAGGGGATGATCGAGTTCCTGCTGATCAACCATCCGCTGGACTGCCCGATCTGCGACAAGGGCGGCGAATGCCCGCTGCAGAACCAGGCGATGAGCGCCGGACGCGGCGAGTCCCGCTACGAGGGCGTCAAGCGGACTTTCCCCAAGCCGGTCAGCATCTCGGCGCAGATCCTGCTCGACCGCGAGCGGTGCATCCTGTGCGCCCGCTGCACCCGGTTCTCCGAGCAGATCTCGGGCGACCCGTTCATCACCCTGGTCGAGCGCGGTGCGCTGCAGCAGGTGGGCTTCTACGAGGACCACCCGTACAACTCCTACTTCTCCGGCAACGTCATCCAGATCTGCCCGGTCGGTGCCCTGACCAGCGCCGACTACCGGTTCCAGAGCCGTCCGTTCGACCTGGTCAGCACGCCCACCACCTGTGAGCACTGCGCGGGCGGCTGTCAGCTGCGCACCGACCACCGGCACTTCCAGGTGAAGCGGCGGCTGGCCGGCGACGCCCCCGAGATCAACGAGGAGTGGAACTGCGACCGCGGCCGGTTCGCGTTCAAGTCCGGACGCGGCGCCGACCGGTTGACCCGTCCGTTGATCCGCGAGGACGGCGAGCTGCGGGTGGCGTCCTGGCCCGAGGCGATCGACGCCGCGGTGGCCGGGCTGCGCAAGGCCGGCTCTCGGATCGGTGTGCTGACCGGTGGCCGGCTCACCGTCGAAGATGCCTACGGCTACGCCAAATTCGCCCGGACGGTGCTGGGCACCAACAACATCGACTTCCGGTCCCGTCCGCACAGTGCCGAGGAGGCCGGCTTCCTGGCCAACCGGGTCGCCGGCCAGCCGATGGATTCGGAGCGGCTCAGCTACACCGCGCTGCAGGCCGCCAAGCAGGTCGTGCTGGTCACCTTTGAACCCGAGGACGAGGCCGCGATGGTCTTCCTGCGGCTGCGTAAGGCGGTCCGCAAGCACGGCACCAAGGTGGTCACCCTGGCGCCGTTGACCTCCGAGGGTTCCCGCAAGCTGAGCGCCGAGGTGATCCCGACCGTACCGGGCACCGAAGCCGAGGTGCTGGCCGGCCTGCAGGCGGACGCCGACACCATCGTGCTGGTGGGGGACCGGGCCGCGACCGTGCCGGGCCTGCTCACCGCCGTCGCCGAGTTCGCCGACCGCACCGGCGCCCGGCTGGGCTGGATGCCGCGCCGCGCCGGTGACCGGGGCGCGATCGAGGCCGGCTGCCTGCCGAACCTGCTACCGGGCGGCCGTCCGGCCGCCGAGGCGCGGGCCCGGGTCGACGTCCAGGCCGCCTGGGGTGTCGACAGCCTGCCCGGTGCGCCCGGACTGGACGCCGACGCGCAACTCGCCACCGCCCGGGGCGGCGGCCTCGCCCTGCTGGTCAGCGGCCTGGAGCCGTCCGACTTCACCCACGCCGAAGAGGCCCGCCAGGGCATCGAGGAGGCGTCGTTCGTGATCAGCCTGGAACAGCGGATCAGCGAGGTCACCGAGCGCGCCGACGTGGTGTTCCCGATCGCGCTGATCGAGGAGCGTCCCGGCCACTTCCTGAACTGGGAGCATCGCCGGGGCCGGGTGAACACCGTCATCAAGCAGCCGAACCAGCCGATGACCGATCTGCGGGTGCTGGCCGCGCTGGCCGACGCGCTCGGCCGTCCGCTGGGCATCAGGACCGCCAAGCAGGCACTCACCGAACTGGACGAGCTGGGCGGCTGGGACGGCGAGCGCGCCCCGCTGGCCCGGACCCGCGCCGTGGCCGGCCCCGCCGAGGGCGAGCTGGCGCTGGCCACCTGGCGCGAGATGATCGACGGCTCCCGCTCCAACGACAACGAGCCTGCGCTGCAGGCGACCGCCCGTCCGGTGGTGGCCCGCACCTCGCCCGAGGTGGCGCAGGCGCACGGGCTGACCGATGCGGTGCTGGTCGCTGGAGGCGACGGCTGGCTGATCCTGCCGCTTGAGGTCACCTCCGGGATGGCTCCCGACACGATCTGGGTGCCGTCTCACGCTCCCGGCACGCCGCTGTCCGAGCTTGGCGTAGTGCATGGTGCCGGGGTCACCGTGAGCGGTCCGACCGACGCACTCAGCGAAGGAGGTGCGGCATGATCCCGCTCGACCTTTCCCTGTTCGGCACCGACCCGTGGTGGCTGGTGCTGCTCAAGGTGGTGGTGCTGTTCGTGGTGCTGCTGGTCTGGACGATCTTCAACGTCTGGTACGAGCGCCGGCTGGTCGGCAAGATGCAGCACCGACTCGGCCCGATCATGAACGGCCCGTTCGGTTTGCTGCAGGCGGTCGCCGACGGCAGCAAGCTGATCATGAAGGAAGACTTCCGGCCCAAATCGGCCGACCGGGTGCTGTTCACCCTGGCCCCGCTGATCGCCGGCACTGCCGCTTTCACCGCCTGGGCGGTGATGCCGTTCGGCGGCGAGGTGGAGATCTTCGGTGTGCGGACCCGGCTGCAACTGACCGACCTGCCGATCTCGGTGCTGGTCATCCTGGCGGTGGCCTCGGTCGGCATCTACGGCTTCGTGCTGGCCGGCTGGTCGTCCAACTCGCCCTACTCGCTGCTCGGTGCGCTGCGCAGCTCGGCGCAGATGATCTCCTACGAACTCAGCATGGGCCTCGCCCTGGTCGCAGTGTTCCTGCACGCCAGCTCGATGTCGACCGCAGAGATCGTCGACGTGCAGGGCCAGCCGTTCAGTTTCTTCGGGGTGAACCTGGGTTTGCAGAACTGGTTCTTCCTGCAGCTCTTCCCGTCGTTCGTGATCTACCTGATTTCGATGGTCGGCGAAACCAACCGGGCGCCGTTCGACCTGCCCGAATGTGAATCGGAACTGGTGTCGGGTTACCTGACCGAGTACTCCGGCTTCCGCTACGCCACCTACTTCCTCGCCGAATACATCAACATGGCGACGGTGTCGGCAGTGGCCACCACGCTGTTCCTGGGCGGCTTCCACGCCCCGTGGCCGATCAACGCGTTGATCCCAGCGATGGATCAGGGCTGGTGGGGTCCGCTCTGGTTCATGCTCAAGGTGCAGCTGCTGATCTCGGTGTTCGTCTGGCTGCGCGGCACGCTGCCGCGGTTCCGCTACGACCAGTTCATGACCCTGGGCTGGAAGTGGCTGATCCCGATCTCGCTGGTCTGGGTGATGCTGATCTCGACCGTGCGGATCGCCCGAGCGCAGAACTGGCTGGCCAACCCGCTGGTGATCGGCGGTCTCGTGGTCGTGGTGCTGGCGCTGTTCGCCCTGTGGTGGTGGCTCGATCGACAACCCGAACCCGAGCTTGCCGAGCCGGGGCAGTTCGACCCGTTCGCAGGCGGCTACCCGGTGCCGCCGATGCCCGGTCAGCGGCTGCCTGAGCAGGCCGACGTGGTCCATGCCGAAGCGGAAAGGACGGACGCCTGATGGCGACCTTCGCAGAACAGTGGGCCGGTTTCGGCGTCACCTTTCGGACGATGTTCCGCAAGACGTTCACCCAGGGCTACCCCGAGAAGGGCAAGGTCAAGGTCACCGCGCCCCGGTTCCACGGACGGCACCAGCTGAACCGCTGGCCGGACGGCCTGGAGAAGTGCGTGGGCTGCGAGCTGTGCGCCTGGGCCTGCCCGGCGGACGCCATCTACGTCGAGGGCGCGGACAACACCGAGGACGCCCGGTTCAGCCCCGGTGAGCGGTACGGCTCGGTGTACCAGATCAACTACCTGCGCTGCATCCTGTGCGGGTTGTGCATCGAGGCCTGCCCGACCCGGGCGCTGACGATGACCAACGAGTTCAAGCTCGGCGACACGACCCGCGAGAAGATGATCTACACCAAGGAACGGCTGCTCGCGCCACTGCTGCCCGGCATGGAGGCGCCGCCGCATCCGCGCCGGCTCGGCAACGACGAGAAGACGTACTTCCTCGGCCTGCCGAAGACCGGCACTCCGGACACTCGGACACCCTCGGCGCAGGAGGCCCGATGACCGTCGTGTTCTGGATCTGCGCACCGCTGATGGTGTTGGGTGCGCTCGGCTTGGTGTTGTTCCGCAAGGCCGTCCATTCGGCGCTGTCGATGGCGCTCACCATGGTCTGCCTGGCGGTGCTCTACGCGTCGCTGTCGGCACCGTTCCTGTTCGCCGTCCAGATCATCGTCTACACCGGCGCGGTACTGATGATGTTCCTGTTCGTGCTGATGCTGGTCGGCGTCGACACCCCCGACTCGATCGTCGAGACGATCAAGGGCCAGCGGGTGCTGGCGGCGCTGGGTGCGCTCGGCCTGCTCGGCCTGATGGTGTTCTCGATCGGCGGTGCAGTGACCGCACCGGCGACCACCACCGCGGCGGCCGAGGCGGCCGCGGGCGGCAACGTCGAGGGGGTGGCCGAGCTGCTGTTCGGCCGCTACGTGTGGGTCTTCGAACTCACCTCGGCGCTGCTGATCACCGCCGCCGTGGGCGCGATGATCTTCGCCCACGCGCAGCGCACCAAGCCGAAGCTGGGCCAGAAGGAACGGGCCGAGGAGCGGATGAAGGCCTACGCCACCAGCGGCACCCACCCGGGCTCACTGCCCAACTCGGGCGTCTTCGCCAGCAGCAACTCGATCGCCACCCCGGCCCTGCTGCCCGACGGCAGCATCGCCGACGAGTCGGTCAGCCGCACCCTCACCGAGCGCGGCGTCCAGCTGGACAGCGCGCAGTTCAAGCAGATCACCGCGGACGCCTTCGCGGCGGCCGAACGGGTCGGCGATGAGGAGGACGAGGAACTGTGATCGACCACTACCTCTACCTGGCGGTGATCCTGTTCGTGATCGGCGCTGTCGGCGTGATGATCCGGCGCAACGCGCTGGTGGCCTTCATGTCGGTGGAGCTGATGTTGAACGCGGCGAACCTGGCCCTGGTGGCGTTCGCCTACCACCACGGCAAGCTCGACGGGCAGGTGGCCAGCTTCTTCGTGATGGTGGTCGCCGCCGCTGAGGTGGTCGTCGGCCTCGGCATCATCGTCAGCATCTACAAGACCCGCCGCTCGACCTCGGTCGACAACGCCAACCTGCTGAACCGGTGAGGCAACGCATGCAGTACACATCGATCGAGACCCATGCCCGTTGGTTGAGCTTGTCGAAACCGGTTGCCGCAGAGGTCTCGACAAGCTCGACCAGCGATGATCAGCGTGTAGCTGACCCGCTCGGCGCAGTAATGAGGGGGAAGGGCGCATGATTGGGATGGAAGTGGTCGATCCGGTCGCGGCCACCGGACTGTTCGGCTACGCCTGG
>JBDHZN010000241.1:0-5292 GCA_039811845.1 Micropruina sp. | reverse complement strand
ACCCGATCGAGCAGCTCCATCGCCCGCTTCTCGGCCTCGGCCTTCGGCGTCTTGCGCACCTTGATCGGGCCCAGCGTGACGTTCTCCAGGATCGTCTTGTGGGCGAACAGGTTGAAGGACTGGAACACCATGCCCACATCGGCCCGCAGGTTGGCGAGCTCCTTGCCCTCGTCGGGCAGCTTCTTGCCGTCGATGGTGATGGAGCCCGTCTCGTAGGTCTCCAACCGGTTGATGGTGCGGCACAGGGTCGACTTGCCCGACCCTGAAGGGCCGATCAGGATCACTACCTCACCCTTGGCGACGGACAGGTTGATGTCCTTGAGCACATGCAGATCGCCGAAGTGCTTGTTGACGCCTTCGATCATGACGAGCGGCTCTGGCATGCGGGGCACGCTAGTTCGGACGACCGGCCCGGCACAAGCACTTTTGGGGTGTTTGCGGCGGATTGTCACCGTTTCGCAATCAACCCGCTGTGGGTGGATGAGGCTGCTGAGGGATCATCGGCCGCGGTGGTGGGGTACTCGTTCGGTGGCCGACCGGGGACGCCGCGAACTGCGGCTCAGCTACTGAGTTCGGTCAGCAGATCGGCCTCGTCGGAGGTGATCCGCTGCATCTCCTGGCCGCCGTCGCAGGTGATCAGTGAGACCACCAGCGGCGGTCCCCAGGACAGCACCTGCACCTCGCCGCCGCTGGCCTGCCAGCGCAGCACGGCTGCCAGATCATCGGACTGCCCGGATGGTTGGGTCACGAGACCATCATGCCCCCGATGGCCGGCTCCGCTTGGATGGGGGCATGGCCACCATCACGTTGATCACCTCCCACAGCGGCCTGCACAGCCCGACCGAGGCCGACCAGGAACTGCAACTGGTGCGGCGGGCACTGGGTGAGCGCGGGGTGCGCTGCGACGTGGTGGACTGGCGCACCGCGTCCGAGTTGTCGGACAGCGACCTGGTGGTGATCAAATCGCCGTGGGACTACGCGCGACGCGTGACAGAGTTCGTCGATTGGCTGGGACGGGTCGAGTCGCAGACCCGGGTGGTGAACCATCCGCGGACGATTCGCTGGAACCTCGACAAGCACTACCTCGGCGAGCTGGCCCAGCACGGCGTTGTCGTGTGCCCGACCGTCTATTGCGGCACCTCGGACGAGGTGCGGGCGGCCATCGCGGAACTGCCCGGACGGGTGGTGCTGAAGCCCACCGTTTCGGCCTCGTCGGCCAACACCGGCCTGTTCGAGCCGGACGATCCGGGTGCCCTGGGGCTGGCGCAGCAGATCCTCGACCTCGGCAAGCAGGTGATGGTGCAGCCCGCCCTCGACTCGATCGGACGCGTGGGCGAGCGGTCGCTGATCCACTTCGACGGACACTTCGTGCACGCCGTCGGACGCAGCCCGCTGCTGGCGCTGGGCGGCGGCCTGCTCGGCACCAGCAGGGGAGCGATCACGCCGGTGTCGCCCGCGTCCGACGAGCGGGAACTGGCCGAGGAGGTACTGGCGGTTGCCGGCGGGTTGATGACGGCCCGTGGCGTCCCGGAGCCGCCGGTGCACGCCCGGGTCGATCTGGCCCGTGACGAGGCCGGACGGCCGGTGCTGATGGAGTTGGAACTGTTCGAGCCGAGCTTCTTTCTCGAGCTGGCTCCTGGCGCGGAACGTCACTACGCCGACACCTTGCTGGCACGCTTGGAGACATGAGCGCGCAACGTGACCTCGGCCAGTCGATGCTGCAGGTGATCTTCAGCTTCTTCCTCGGACTGGTGGTGACCGCCTTCATCGGCATCGGCGTCAACACCTTCTATCCCGAGCCGTCCTACTCGTCGGGCTCGGATCGCGACTGGAACACCTACCGGTTGACCACGTCGATCGTGCTGCTGATCTGCGCGACCCTGGTGATGCTGCTCTCCCTGGCGATCGCCAAGACCGGGTCGGTGCTGGCCAACGGGGCACTCCTCGGCGGCCTGTTCACCATGATCTACGCCGTCGGCATCGGCATCTCGGCCGGCCAGCAGTGGCCCCGGTTCGTCGTCATGGCGGCCGCGCTGGTGATCACGGTCGCCGTCGGCTGGTGGCGATTCAGCCGGCGCGGCGTCCCCGCGGCGCCCGGTCCGGTGGCCGGTGGCGTGCTGCCCGGCGAGGCCGAAGCCCGGCTGGCGGCCGTCGAGGCCAAGCTGGACGCCGTGGGACGCGCGCTGCACGACTGACGTCCCGAGCTGATCCGGAGCAGGCCGAGCAGGATCCGCATCGTGGTGGTCTTGCCGTAGCGCTTGGTGACTGCTTCGAATTCGATGGCGGCGGTCACGGGGCCACTTCCGTTTCGATGGCCTGCCGCGCGGCCACCATCACCTCAAGCGTGGCCAGAACCGCGCGAAGATTGGGTGGCGGACGCCGGATCTACTGCGCGGACACGTCCATGGTGAAAAGCACCTTGTCAGCGGCTCTGTTGGTGAGCTGGGCGGCGAAGCCGTCCTCGGTCTGGGCGGCGGCGAAGCGGACGGTCGAGGGCAGCAGCACCGGCTTGGCGAACTTCACCGACACCGTGTAGGCGTCCGGTAGTCGGGGCTGCAATGTGGCCAGCGCGTGGGCGTGGGTCCACATGCCGTGGGCGATGGTGCGCGGCAACCCGAACGCCTTCGCGGCCAGCGGGTTGAGGTGGATCGGGTTCGCGTCGCCCGACACCGCGGCATAGCGCCGGCCCAGGTCGGACGGCAGCCGCCACAGACCTGCGGTCGGCAGCGGAGCCTCCGCTGGCCGAGCCCCGTCCTCACCCTCCGCTGGTCGAGCTTGTCGAGGCCCTTCTTGGTCGCCGTCCAGCCTCGCCGTCCGGCTCAGGTAGCTCGAGCGTCCCTGGAAGACCCGCTCACCGGCCACCAGCACCTCGCTGACCAGATCGACCAGGACGCCGCGCCGATGCGGGCGCGGCCCCTCGGCGCGGACGGTCAACTCCAGCGGCTCGCCGATCAACGTCGGACGCAACTGGGTGATGGTGTTGCTCACATGCACCATGCCGAGCGGGGCGAGCGGGAAATCCTCGGCCGTCATCAGGGTCAGCTGCAGCGGGAAGGTCAGCACGTGCAGCCAGGTGGAGGGCAGCTCGTCGGTCAGATCGAAGCCGCACACCCGGTCATAGGCGGCGACGTCGGCGACCTCGCAGCGGTGATGCAGCAGGTTCACCACCCGGTCCGGCAGACCCTCGGCGAGCGGCGGACGCCGGCGCGGCGACAAGGCGCGGATGTACTGTGCCGAGGCCACCGGCATTCCGTCCAGGACGACAACCTCGCTCATCAGCGGCCCACCACCAGCTGGCCACAGACCCGCAGCACCTGTCCGTTCATCGGCGTCGCCCGGTCGGCGAGAAAGACGATCGCCTCGGCGACATCGGTCGGACGTCCACCCTGCAGCAGGCTGGACGAGCGGCGGAAGATCTCCCGGTCGATCACCGGGATCGACGCGGTCATGTCGGTCTCGATGAAGCCGGGGGCAACGCCGTTGACGGCGATCCTGCGGTCGGCCAGCTGCGCGGACAAGGCCCGCACCATACCCATCACCCCAGCCTTGGACGCCGCATAGTTGGTCTGGCCACGGTTGCCGGCCCAGCCGCTGGTGGAGGCGATGGCGACGATGCGTCCGCCGTCCGCGACCCCGCCGAGGCGGTCGGGGTCGAGCAGCACGTCGTTGATCCGGAACTGGGCCGCCAGGTTCACCTCCAGTACCGCCGCCCAGCGCTGCTCGTCGAGATTGGCCAGCAGCTTGTCCCGCAGAATGCCGGCGCAGTGCACGACGGCATCGATGTGGGCGTCCGCACCGTACCGCTCGGTCACATGCCGGGCGATCCGGTCGCCGGCGTCCGGCACGGTGATGTCGAGCTGCAGCGCGGTGCCGTGCACCTCGTTGGCGACCCCGGCCAGCGCCTGCCCGGCCACCGGGACGTCGACCACCACCACCCGGGCGCCCTCGGCGCCGAACCGGCGGGCGATGGCCGCGCCGATGCCCCGGGCAGCCCCGGTGACCACCACGATCCGGCCCGCTCGTTGGTCGAGCTTGTCGGGACCCGGCTCGGTTTCGACAAGCTCAACCGGCGGTAGTGGGGACAACACGAAGGGCTGGCCGTCCACATAGGCCGACCGGCCTGACAAGGCGAAACGCAACACCTGCGCCAGCTCGGACGGCGTGCTGCCATCGGCGATCTGGATCAGGTTGCAGGTGGCTCCGTAGCGCAGTTCCTTGCCGACGCTGCGCATGATGCCGTCCAGCGCCTGGCGAACGGCTGCGGTCTCCACCTCGGACGCGGTGGCCGGGTCGGCGGCGACGATCAGCACGCGTCCGGACGGCTCCAGTGCCTTGACTGCCGGCCGCAGCACCGCCCGCACCTGCTCCAGTTGCCCGATCCGGGTCGCCGCCGTGGCGTCCACGACGATCGCGCCCAGCCGTCCGGGGTAGGCGGGCGGACGCTGGCGGCCGTCGGCGTCGGTGCTGCGGGCGTCCGGGGTGTCGACAAGCGCGGGCTGGGTTGTGACGCCGAGCGCGGCCAGCGCGTCCGGAACCAGTGAACTGGACGTGGGTTCGACGGTGCCC
Source organism: Micropruina sp. (assembly GCA_039811845.1). Classification (GTDB taxonomy): domain Bacteria; phylum Actinomycetota; class Actinomycetes; order Propionibacteriales; family Propionibacteriaceae; genus Micropruina. The sequence continues at coordinate 726 of JBDHZN010000241.1, read as the reverse complement.
AGCGCGATCGCGCCGGTGGGGAAGGCCTCGCCGCGGCGCAGCACGGTGGCCTCGGGGAAGCCGGCCTTGGCGGCCACCGACCTGCCGACGCGGGAGTCGAGTACGCCCGAGATGAGGTCGTCGAGTTTCATCAGCATGCCTCCACGATCGCGACCAGGCCCTGGCCGCCGGCGGCGCACACCGAGATCAGGCCGCGGCTGCCGGATCCACGCTGGGCGAGCATCTTCGCCAGGCTGCCCAGGATGCGCGCGCCGGTCGCCGCGAACGGATGCCCGGCGGCCAGCGACGAGCCGTGCACGTTGAGCTTGGCCCGGTCGATGGAGCCGAGCGGGGCGTCCAGGCCGAGCACGTCGCGGCAGTAGTCGGCCGACTCCCAGGCGGCCAGCGTGCACAGCACGGTGGAGGCGAACGCCTCGTGGATCTCGTAGTAGTCGAAGTCCTGCAGAGCCAAGCCGGTGCGGGCCAGCAGTCGGGCGGTGGCGTGCACCGGTGCCATCAACAGGCCCTCGTTGCCGAGTATGTAGTCGACCGCAGCGGTCTCGGCGTCGACGATCCGGGCCAGCACCGGCAGATTGCGCGAGCGTGCCCAACCCTCCTCGGCGAGCAGCACGGTCGCGGCGCCGTCCGAGAGCGGGGTGGAGTTGCCGGCGGTCATCGAGGCGTCCGGACCGTCGCCGAAGACCGGCCGCAGCTTCGCGAGCTTGTCGACCGAGGTGTCCGGTCGCA
>JBDHZN010000240.1:0-5306 GCA_039811845.1 Micropruina sp. | reverse complement strand
GCGGTGTTCACATGGGTGCGCTGCACGCTGCGCCGGTACCAGGTGTAGCCGATCTCGAGCCGGTGCACCTCGGGCGCGATGTCGTGGTAACTGGTGCTGCCCAGCACGCGTCCGGCTTCATTGAGCACCGCGAACGGTACCCGGTCCGGCGTCGCCAGGGCCTCGGCGAGGTAGGCCGTCTCCTGCCCCGGCTCCGGCACGCTGGTCACTCGCAGCGTCCACAGTTCACCGTCAGCGGCGGCGTCGGCCAACCCTGCGGCATGCCCCAACTCCAGCGGAACCAGCCGGACGCCCCACCCAGCCAGGCTGACCGGCGCGACCCAGTTCTGGTTCACCGCCGTCCGAGCGGCAGGTAGGAACGCCGCTCAGAACCGGTGTAGATCTGCTTGGGCCGGATGATCCGCTGGTCGGGATCGGTCAACTGCTCCTGCCAATGCGCGATCCAGCCGGCCGTCCGCGGCACGGCGAACAGCACGGTGAACATCTCGCTGGGGAAGTTCAGCGCCTCGTAGATCAGGCCCGAGTAGAAGTCGACGTTGGGGTAGAGCTTGCGCGAGACGAAGTACTCGTCGTTCAGCGCGATCTTCTCCAGTTCGAGGGCGATGTCGAGCAGCGGATTGGTGCCGCGCACCTCGAACACGTCGTCGACGGCCTTCTTGATCACCTTGGCCCGCGGATCGTAGTTCTTGTAGACGCGGTGCCCGAAGCCCATCAGTCGGCCCTTGCCGTTCTTGACACCCTCGATGAACTCGGGCACCCGGTCCAGGCTGCCGATCTCGCGCAGCATCCGCAGCACCGCCTCGTTGGCGCCGCCGTGCAGCGGACCGAACAGGGCACCGATGCCGGCCCCGCACGAGGTGTACAGGTCGTTGCCGGACGAGGCCACCGTGCGCACCGCCGTGGTGGAGCAGTTCTGCTCATGGTCGGCGTGCAGGATGAACAACACCTCCAGCGCCCGGACCAGCCGCGGGTCGGCGCGCCAGACCCGCTGCTGCGACTGGAACAGCATGGCCAGGAAGTTCTCCACGTAGCCGAGTTCGTCGCTGGGGTAGACGGGGTGGCGTCCGATCGAATGCCGGAAGGCGGCGGCCGCCAGGGTGGGCATCTTACCCAGCAGCCGGAAGGCGTTGAGCTCGCGCGATTCGGGGTCGGAAATGCGGCGCGACGAGGGGTAGAAGGTCATCAGCGAGGCCACGGACGCCATCAGCTTGGCCATCGGGTGGGCGTCGTAGCGGAACGCCCGGATGATCTCGTGCACGTTCTCGTGGACCAGGCGGTGCCGGTTGACCTGGGCGTCCCAGTCCTCAAGTTCGGACGCCGCCGGCAACTCGCCGTTGATCAGCAGGTAGGCGACCTCGAGGAAGGTCGAATGCTCGGCCAATTCCTCGATCGGGTAGCCGCGGTGTTCCAAAATTCCGGCGTCGCCGTCGATGTAGGTGATCGCGCTGCGGCAGGCTGCCGTGTTCACGAATCCGGGGTCGTAGGAGGTGAGCGGGCCACGGTCGGTCGGGACGGCGGACAGCCCGGTCGCACGGATGGCGCCCTCCGCGATTGGCAGGTCGCCGGTGTACTCACCGGCGCTGAGGTGCAACGTGTCGGCCATGCTCGCACCCTATGCAGACAGCCCCAACCCCCGTGGGAACGCCGGAGTCTGAGACCGGGCGGGGCGGCTAGCCTCGCCGTGAACTGGTGAGAGGGGCAGTCATGGAGATGGCAATCGAGCGTGGTCCGGCCCGGATCAACCCGGACGACCGGGCGCAGCTGGCCGAATCGCCGGTGTCGGCCCGCCGGGTGCTGGGGCTCTTCATCGGTGATCGCGGACGGCTGATCGTGCTGACCCTGACCATCGTGGCGACCTCGGTGGCCGGCCTGGCCCAGCCGTTCCTGGTCCGCGAGGTGATCGACATCGCCCTGCCGCAGCAGAACACCACCCTGCTGGTCTGGTGCGTGAGCGGCATGGTCGCGGTCGCCGCCGTCACCGGACTGTTGGGGGTGACCCAGACCTGGCTGGCGACCGAGGTCGGACAACGGGTGATGCATCGGCTGCGGGTCGGCGTGTTCGACCATCTGCAGTCGCTGTCGCTGGACTTCTTCAAGCGCACCCGGGGCGGTGAGGTGCAGTCCCGGCTGACCAACGACATCGCCGGCCTGCAGTCCGTGGTGACCTCGACGGCCACCTCGGTGGCGTCCAACTTCACCACCGCCGTCGCCACCGCGGCAGCGATGATCGCGCTCAGCTGGCAACTCACCCTGCTCACCGCCCTGGTGCTGCCACCGGCGATCTGGACCACCCGCCGGGTCGCGCTGGTCCGCCGCGACCTGACGGCGCGCCGGCAGCATGCGCTGGCTGACCTGCAGGAGGAGGTGCAGGAGTCGATGGGCATCAACGGCGCCATCCTGAACCGCACCCTGGGCCTGGCCGATCCCCGCTCGGCAGAGTTCGCCGCCACCTCGGAGGAACTCGTCCAGCTGGAGTTGCGCTCGCAGTTGGCCGGACGTTGGCGGATGGCCACGATGCAGATCATCTTCGCCGCCATCCCGGCGTTGATCTATCTGGTCGCCGGCTTCCCGGCACTCACCCCAGGGTTGACCATCGGCACCCTGATCGCATTCACCACGCTGCAGGTGGCGATCTTCCGACCGATCATGGGCCTGCTCAACATCGGCGCCCAGTGGGTGTCGTCGATGGCGCTGCTGAGCCGGATCTTCGGCTACCTGGACCTGCCGGTCGGCGTCCCCGAGCCGTCCGAGCCGGTGGCTATCGACCCGGCGACCATTCACGGTGAGGTGCGGTTCGAGGAGGTCCGGTTCCGCTATCCCGACGGCGACCGGGACGTGCTTGCCGGCATCACCCTGACCATCCCGGCCGGTGGCTCGCTGGGCGTGGTGGGGGAGACCGGGTCGGGCAAGTCGACGCTGGCGTCCCTGTTGGTCAGGCTGGACGACCCGACGTCCGGACGGATCACCGTGGACGGCATCGATCTGCGCGATTTCGCCGCCGCCGACCGCAGCCGGTTCATCGGGGTGGTCTCCCAGGAGACCTACCTGGTGCACGACAGCATCCGCGCCAACCTGCTGCTGGCCAGGCCGGACGCCCCCGACGCCGAACTCTGGCAGGTGCTCCGGGCGACCCGGATCGCCGGGCTGGTCGAGGAGCTCCCCGAGGGCCTGGACACCGTGGTCGGCTCCCGGGGCCACCGGTTCTCCGGCGGTGAACGGCAGCGGCTGGCCATTGCCCGGACGCTGCTGCGCAACCCGCGCATCCTGGTGCTGGACGAGGCCACCAGCGCCCTCGACAACGACACCGAACGTGAGGTGCAGGCTGCCCTGGACGTCCTGGCCGAGGGCCGGACCACGCTGACCATCGCGCACCGGCTCTCGACCGTCGCCGACTGTGACGAGATCGTCGTGCTCGACGAAGGCCGGGTCGCCGAGCGTGGCACCGAGGCCGAACTGCGGGCGGCCGGCGGCCGCTACGCACACCTGCTGGGCCGGACGACTGCGCTCGCCGACGACCAGTGACGCTGGGCACCGTTGGTTGAGCTTGTCGAAGCCAAGCCTCGGTGGTCGAGCTTGTCGAGACCCGCGGAAGGATCTCGACAAGCTCGATCAGCGGTGGCTCGCCGGTTGGGACGGCAGGCGCCCGGTCCGGCGCTGAGATCCCGGCGTTCGCCGGGATGACGGAGTCCTCCACGCGCTCACTGGATCTCGCCGGACGGAAGCGGCACCCGGCGCGCAATACGATGCGGCAATGCTGATCGTCACCACCAACGACATTCCTGGCTACCGCATCGAGGCCGTGTTCGGCGAGGTCATGGGCATGACCGTGCGGTCGGCCAACATCGGCGCGAACTTCGTCGCCAGCTTCCGCTCGCTGGGCGGCGGCGAGGTGAACGAGTACACCCAACTGGTCTACGACTCGCGGCAGCAGGTGATGGCCCGGATGTGGGAGCAGGCCACCCAGCGCGGCGCCAACGCGATCGTCGCCTGCCGGTTCGACACCGGCGAGATCGCCGCCCAGTTCTCCGAGGTGTGCTGTTATGGCACCGCGGTCGCCGTCGTCCCGATTCCCGAGGGCGAGCCCGGCGCGACCCCACAGTCCATCGCCGACGCCAAGGCGCGCGCCTCGCAGATGCGGTAGACGCGCCGCGAGGCGGCGTCGCCGAATCCGCTGTCACGAGGCACGATGGTCGGGTCCGGAGTTCTCGACGATGAGGTTGCTGCGATGCGCAGACTGCAAGGCCCACCCGATCTGACACTCGCGCCCGGACACTGGGTGCGACGTGACCTGATCGCGTGGCCGGCTGACGGCGTCCCCAGCGGTGTCGATCCGGCCGACCTCGATTGGCAGCTGCACTGGTCGCCGGACGGCGGCATCGATCCGGGCGCCCGCGAACCCGTGGTGTGGGACATCGACGAGGTGCGGTTCGACCTCGACGGCCTGCCCGAGGACGTGCTCATCGAGCGGCCGCACCTGCGCGGCTATCTGGCCCTGCAGCTCCGGCCCGAGACCGCGGCGCGGGCCGAGCAGATCCTGCGCGGGCAGGTCGTGCTCAGCCTGCACCAGGCGTCCGGACGGCTGGTCAACGCCGGCTCGCTGCAGCTGCCCGGGGTGCTGGACGACCTGTACGCGGCCGCCACCCAGGCCCAGCTCGGACTGAGCTGGCAGGGCCGGACGCCGACCCTGCGGTTGTGGGCGCCGACCGCGCACGACGTCCGGCTGCGCATCTGGGCCGCCGAGGACGATCTGCACGATTCGGGTCGTTCGCTGCCGGCCACGCGCGAGGCCGACGGCTGCTGGGCGATCTCCGGCGGACCGGACTGGCTGGCCGCCCGGTACCGCTGGGAGGTCACCGTCTACGCCCCGAGCGGACGGCGGGTAGTGACCAATCAGGTCACCGACCCCTATTCGGTCTCGCTCACCGTCAACTCGACGCATGCGGTGATCGTCGACCTGCGCGATCCCGAACTGGCGCCCGAACAGTGGCGGACGACGCCACCACCCCGATTGAGTCACGCCGTCGATCAGGTCATCTACGAGTTGCATGTGCGCGACTTCTCGATCAGCGACAAGAGCGTGCCCGCCGACGAGCGGGGCAGCTTCCTGGCGTTCACCCGCGACAGCCTCGGCACCCGGCACCTGAAACGCCTTGCCGACGCGGGTTTGAACACCGTCCAGTTGCTGCCGACGTTCGACAACGCGAGTGTCGAAGAGGCCAAGGAACGCCAGCACCGTCCACCGAAGGCCGACCTGCGGGCCGCGCCCGCGGACAGCCCGCACCAGCAGCGGCTGATCGCGCTCACCG
>JBDHZN010000239.1:0-5340 GCA_039811845.1 Micropruina sp. | reverse complement strand
CCGTGCTCTCGTTCGTCCCCCTCTTCGTCCGGGACTGGCAGCCGCGCGGCTTCATGCTGGTCTTCGCCGAGTTCGTCTACACCCTCACCGACCCGCCGCTGCGGCTGATGCGCAAGATCATCCCGCCGGTGCGGATCGGCTCGACCAGCTGGGATCTGGGCTTCCTGGTGCTCTTCCTCGGGCTCTCGTTCGTGCAGCGGCTGGTCCTGCTGTTCATGGTCTGAACGGCGTCCGGAGCTGCCCGGAACCTTTGTGTTCGGGTGTCCGCACCGATAGCCTGACCGAGGCTCTTTCCCATCCTTCCTTCGTGAGGTGAAGCATGACCTTGACCTTGGAGCAGGTCCGTCAGACTCGTTTCCACCTGGCTCGCCGCAACGGCTATGAGCCGGTGGACGTGGACAACTTCGTCGACAAGGTCGAGGTGACGCTGGCGCAGCTCGGCGAAGAGAACGAGACCCTGAAGAAGCAGGTCGAGGCCCTGACCGCCGGCGACAGCGGTGCTGTGGCGCCGGCCGCCGACGGTGGCGCCGAGGCCGACGAGTTGCGTCAGCAGCTGGCCGACGCCAACGCCGAGGTCGAGCGACTGCGCGGCGAATTGGACGGACGCGGCAGCGAACTGGAGACCGTCCGGGCCGAACTGCAGACCGCGAAGGGCTCGCTGGCCGAGGGCGACCAGGGTGAACTGGTCGGCAGGCTGCAGGCCGAACTCGACCAGGTCAAGGGCGAGCTGGCCGGCCGCGACGAGCGCCTCACCGGGCTGCAGGCCGAGCTGGACGGCGTCCGCGCCGAACTGGCCACCGCCCAGGAGGCGCAGGTCGAGCGCACCTCGAAGATCGAGCACATCGAGGTCACCGCCGCCGCCGACGCCGCGCCCGCGGTCACCAAGCTGCTGCAGATGGCGACCGAGCAGGCCGAGCGGCTGGTCGGCGACGCCGAGGCCGATGCCGAGCGGATCAGCTCCGAGGCGTCCAGCAAGGCCACCTCGACGGTGGAGGACGCCTCCGCGAAGGCGCACGAGGCGCTGACCGGTGCCCGTGCCCGCGCCGAAGAGATCCAGCAGCAGGCCAGCGCCGCAGCCGAAGCGCTGGCGGCCGAGACCAAGGCGAAGGCCGAGGCACTGAACGCCGAACTCGCCGAGCGCCGCACCGAGCTGTTCTCGGTGCTGGAGAGCGAGCGTGACGAGCTGCGCGGCAAGGTCGACCACCTGCGTTCGTTCGAGGAGCGGTTCCGGCAGAGCCTGGCGACCCAGCTGCAGGCGCACCTGGATTCGCTGTCCGGCAAGGCCCAGCCCGAGGACGAGCCCGAGCTGCTTGACCAGGCCGCCGCTGAACGGTCGGCGACCCCGCGGCTGGACGCCCTGCTCAACGAACAGGGCTGACCCTCTCGCACCGTCACCGGTGACCGGAAGAACCGTCCCCGGTGACCGAAGGAGCCGTCCCCGGGCGACCGTGGGGACGGTTCTTTTCGTACCGCTTCCGCGGCCGCGCCCGACGGTGCCGTCCTCGGCCGGTTGTGCCGCGGCGGATCATCGGCAGTCGTAGCCTTCGGTTGCGTCGAGCCGGGTGATACTCTCTCGGCTCGGAACACGACCCAAGGAGTTCTTCGCCATGTCACCGGCTCGCAGGACGGATCCCGTTGTCAACGGTCCGGCGTCCATTCCCGTCGCCGAGGGCGAAGAGCCGTGGACCCAGGAAGAGCTGACCGAGATCCGTGAGGAGCTGACCGGCGAGGTGGCCCGCCTGGAGCGGGCGATCGCGGTCGCCCAGGCCGGGCTGGAGGACCTCTTCTCCGACGGCAGCGAGGGCGCCGGACGCGACGCGGCCGATGTCGGCTCGACCAACTTCGAACGCGATCAGGAGATGTCGCTGGCGCAGAACGCCCGCGAGATGCTCGAGCAGGCCCAGTTGGCGCTGCGGCTGTTCGACTCCGGCGACTACGGCAGCTGCGAATCCTGCGGACGTCCGATCGGCAAGGACCGGCTGCAGGTCTTCCCGCGGGCCACCCTGTGCATGGGCTGCAAGAAGCGGGAGGAACGGCGATAGCCGGCAAGACTCGTCGCTACGGCCTGTGGGCGGTGCTGCTCGGACTGTGCGGCTTCGCCCTCGACTGGGCGACCAAGGAATGGGTGCTGGCCAACCTCGACCCGACGGCGCCCGTGCAGGTCATTCCCGGGCAGCTGTACCTGCGGCTGATCCGCAACCCCGGCGCGGCGTTCAGCATGGGAGAGAGCTTCACGGTGGTGCTCACCTGCCTGGCCATCGCCGCCCTGCTCTTCCTGCTGTTCTGGATGGTGCCCCGGGTGGGGCATCCGGGCTGGGCGGTGGCCACCGGGCTGCTGCTGGCCGGCGTCGCCGGCAACCTCTTCGACCGCCTGTTCCGTGCACCCGGGGCGTTCCACGGCCATGTCGTCGACTTCCTCCAGGTGCCCTGGTTCGCCGTCTTCAACGTGGCCGACATCTGGATCACCTTCGCCGCGGTCGCGGTGATCTGGCTCACCCTGATCACCAGCGTGACGCTGTCCGGCGAGAAGGCCGAGCGGGGCGGGTCGGCATCCGCGAAGGCCCGGCCGTGAGCATCCACCTGGTGCCGGACGGCTTGGCCGGCCAGCGCGTCGACAGTGCCGCCGCCCGGATGACCGGGCTGTCCCGCAGCCGGATCGACGACCTGATCGCCGACGGACACGTCCAACTCGACGGCCGCGGCGTCAGCAAATCGACCCGGGTCAACGGCGGCGAGATGCTCGAGGTGACCCTCCCCGAGCCGGCGGTGGCCGTGCCGGTCGTCCCGCGCGAGGTGGCCGGCGTCCGGATCGTGCACGACGACGCCGACATCGTGGTGATCGACAAACCGGCCGGGGTGGCCGCGCATCCATCGCTGGGCTGGGACGGCCCGTCGGTGACCGAACATCTGGCCGCCGCCGGGTTCCGGATCTCCACCTCGGGGGCGGCCGAGCGGCAGGGAGTCGTGCAACGACTGGACGTGGGCACCTCGGGGTTGATGGTCTTGGCCAAGAGCGAACGCGCCTACACGCTGCTCAAACGCGCCTTCCGCGACCGCACGGTCGACAAGGTCTATCACGCGCTGGTGCAGGGCTTCCCCGACCCGCACGTCGGCACCATCGACGCCCCGATCGGACGGCACCCCGGCCACGACTGGAAGATGGCGATCATCGACGGCGGCCGGCACAGCGTCACCCACTACGACACCCTCGAGGTGTTCCGCGGCGCCACCCTGCTCGAGGTGCACCTGGAAACCGGACGCACCCACCAGATCCGGGTGCACATGCAGGCGATCGGGCATCCCTGCGTCGGTGATCCGCTGTACGGCAGCGACCCGGTGCTGTCCGGCCGGCTGGGGCTGGAGCGGCAATGGCTGCACGCCGTCGAACTCGGCTTCGAACACCCCGGCAGCGGTGAACAGGTGCGGTTCAGCTCGCCCTACCCCGACGACCTGGCCGCGGCGTTGGCGCAGCTCCGCGAGCTGTGACGTCCGATCGCCCGATTCCGTCATCCCGCTGTTAACGACAGTCCGCTAGGGTGCACAACGTGCGCAGAGCGAAGATCGTGGCAACACTGGGTCCCTCGACGGACAGTCTGGAAAAGGTGATCGGCCTGATGGAGGCCGGCATCAACGTAGCCCGCCTGAACATGTCTCACGGCGATCACCTGGAGCACATGCGGCGGCTGAAGCTGGTGCGGGACGCCTCGCACGAGGTGGGCCGTCCGGTGGGCGTGTTCGCCGACCTGCAGGGCCCCAAGATCCGGCTCACCCGGTTCGAGAACGATTTCGCGATCCTCGAGGCGGGGCAGCGGTTCGTGATCACCACCGACGAGGTGCTGGGCACCGCCGAACGCTGTGGCACCACGCTGAAGACCCTCACGATGGACGTTCAGCCCGGCGACCAGGTGCTGGTCGACGACGGCAGGATCCACCTGCGGGCGGTCGAGGTGACCGAGACCGACGTGGTCACCGAGGTGGTGGTCGGCGGCCGGGTGTCGAACAACAAGGGCATCAACCTGCCCGGCGTCGCGGTCTCGGTGCCGGCGCTGAGCGAGAAGGACGAGCAGGACCTGCGCTGGGCGTTGCGGCACGGCGTCGACATGGTGGCGTTGTCCTTCGTCCGCAGCGCGTCCGACTACGACCGGGTCCGCGAGATCATGGACGCCGAGGACCGGCACGTTCCGGTGATCGCCAAGATCGAGAAGCCACAGGCGATCGACAACCTGCACGACATCATCGACACCTTCGACGCGGTGATGGTGGCCCGCGGTGACCTGGGCGTCGAACTGCCGCCCGAGCAGGTGCCGTCGGTGCAGAAGCGGATCATCGAAGAGGCCCGCAAGTGGGCCAAGCCGGTGATCGTCGCCACCCAGATGCTGGAGTCGATGATCGGGGCGCCGCAGCCGACCCGGGCCGAGACCTCCGACGTCGCCAACGCCATCCTGGACGGCGCCGACGCGGTGATGCTGTCTGGTGAGACCGCGATGGGCGAGTATCCGATCGAGGCCGTGGAGGTGATGAGCCGGATCATCAACTACACCGAAGAGCAGGGCCTGATCAACATCCGACACATCGACTGGGATCCGCACACCCACGCCGGCATCATCTCCAAGGCTGCGGTCGACATCGCCGAACGGGTCGGTGCGAAGTACCTGGCCGCCTTCACGGTCTCTGGCGACACCCCGCACCGGCTGGCCCGGCTGCGCTGCGAGATCCCGATCATGGCGTTCACCCCGAAGCCGCGGACGGCGCTCGAACTGACCCTGTGCTGGGGCGTCCAGTCCTATGTCACGCCCGAATTCGTCTCCACGGAGTCGATGGTGCAGTCGGTGCAGGACGCCCTGGTGGAGACCCGCTGGGTCAAGCCCGGTGACCTGATCGTGATCGTCGCCGGCAACCCGTCCGGCAGCGGCGGCCAGACCAACTCGGTCCGCATCTACGAACTGCACGACTGACGCCGACGCGAACGAGATCCCGGAGCAAGTCCGGGATGACGGTTGAGCACGTCCCCACGTCACTGAGGGTCACGTCATCCCGGCGAACGCCGGGATCTCACACAGATCCGGGATGACGGGCCGGAGCCCGCCATCCCGGATGTGCGTCGTGCCTGGTTACTCGGCGAGCTGGTGATCGGCCAGGAAGTGCGCGATGTCCTGGGTGGCCGGGTAGAGCTCCAGGTACTTGCCGAAGAACTCGTCGTAGAGACCCTTGTTCTCGCCATCGGGCTGGACGTGGGCCGAGACCTTCATCCAGCTGGTCGACTCGTCCGCCTCGCCGACGTTCTGGGCCGAGATCAGGGCGTCGCCGTAGCTGGCGCCGATGGCGAGCTTCGGCAGCACC
>JBDHZN010000238.1:0-5425 GCA_039811845.1 Micropruina sp. | reverse complement strand
CGGGCCATACGGTGACGGCGGTGAGTCGCCGTCCGGACCCGCTGCCACTCGATCCGCATCCCCAACTCTTTGTCGCGCAGGCCGACGCCCTCTCCGGCGACGGCCTGGACGAGGCGGTCGCCACCGCCGACGCCGTGCTGTCCACCCTCGGCTGCGCCTACACCCGGCATCCGGTCAGCATCTACTCCGTGGGGACGCGGAACATCGTCGAGGCGATGCGGCGCAGCCCCTCGGCCAGCCGCCTGGTCGTGGTCAGCTCGGGGCTCACCTACCCGCCACCGCCGATGAACTGGTTCGCCGACCATCTGGTCTTTCCGCTGCTCCGCAACGTCATCGGCCGCACGCTGTACGCGGACATGCGCGCCATGGAGGAATACCTCCAGACCGTCGACGACATCGACTGGACGGTGATGCGACCGGGCCGGCTGATCGATGCCGACCAGGTCTCCAGCTACCGCCTCGACCTCGATCACCCCACTCAGGGCACCACCACCCGCGCCGACCTCGCCGCCGCCATGGTCGCCGAACTGGGCCGCGACGACCACCTGTGTCGAGCGGTCTCCCCCACCACGAACCGGCACCGAGGGTCCCGATGACCGACACGTCGATCAGGGATTCCGTCAGGCAGTTGCGGATCGAACTCCAGATCGTCAATGACAAGGTCGCCGTGGCTGCCGGCCTGAACCCGCGCGATCTGGACGTCCTCGATGTCATCGATCGCGAGGGCCCGTGCACCCCCTCGCACCTCGCCACCCGGACGGGGCTGCCCCGGGCAACCCTGACCGGCATCCTCGGCCGCCTCGAACAGCAGCAATGGGTAGCCCGGGAACGGCATCCCGCCGACGGTCGCTCGGCGCAGTTGCGCTCGACCGACCGGTTCGACGAACTGCGACGCCTCTACCGGCCGATGATCGAGGCCACCGAGGCGTTGACGGATCGCCTGTCGTCGCGGGATCGCGGCCTTCTGGAACGGACGCTCAGCGACCTCGTCACTGCCGTCCGGGAAAGCCATCCGCTCGCCCTCGATTGAGCCTGTGAAAGCAGCGCCCACCATCATCCCGGCGAACGCCGGGATCCCTGCCACGCGAGTCGGCGACGAGATCCCGGGGCAAGCCCGGGATGACGATGGCGAGCCCGGGTGACGAAAAGAGCCGCCACAGACGACGAAACCGGACCCGTCGCCCCTTCTCCGGTCATCCCGGCGAACGCCGGAATCTCTGCCGCGCAAGTCGGTGACGAGATCCGGGGGCGAGCCCAGGATGACGATGGCGGGCCTGGGACTACGGAGTTCGTTAGTCGAGGACGGCACCGCGGCTGGCTGAGGTGACCAGCTTGCGGTAGCGGGCCAGCACGCCGCGGGTGTACTTGGGTGCGGGGTGGGTGACACCGGCGTCCTGCCGGGTGCGCATCACGTCCGGATCGACCAGCAGGTCGAGGCGTCCGTTGGCCACATCCAGCCGGATCCGGTCGCCGTCGGCGACGAAGGCGATCGGGCCGAGGTCGACGGCTTCGGGGGCGACGTGTCCGACGCACAACCCGGTGGTGCCGCCGGAGAACCGGCCGTCGGTGAGCAGCAGCACGTCCTTGCCGAGTCCGGCGCCCTTGATCGCGCCGGTGACGGCGAGCATCTCGCGCATGCCCGGGCCACCCTTGGGGCCTTCGTAGCGGATCACCACGACGTCGCCCTTGCCGAGGATGCCGGCCTCGACGGCGTCCATCGCTGCACGTTCGCCGTCGAACACCCGGGCGGTGCCCTCGAACACCGAATCATCGAAGCCGGCGCTCTTCACCACCGCACCCTCGGGTGCCAGCGAGCCCTTCAGAATGGTGATGCCGCCGGTGTGGTGGATCGGCTGCTGCATCGCCCGGATCACCTTGCCGTCCGGGTCGGGTGGCGCGATGTGGGCCAGGTTCTCGGCCATGGTCTTGCCGGTCACGGTCAGGCAGTCGCCGTGCAGCAGGCCCGAGTCGAGCAGCAGCTTCATCACCACCGGAACGCCACCGACCCGGTCGATGTCGGTCATCACGTAGGCGCCGAACGGCTTCACGTCGGCCAGATGCGGCACCTTGGCGCCGACCCGCTGGAAGTCATCGATGGTCAACTCCACCTCGGCCTCGTGGGCGATGGCCAGCAGGTGCAGCACGGCGTTGGTGGAGCCGCCGAAGGCCATCACCACCGCGATCGCGTTCTCGAACGCCTCCTTGGTCATGATGTCGCGGGCGGTGATGCCGCGGCGCAGCAGGTTCACCACCGCCTCACCGGAACGCCGGGCGAAGCCATCGCGGCGCCGATCGGTGGCCGGCGGAGCGGCCGAGCCGGGCAGCGACATGCCGATCGCCTCAGCGACCGACGCCATCGTGTTGGCGGTGTACATGCCGCCGCAGGCACCTTCGCCGGGGCAGATGGCGCGCTCGATGGCGTCCACATCGGCCCGGGACATCAGCCCAGCCGCGCAGGCGCCGACCGCCTCGAAGGCGTCGATGATGGTGACGGTCTTCTCGGTGCCGTCCGAGAGCCGGGCGATGCCGGGCAGGATCGACCCGGCGTAGAGGAAGACGGACGCCAGGTTGAGCCGGGCCGCCGCCATCAGCATGCCGGGCAGGGACTTGTCGCAGCCGGCGAGCAGTACTGAGCCGTCCAGCCGTTCCGCGTTCATCACGGTCTCGACCGAATCGGCGATCACCTCGCGAGAGACCAGCGAGAAGTGCATCCCCTCATGGCCCATCGAGATGCCGTCCGAGACCGAGATGGTGCCGAACTCGAGCGGATACCCGCCGGCGGCATGAACGCCGTCCTTGACCGCCTTGGCCAACCGGTCCAGCGACAGGTTGCACGGGGTGATCTCGTTCCAGGACGAGGCCACCCCGATCTGCGGTTTGGCGAAGTCCTCGTCACCAAGGCCCACCGCCCGCAACATGCCTCGCGCGGCGGCCTTCTCCAGTCCGTCGGTGACGTCGCGGCTACGGGGCTTGAGGTCGGGTGTCTGGGTCATGGCGCGAGTCTAGAACCGCTACTACCGTGTGCCCATGGGTGATGTCATATCGCTGCGTCCGGAACGCGAACCGGCGCCCGCCGAGCCACTGTGGCGCGAAGCGCTGGGCGAACAACTGCGCGCGGAACGGCTGGAACGCTCCGACCGGATCGTCGATGTCGCCGGCCGGGCCGGGATGTCGCCGCAATACCTCTCCGAACTCGAACGCGGGCTGAAGGAACCGTCCTCGGAACTGCTTGCTGCGGTCGCCGGCGCCCTCGACCTGACCGTCGCCGAGTTGACCCTGCGGATCAGTTCGCGGTTGGTCCGTACCAGCGCCGTTCGCGGACCGGTCTGTCTGGCCGCCTAGCTTCACGCAATTCAGGTGACCGAGTTCGTGCTGTTCTGCCTGCCGACCATCGTGTACGTGGTCGTGCAGTCACGCGGACAGGACCGGACTCTCGGAGCCGCGATGACTCGCGCGGGAGCCTCCTGCGGTTCCTCCGCGGCCTACGGCTGGGCGCTGCTTCTGCTGCTCCCGCTAGCACTGACGGGCTGGCTCGCAATCGCCCTCGTGCCCGCCGAAGTGCTTGAGATGCCCGGAGTCTCGATAGCTCGACTGACCTCGGTGGGAGTGGCCGTCGGGGTTGTGCTCCGCGCCATTGGCGAAGAGGTCTTCTTCCGAGGTCTGCTCGGCGGCGTGTTCATGAGGCGGCTCGGTTTTGGATGGGGCAATTTCCTCCAGGCCGCGGTATTCCTCCTCCCGCACTTGGCTCTGTTGCTGATCGATCTGCGACTGTGGCCGATCATCCCGGTGCAGTTCGCCGCTGGCTGGCTGCTGGGATGGCTGCGCGACAAGACCGGCACTTTCGTACCCGGCGCAGCAGTGCATGTGGTGGCGAACATCACGGCGGGGCTCATCACAGCTTGACTTGCGGACCAAGACCACGCGGACGAGGGTCACCCGTCGTTCTGGGCCGTCCGGCGGGTGCGCGCATAGATCCACCCGGTCAGTCCGATGAAGACCAGAACGCCGAGGATCGCGGCCCAGTTCTCGAAGCCCTCGCCGATGATGGCCAGCGGTTCGTCCTTGCCCGTCGCCCCGACGATGCCGGCGAACACCACGCCGTACAGGCTCTCGCCGACGATCAGGCCGGTGGCCAGTAGCACGCCGAGGCGCTTGCGATGCTCGACCCGTTCGGGCCGGCCCCTGGCGGCCCAGCGGTCGTACAGCGTCCCCAGCACCGCGCCGATCGGAATGATCAGGGTCAGCGCCATCGGCAGGTACATGCCCATGCCGACCGCCAGCGGCGGCAGCCGGTAGGACTTCGTCGTCTTGCCGAGCACCTCGTCCACCACGATGATGCCGACGCCGATCAACGCACCGAGACCGAGCAGGCCCCAGTCGATGGACACCCCGAACACGCCGGTGGCAAGGGACGACAGCAGCGCAGCCTGCGGGGCGGCCAGCGCATTCTCACCCGCGCCGGGGGCGCCGGCGAAACCGAAGGCGGTCTGCATCAGGTCGAGCACCGGCGGAATGACCGCCGAGCCGAAGGCGACGCCGATGATCAGCGCGACCTGCTGCTTCCACGGGGTGGCGCCGACCAGCTGGCCGGTCTTCAGGTCCTGCAGGTTGTCGTTGGAGATGGTCGCGACACCGAACACCACCGCCGCGGTGAACAGCGTGTAGGCGACCAGCGACAGGCTCTCGTCTGGGTTCGCGGCACCGAAGGTGAGCTTGATCAGCAGCGCGGCGGCGATCACCACGATGATGCCGACGCCCGAGATCGGGCTGTTGGACGATCCGATCAGGCCGGCCATGTAGCCACAGACCGCCGCCACCAGCAGCCCGACCACGAACACGAAGGCGATGCTGGTGATGACGATCCCGAGCACACCGTGATGAATGGCGGTGCCGCTGGCGAAGTCCCAGAGCAGGAAGCCGATCGGGATCAGCGAGACGACCACCACGATGCCGACCCAGGTGATCGGGATGTCGCGTTCGGTGACGTCGACGGAGCTGCCCGCCCGCCGTTCCCGGGCGGAGACCAGGGCGCCCTGGATGCCCTTGACCACCGGGGTGGTGATCTTGACCAGCGTCCAGATCGCCGCGATCGCCATGGTGCCGGCGCCGATGAAGCGGACCTCGGAGGAGAAGACGCTGCCGACGGCGGAGAGCAACGGGGTGTCGGCGGGCAGGTTGCCGGCCGTCCGGATCGGCAGCAGGACACCGTAGGAGATCGCCAGGCCGACCAGCATCGCGATGCCGACGGTGAGCCCGACCAGGTGACCGACGCCGATCAGGGCGAGCGAGAGGCTGGCCCCGAACATCGTGCCGCCACTGCCGATCCGCAGCGCACCGGACACCGAGCTGCCGACCACCTTGAGCGAGGCGAGCAGCGAGAAGCCGGCCGAGGCGAAGGCGCCCAGCGAGATGATCCGGACGCCGC
>JBDHZN010000237.1:0-5430 GCA_039811845.1 Micropruina sp. | reverse complement strand
GATCCTCGACACCGGCGGCCGCGTGGCCCGGTTCGAGCGGCGCTACGCCAAGAAGCCGGCCGGCAAGTGATTCACGGCAGCGCCGGAGCCCATCGGGCTCCGGCGTTTCGCCGTCCCCGGGCATGTCCGTGCCCATCTCGATCAGGAAGGCGTCAGTGAATGTTCGAGGCAGCTGACGGCCTGCGCGCCGAGTTCGCCGAGCTGGAACAGCGGCTCGCCGACCCGGCCACCCACGCCGATCTGTCGCTGGCCCGCAAGACCGGACGCCGCTATGCCGAGCTGACCCCGATCGTCAAGGGCCTGGACGCCTACGACCGGCTCACCGACGACCTGGCCGCCGCCCGCGAGCTCGCCACCGACGATCCCTCTTTCGCCGAGGAGGCCGAGACCCTTGACCAGCAGCTGGCCGAGGTCACCGAACGGCTCACCCGGTTGCTGGCGCCCCGCGACCCGCACGACTCTTCCGACGCCCTGATGGAGATCAAGTCCGGCGAGGGGGGCGAGGAATCCGCGCTGTTCGCCGCCGACTTGTTCCGGATGTACACCCGTTACGCAGAGTCCCGCGGCTGGACGGTCGAAGTGCTGGACAGCCAGGAGACCGACTTGGGCGGCTTCAAGTCGATCACCCTGGCGATCAAGGCCAAGGGCACCGATCCGGACAACTTTCCCTACGGGGTGCTGAAGTTCGAGGGAGGCGTCCACCGGGTGCAGCGGGTGCCGGTGACCGAGACCCAGGGCCGGGTGCACACCTCCGCGGCTGGCGTCCTGGTGATGCCCGAGGCCGAGGAGACCGAGGTCGACATCGATCCCGACGACCTGCGCATCGACGTCTACCGCAGCTCTGGCCCCGGCGGCCAGGGGGTCAACACCACCGACTCGGCCGTCCGGATCACCCACCTGCCCACCGGCATCGTGGTGAGCTGCCAGAACGAGCGCTCCCAGCTGCAGAACAAGGACTCGGCGATGCGCATGCTGCGGGCCCGGCTGGTCGCCGCCGCGGAAGAGGCAGCCGCGGCCGAGGCGTCCGCCGCCCGCCGCTCGCAGGTGCGTACCGTCGACCGATCGGAACGGATCCGTACCTACAACTTCGGCGAGAACCGGATCGCCGACCATCGGATCGGCTACAAGGCCTACAACCTCGACTCGGTGCTGGCCGGCAACCTGGGCGGCGTAGTCGAAGCGCTGCAGGCCGCCGACCTGGCCGAGCGGCTGGAAGGCATCGGATGACGTCGGCCGGCCGGGTACTGCGCGACGCCAGCCGCCGCGTCCCGGACGCCGAGGCGCGTCTGCTGCTGGCCCACGCCGTGGGTGTCCCGGCCAGCAAGCTGCTCACGCTCGGTGATCTCGACACCGACGCCGTCGACGGTTTCGAGCAGCTGCTCACCCGTCGCGAGGCCGGCATCCCGGTGCAGTACCTGACCGGACGGGCACCGTTTCGGCACGTCGACGTCATGGTCGGGCCGGGGGTGTTCATCCCGCGTCCGGAAACCGAGGTGATGACCGGCTGGGCGCTGGACCGGCTGGCTGAGGTGAGGGAGTCCCCGCTGGTTGTCGAGTTGTGCGCCGGCTCCGGCGCCATCTCACTGGCGATCGCCGACGAATACCCGAGCGCCCGCCAGTACGCCGTCGAACTCAGTGAGGACGCCGTCGGATACGCGGCGCGCAACCTGGCCGGTACCGGCGTCGAGCTGATCCAGGCCGACATGGCCGACGCGCTGCCCGAGCTGGACGGCACCGTCGACCTGGTGATCGCCAACCCGCCGTATGTGCCGCTGGAGGCCTACGACGGCATCCCCGCCGAGGTGCGCGAGCATGAGCCCACCCTGGCGCTGTTCTCGGGCCAGGACGGCCTGGACGCGATGCGTGTGCTGGCCGGGGTGGCCGCTCGCCTGCTGCGTCCCGGCGGCTGGGTGTGCGCCGAGCACGCCGAAGTGCAGGGCGAGTCTGCACCGGCCGTGTTCGTCGGCCATGGCGGCTTCGACCAGGTACGTGACCACCGCGATCTCACCGATCGCCCGCGGTTCGTGACCGCGCGGCATGTCGCGACGGTGGCAGGATGGCCCTCGTGAACGAGCCGGACGCCCTGCAGCGCTTCGATTGCGACACCGAGGCCGATCAGGCGCTGGCCGCTGCCGCAGCCGCGGTCACCGCGGGCCGCTGCATCGTGCTGCCCACCGACACCGTGTACGGCATCGGTGCCAACGCCTTCGACCCCGCCGCCGTGCAGGGCCTGCTGGACGCCAAGCAGCGCGGCCGCGACATGCCGCCGCCGGTGCTGATCGCGGAGCCGTCCATGCTGCGCTCGCTGGCCACCGGGCTGACCGCCGACGGGCTCGCCCTGGCCAAGGCGTTCTGGCCGGGCGCGCTCACCGTGGTGGTCACCGCGCACCCCGATCTGCGGCTCGACCTGGGCGACCGGGGTGCGACGCTGGCCGTCCGGGTGCCCGATCACGCGTTCACCCGGGCACTGCTGCGGCACACCGGCCCACTGGCGGTGTCCAGCGCGAACGTCAGCGGACGTCCGGCGGCCACCACCATCGACGAGGCGATCGAGCAGCTCGGCGACGAGGTCGCCGTCTACCTGGACGCCGGCCCGGCGAGTGCGCCGGTGCCATCCACCATCGTCGACCTGACCGGCGAGCCGCGCATCCTGCGCGAGGGCCGGCTGACCCGCGAGCAGCTCGAGGCCGCCGTCCCCGGACTGTTCGGCGACGATGCGTGAGTACGCCCTGATCCTGCTGATCGCGGCGGGGGTGACCTACCTGCTGGCCGGGTTGTGTCGTCGGCTGGCGTTCCGGTACAACGCGGTGGCGATCGTCCGCGACCGTGACGTGCACACCCGCCCGATTCCGTACTTCGGCGGCATCGCGATGCTGTGCGGGGTGGCGGCGGCGTTCCTGGTGGCATCCCAGCTGCCCTGGCTGGGTCGCTTCGACCTGGTCGAGCATGACACCCGTGCCGTCTTCCTCGGTTCGCTGGTGATCTGCGCCGTCGGCGTGATCGACGACAAATTCGACCTCAACGCGCTGGCCAAGATCGCCGGTCAGATTCTGGCCGCCGGCATCGTCGTGCTCAACGGCGTCAAGGTCTACTGGATCCCGCTGCCGGGCACCATCATCAGCCTCGATGACGCGACCTCGATCGCGCTGGCCGTCATTCTGATCTTTCTGTGCGTCAACGCGATCAACCTGATCGACGGCCTGGACGGGCTGGCCGCAGGCGTGGTGGCGATCGGCTCGCTGGCCTTCTTCACCTATGCCTACTGGCTGAGCTACGAGCAGGAACTGGTCCGGGCCACCACCGCCAGCCTGGTCACCGTGGTCACCGTCGGTGTCTGTCTGGGCTTCCTGCCCTACAACGTGCACGCCGCCCGGATGTTCATGGGCGACTCCGGCTCGATGCTGCTGGGCTTCCTGATGTCCACCTCGGTGATCAGCCTCACCGGGCAGTTGGACCCGTCCCAGATCGCCGTGGAGGGTTCGGGCCTGGCGCTCAACGCCTACCTGCCGCTGATCCTGCCGTTCGCGGTGATGGCGCTGCCGCTGGGGGACCTGATCCTGGCCTATGTGCGGCGCACCATCGCCGGACGGCTGTGGTTCCAGGCCGACAAGCAGCACCTGCATCACCGGATGCTCGAACTCGGGCACAGTCATGGCCGTGCGGTGGCGTTGCTGTGGCTGTGGACGGCGCTGCTCGCCTTCGGTGCGGTGGTGATCGGGATGACCTCGACCGCCTGGGCGGTGGTCGGGCTGATCGCCGGGATCGTCATCGCCGCCTGGCTGACCTGGAAGCCGGTGCGTCGTGGTACGGCCTGAGCGCGCTCCCGCCAGCCCCAACGTGCTGCGCGCCCGCCAGTTGCTGGCCGGCGGTGCGATGGGCGGCCATGCGGCGGCGCTGATCGTGATCGGAGTGCTGTATTTC
The DNA here is from genome assembly GCA_039811845.1 of Micropruina sp. Lineage (GTDB taxonomy): Bacteria > Actinomycetota > Actinomycetes > Propionibacteriales > Propionibacteriaceae > Micropruina. The sequence continues at coordinate 1,509 of JBDHZN010000237.1, read as the reverse complement.
GTCCGGGGGCCGTCCTCGCTGGCCTCCTCGGCACTCACCGCACTGGCCGTGCTGGCCTTCTTCGGACTGGGTCAGCTGGTCCAGATCTGGGTGGCGGACGCGGCGCCGCAGATCGTGATGACCGCCGCGCTCGGCTCGTACGCCTTCCGGGTCGGCCTGCCGGCGTTGGCACTGCTGCTCATCTCGCAAGATCCCGAACGACTCGCCCAGATGGACCGCGTGGCGGTCGCGGTGACCGCCATCGTCGTGGTATTGGGCTGGCTGGCGGCCGAGATCTGGACCTTCTCCCGGCTTCGAATTCCGGTCTTCGATCCGTCTCAAGACGACCCCCGCTAGGGCGTTGTGCGTTGGCTCTGGCCAGCTGATAACTGCTAGAGTCAGCGAAGTCATGGAGGGCGGCGACGGTATTGATCAGGGTCTCCGGGTCCTGAGTTACCTGTTGTCCGGTCCACTCTTCTATGGCTTTCTCGGCTGGCTCGCCGATCAGTGGTTGCAGTCATCTCCGTTGTGGATGGTGATTGGCATCGTGGTCGGTATGGCGGCTGGGATCTACATGGTGGTGCAAAGGTACGGACGACCGTGATGTCGAACCAGGAGGTGCGATGGGCCCGCTCGGCCTGATCATCCCGATGGAGGGCGGTGGCGAGGACGACCTCCACCACTGGCCGCCCGGGGTGCATAGTTTCGACCCCAAGCCGCTGTTTCCCGATGCTGGCATGGACTGGGTGAACACCTACCTGTTGCAGGCGGTGATCGGCACGATCCTGGTGATCCTGGTCTGGCTGTGGTTCGCCAAGGACCAGAAGGTTGTCCCAGGCTTCAAGCAGTGGGTCGGCGAGCAGCTCTACAACATGGTGCGCAACGGCATCGGACGTGAGGCGCTGGGCCCCGACTACCGCAAGTTCACCCCGTACCTGGTCGGGCTGTTCTCGTTCATTCTGGTGAACAACCTGTTCGGGCAGTTCTTCCTGACCATGTTCCCGACCTTCTCCAGGGTCGGCTACGCCTACGCCCTGGCGTTATTGTCCTGGCTGCTCTACAACGGCGTCGGCATCGCCAAACACGGACTCGGCGGCTACTTGAGGCTGATGACGATGCCCAAGGGCGTGCCCGGGCCGCTGTACGTCATCATCATTCCGCTCGAGATCCTCTCGAACTTCATCGTCCGGCCGGTCACTCTGGCCCTGCGACTCTTCGCGAACCTGTTCGCCGGCCACCTGGTCGTGATCGTGTTCGTCGTGGGCGGCACCCTGCTCTTGGAGCAGACGAGTGTCGTCTACCAGATTGCCGGCGGCGCGTCGCTGCTGATGGCCTTCCCGATTTTCGCCCTCGAGATCTTCGTGGGCGTCCTGCAGGCGTACATCTTCACGGTGCTCACCGCGCAGTATGTCGCCTCGTCCCTTGCCGAAGACCACTGACCCCGACCCACTGACAACCCTCCGAAAGGAAACGTAATGCTCCCCATCATGGAGATCACCGGTTCGCTCAACATGATCGGCTACGGCCTGG
>JBDHZN010000236.1:0-5536 GCA_039811845.1 Micropruina sp. | reverse complement strand
AGTCCGAGGGGCTGCGGGTGGTGACGGTCGACCAGGCCGCCGCCGAGGCCGATCTGATCATGATCCTGGCCCCCGACCAGTTCCAGCGCACCATCTACGCCGAGCAGATCGCCCCGAACCTGAACCAGGGTGACGCGCTGTTCTTCGCCCACGGCTTCAACATCCGGTTCGGCTACATCACCGCGCCGGCGGGTGTCGACGTCTGCATGGTCGCCCCGAAGGGCCCGGGCCACCTGGTCCGCCGCGAGTACTCCGAGGGCCGCGGTGTCCCGGTCATCGTGGCCGTCGAGAAGGACGAGTCCGGCCAGGCCTGGCCGCTCGCGCTGTCCTACGCGAAGGCAATCGGCGGCCTGCGTGCCGGGGGCATCAAGACCACCTTCACCGAAGAGACCGAGACCGACCTGTTCGGCGAGCAGGCCGTGCTGTGTGGCGGCGTCTCCAAGCTGGTGCAGACCGGCTTCGAGGTGCTCACCGAGGCCGGCTACCAGCCCGAGGTGGCCTACTTCGAGTGCCTGCACGAGCTGAAGCTGATCGTCGACCTGATGTACGAGGGCGGCATCGCCAAGCAGCGCTGGAGCGTCTCCGACACCGCCGAGTTCGGCGACTACGTGTCCGGCCCGCGGGTCATCGACCCCCGGGTCAAGGAGAACATGAAGGCCGTGCTCAGCGACGTCCAGTCCGGCGCGTTCGCGAAGCGCTTCATCGACGACCAGGACGCCGGCGCGCCCGAGTTCAAGCGGCTCCGGGCCGAGGGTGAGGCGCACCCGATCGAGGCCACCGGCCGCGAGCTGCGCAAGCTGATGGCGTGGGTGAAGAGCCACGACGACGACTACGTCGAAGGCACCGCCGCACGCTGATCGAAGACTTGCCTCCCGGCCAACCGCGGGACGCATGAGGAACGGGCGTCACTCCCCACAAGGGAGCCGGCGCCCGTTCTGCGTTCTCCACCGGCAGATTTGTCCCAGCCGACCGGCCGATGACACCTTCCGTTAACCTTCGGCGGGCCACCCGTTCACCCAGGGAGGTGAGGCTTCCCGATGTGACACTTGAGTTACTTCTGCTGATCCTGGTCATCGGCACCGCCATTGCGTTCGACTTCACCAATGGCTTCCACGACACCGGCAACGCCATGGCGACCTCGATCGCCACCGGCGCACTCAAGCCGAAGACCGCCGTCGCACTGTCGGCGGTCCTGAACCTGATCGGTGCGTTCCTCTCCGTCGAGGTCGCGCTCACCGTCACCAACGCGGTGGTGAGGCTGCAGAACTCCAGCGGCGCGCCGAATCCGGAGCTCCTTGCCAACAACGGCCACGAACTGCTGATGATCGTCTTCTGCGGACTCATCGGCGGCATCCTGTGGAACCTGCTGACCTGGCTGCTGGGCCTGCCGTCCAGTTCGTCGCATGCCCTGTTCGGCGGGCTGATCGGTTCCACCGCCGCGGCCCTGGGCTTCAGCGGCGTCAACTGGATGGGCGACGGCACCAAGCTGGACGGCGTGGTCGGCAAGGTCATCCTGCCGGCGTTCGCGTCCCCGGTCGTCGCCGCGCTGGTCGCCACCATCGGCACCTGGCTGGTCTACAAGATCACCACCGGCGTGGCCGAGCGCTACGCCGAGGGCGGCTTCCGCTGGGGCCAGATCGGCACCGCCTCGCTGGTCTCGCTCGCCCACGGCACGAACGACGCCCAGAAGACGATGGGTGTGATCACCCTGGCCCTGATCGCCTACGGCGTCCAGACCGACACCACCACGGTGCCGCTGTGGGTCAAGTTCGCCTGTGCCTTCGCCATCGCGGCCGGCACCTACACCGGCGGCTGGCGGATCATCCGCACCCTGGGCAAGGGCCTGGTCGAGATCTCCTCCCCGCAGGGCATGGCCGCCGAGGCCTCCTCGGCCGCGGTCATCCTGACCTCGAGCCACCTGGGCTTCGCGCTCTCCACCACCCACGTCGCCACCGGTTCGATCCTCGGCTCGGGCCTGGGCAAGCGTGGCGCGGACGTCCGCTGGGGCGTCGCGATGCGCATGGTGCTGGCCTGGTTCATCACCCTGCCGGCGGCCGGTCTGGTCGGTGCGGTCTGCTTCTGGCTCGGCAACGGGATCGGCGGCTACGCGGGCGTCCTGATCGTGTTCGGTGCGCTGGTCGCGCTGACCTTCTGGATGATCGCGCACTCGCGCAAGACCGCGGTGCACGCGGGCAACGTCAACGACGAGTGGCAGGCCGATGCCACGCCGGGCGCGTCCGTCGCCTCGGACGAGACCATCGGCGCCAAGGCCTGAAGGGGGCAACGACATGTTCCAACTGTTCGGTAGCGCAATCAGCCAGGTCGTGGCTGTCTCTGTCATCATCGGCGCCGGCCTGCCGGCCCTGTTCGCCTTCGGCGTGCGTGCCCTGGCCGTAGGCGCCGGCGGTTCGGCGGAGGTCAGCGGCGACGCCGGTAAGCCCGTGATGAAGCTGGTCGCCTGGATCACCTTCGCCCTGGTGCTGGCGGTGATCGCCATCGCGCTGGCGATCATCATCTCGTCCGGCTTCGGCTACAAGGTCTCGTTCGAGCACATCTTCCCGACGTTCATCAAGAAGTAGTAGGAGCAGCACACCCCATGGCTGACCGAACCGGATTGTTCGAGCGAATTCTGCAGTGGCTGCGTGCGGGCTACCCCGACGGGGTTCCGCAGCATGACTACGTGGCGCTGCTGGGCATCCTGCGCCGATCGCTGACCGAGGCGGAGGTCGAGCAACTGGCCCGCCAGTTGCGGTCCTCGGCCGAGACCGGCGATACCGATGAGCAGATCAGGGAACTGATCAGGGAAACAGCATTGGAGGAGCCGTCGGAGTCGGACGTGCGTCGAGTCGCCGGTAGACTCGCCCAAGCAGGCTGGCCGTTGGAGGCGTCGGTGGCGGCGCCAACCAGCCAGGAGGGTAGAGGCCAAACCGAGATGTCACGAATCGAGCGAATCGTGAACTGGCTCAAAGGGGGCTATCCGCAGGGAATACCCGAGGCGGACTACGTCCCGCTGCTCGCCGTGCTCCGCCGCAGGCTCAGCCAGGAGGAGATCGACGAACTCGCCGAACGGATCGTCCGCGACGGACTGATTCCGGCCGAGCGTGTCGATGTCGGTGCCGAGTTCCTGCGGGTGACCAACGAGTTGCCCAGCGAGGCTGAACTGCAGCGGGTCAGCGAGAAGCTGGCCGACTCGGGCATTGACGTGAGTTACGTGCCGCCGGCGTGGGTGCGTACCAGCGCCTCGCCGAACAGCGGCGGATAGCCACGAGCACACCACGCACAAGTGCAGCGGGGACGGGTCGAATGACTCGTCCCCGCTGTGTCGTTGGCGGGTGAAGGCTGTTCTCCCGGCGTATGGCAGGCTGTCTGAGGTGACCATGGAGACGCAGGCGGCCGACCCTGGACTCAGCCCCGACGAGGTCGCCGACCGGGTGGCCCGCGGTCAGCGCAACGACCTTCCCCCTCGTTCCGGACGGAGCGCCGCCGACATCGTCCGGGCCAACGTGTTCACCCGGATCAACGGCATCTTGGCCGCACTGCTGATCTGCGTGTTGGCCACCGGCTCGTGGATCAACGCAGCCTTCGGCCTGCTGATCATCGCCAACTCCGCGATCGGCATCATCCAGGAACTACGTGCCAAGAAGACCCTCGACAGCCTCGCGGTGGTGGGGGAGGCGCGTCCCCGGATCCGCCGAGAGGGCAGCGCCCGTGAGTACGGACGCGAGGAGATCGTCCTCGATGACCTGATTGAGGTCGGCCCGGGCGACCAGATCGTGGTGGACGGCGTGGTCACCGAGTCGGACTACCTCGAAGTCGACGAGTCGCTGCTCACCGGGGAATCCGACCCCGAGCCGAAGACGCCGAGCAGTGAGGTGTTGTCCGGCAGTTTCGTGGTCTCCGGTTCCGGCACGTACCGCGCCACCAAGGTCGGCAGCGCCTCGTACGCCGCCCAGCTGACCGCGGAGGCCGCCCGGTTCACCCTGGTGAAGTCGGAACTCACCCAGGGCATCAACCAGATCCTCAAGGTGATCACCTGGGTGCTGGTCCCGGTGGGTCTGGCGACCGTGTGGGTGCAGCTGTTCCAGGCCGGCCATGATTGGCGGCGCGCCATGCTGGCGATGGCCGGGGCGTTGGTGCCGATGGTCCCTGAGGGTCTGGTGCTGTTGACCGCGGTCGCTTTCGCGTTGGGCGTCGTTCGGCTCGGGCAGCGGAGATGCCTGGTGCAGGAGCTGCCGGCCATCGAGGGCCTGGCCCGAGTGGACGTGGTGTGCGCCGACAAGACCGGCACTCTGACCGAGAACGGCATGAGCTACGGCGAGCTGCGGCTCATCGACGGCGTCGAGACGGCCGAGGTCGAAGAGGGGCTGCGGCAGTTGGCGGCGTCCGATCCGCGTCCGAACGCGTCGATGCAGGCCGTCGCGGCCGCGTTCCCGCCGGGCCAGGGCAGCTGGCCGGTGCTCGCCAAGGCACCGTTCACGTCGGCGAAGAAGTGGTCGGGGGCCACCTTCGTCGGTCCGGACGGCGCGGCCGTCAGCTGGGTGATCGGCGCCCCGGACGTGCTGGCCGCGCCCGACTCGGCGGCGGCGTCCGAGGCCGAACAACTCGCCTCCGGCGGACTGCGGGTGCTGCTGGTGGGCACCGCCGAACACCCCGTCGACGACCCGGATGCGCCGGGCACGGTGACCGGCAAGGCGCTGATCGTGCTCAACCAGCGCATCCGTCCGGACGCCGCCGACACCCTGGCCTACTTCGCCGACCAGGGCGTGGCGCTGAAAGTGATCTCCGGTGACAACGCCGCCTCGGTGGGCGCGGTGACCAGTTCGCTCGGTGTGGTGTCCGGGTATGCGGTCGACGCCCGCACGCTGCCCGCCGATCCGGGCGCGTTCGCTGAGTCCGTCGACCACAACGACGTCTTCGGACGCGTCACGCCGCACCAGAAGCGCGCGATGGTGGGCGCGTTGCAGGAGCGCGGGCACACCGTCGCGATGACCGGTGACGGCGTCAACGACGTGTTGGCGCTGAAGGACGCTGACCTCGGTGTCGCGATGGGTTCGGGCTCGCCGGCCACCAGAGCGGTCGCCAAGATCGTGCTGCTCGATGACCGGTTCGCCACCCTGCCGCACGTGGTGGCCGAGGGACGCCGGGTGATCGGCAACATCGAACGGGTGGCGAACCTGTTCCTCACCAAGACCATCTATTCGGCACTGCTGGCGCTGTTCGTGGTGCTGTGGCGGGTGCCGTTCCCCTACCTGCCGATCCACATCACCATCACCGGCTGGTTCACCATCGGCATCCCGGCCTTCCTGCTGTCGCTGGCGCCGAACACGGAGCGCGCCCGGCCCGGCTTCGTCGAGCGGGTGCTGCGGCTCGGCATCCCGGCCGGGGTGATCGTGGCGGTGGCCACTTTCGTCACCTACCTGCTGGTGCTGCCGGCGCCCGGAGCTGGTGAGGTGGCGGCGCGGCAGGCCACGACGGCGACGCTGGCCTGCATGATCGTCGCCGCCACCTGGGTGCTGGCGGTGGTGGCGCGTCCGTA
>JBDHZN010000235.1:0-5549 GCA_039811845.1 Micropruina sp. | reverse complement strand
GTTCGAGGGTGTGGATGTGGCGGTCAAGCCCGGTGAGGTGCTGGTCGTCGAGGGTGAAGTGACGGCCCGCCGGGCCCTGCTGCTCGCCCTGGCCGGACGGCTGCCGCTGACCGCCGGCGACCTGGTGGTGGCCGGACGGGCGCTGCCCGAGCAGGCGTCCGAAGTGCGCCGGATCGCCGCTGTCGCCACCCCGTCCCATCGTTCCCCGATCCGTGATTTCGACGGCCCGATGCTGGTGGTCGAAGAGACCGACCTGTTCCCCCCGCGGCAGCGCGTCCAACTCGCCGAGCGGCTGCGGCTGCTCACCGAGGCCGGCGGCTGCGCCGTCCTGGGGCACGCGCCCGGCGCTAATCTCGCCGACCTGCTACCGCCGTCCTACCGCACGCTGAACCTGCAAGGAGAACTCAGCCATGCCTGAAGCAACCCGCACGCTGTCCTGGCGCAGCCTGCTCGCCCTGGTGCTGGTGCCGGTGCTGGTCGCCGGCGGATTCCTCTGGGGCACCTGGAACTCCGGTGACCGGCTGCACCAGGTCGAGGCCGCCGTGGTGAACCTCGACGAGGGCGTCACCCTCGACGACCAGTTCATTCCGCTCGGCCGGCAGCTGTCCGCCGCCCTGGTCGACTCCGATAAGCAGCAGAACTTCAGCTGGGTGCTGGCCGACGAGGCACATGCCTGGCCGGGCCTGTCCTCGGGGCGCTACGCCGCGGTCGTGGTCATTCCACAGAACTTCTCCAAGGCGGCCACCTCCTACGGCAACGACGACCCGGCCACCGCCGAGCAGGCGACGATCGCCGTGCACACCTCGCCGGTCGCCGGTGTCGCCGATGCCTGGCTGGGCAATGTGCTGGCCGGCGCGGCGTCCCAGACCCTCAACGAGACGCTCACCAAGGCCTACCTGGACCGCATCTACATCGGCTTCAACGACACCGGCAAGCAGTTCCAGACCGTCGCCGACGCGGCCGGGAAGCTGGCCGACGGCACCGACGAGCTCGGCGATGGCATCCGGTCGGCCTCTGACGGTGCCGGCCAGCTGAGCAATGGACTGGGCCAGCTTTCGGCCGGGTCACCGCAACTGGTCAGCGGTGTGAAGCAGGTCGAGACCGGTGCCGGCGCGCTGGCCAAGGGCATGCGTCAGATGAAGCAGCAGACGGCGGACCTGCCGGCGCAGGGCAAGCAACTGGCCAGCGGGGTGAAGACCTATGTGGCCGGTGCCAACGGGCTGGCCGATCAACTGGTGACCGCGGGCAAGGGCACCGGGACCCTGGCCGGTGGCCTCTCGCAGCTGTCCGGCGGCCTGGCGCAGTACCAGGCGGCGATGGCTGCGGCGTCCAAGGACCCGACCTCGCTGGGCATCGACTGCCCGTACCAGTCCGAGGCGGAATGCGCCGCCTTCTTCCGCGGGCTCGGCACCGGCACCGGCGCTGCCGCGCAGGGTGTGTCGCCGCTGGCGTCCGGACTGTCGACGCTGAGCAGCGAGCTGAACAAGCAGTTGCCGAGTCCGAAGGAGCAGCAGAGGCAGGCCGAGCAGCTGGCCGCCTTCCGCAAGGGTGGGCAGGAACTGGTCAAGGGTTCAGGGGAGTTGGGCTCCGGGATGGGTGCCTTGGCCAAGGGCATCGGGCAGGCCGCGGACGGCTCCACCCAGCTCGCGAACGGGCTGCCGAAGCTGCGCTCCGGCGTCGAGCAGTACACCGGCGGCGTGGACGCGGCGGCGCCCGGAGCGAAACAGCTCGCCACCGGCCTGAGCAAGGCCGCGAACGGTGCCGGCAGCCTCGCGGACGGTTCACGCAAGCTCGCCGACGGCCTCGCCAAGGGCGCCGATCAGGTGCCCAGCTATAGCAAGAGCGACCGGGAGAACCTGTCCACCGTCGTTGCTGCCCCGGTCAGCCCGGACGGCGCAGCCGGCGTGGTCGCGCCCACCACCGCGTGGGCGAGCCTGCTGCTGGTGCTGGCGTTGTGGCTGGGCGCGCTGGCCACGTTCGCCCTGGTCAAGCCGCTCGACGGACGCCTCGCGCTGTCGACGGCGTCCACCGGCACGCTGATCTGGCGGGCGGTGCGTCCGGGCCTGGTCGTTGCGGTGGCACAGGCGCTGGTGCTGACCGGGATCGGCGCCGGTGTGCTCGGTCTGGCGGTGCCGCAGGCAGCGGCGCTGGCCGGCTTCCTGCTGCTCGCCGGGGTGGCGTTCGTGCTGGTCAACCACGCTTTGGCGGCCTGGCTCGGCAATGCCGGACGGCTATTGACGATCGCTTTCGCGGTGCTGACCACGGTGGGCGCGGTGACCGCTGCCGCGCCTGCCTTCTTCGACAGCGCGCGCTCGGTGTCCCCGGTCTCGCCGGCCCTGGACGGCGTCCGGGCCATCGTCACCGACGCCAACGGAGCCTCCGCCGCGGTGTTCACCCTGCTCGGCTGGGCGGTGGTAGCCCTCGGCGCCAGCGCCCTGGCGGTCGTCCGGCGCCGAACGCTCCGGCTCCGCGAGGTGCCGGCCCTGGCCTGACCGGCCGCCGGTTACCGAATCCTGCGCGGAGTCGGCGAGCAGGTTGAGCGTCAGCTGCGCTTGGGCCCGATGGTCCTCGGGCAGCGCCCGCCACGCCGCATGGTCCATCGGGAGGTTGCGCACGAGCGTAGCGATCCGTCGCCGGTCAGAGCCGGTGAACTCGGTCCGCTCGGCGAACGGGTCGTCGATGCAGGCGAGCAGCGCGACGGCATCGAAGAGGTGGCGACCCTTGTCGCGAGAGTCGGTGGTAGGCGGCGGCCTTGAGGATCAGCGCGCCGAAGGGTCGCGGCACAGAGATTGTGGCCGTCGTTCCGGGCACGATCTCCAGGCGGGCGTTGACGGTGCGCCGCAAAGCTTGTGTGCCGCCCTCGATGCGGATCATCTCGTGGCCGCGCAGCTTCTCGATCACGCGCGGAGCGGGGTGGTCGGCGATGAGCACGTCGACCTGATCCTCGGGGTCGCCGGCGACGAGGTCGACGGTGGAGGTCCCGCGCACGAACCGGTGGGCGGTTTTGTTGCGGGCGTCAATGCTGGGCTCGAACCGGTAGCCGAGTGCTTCGAGCGCGGTGGCGACCGCGTTCGGTATCCCGCGCTGAGTCTCGATGTGCAGGACGATGTCGATGTCGTTGGTCGGGCGGACGACGCCCAGCCCGTGGTGGATCGCGTGGAGCTGGGTCATCAGTCCGCCGACCAGCGTCCAGCTCTCTGCAGGGAGTGCGTCAGCCAACTCCGCGACGCTGAGCCACGGAGTCGGCCACCCGCCGAGTGCGGCGTCGACCCCGATGGTGGGGCGTTCGACGTTCATCGGTGCGCCTCCAGTAACTCGGCGAGTGCCCGGCGGCCGATGCCCCGCAGCCGAGGATCAGTGCTGGTCGCGGCGTCCAACGCCGCAGCCGGCATGGTCGCGACGAGGTCACGAACACGGCCGAAGCCGAAGCCGGTTGCGCGCAAGACGACGGACCCCCCTGCGTCAGGTCGCAGGCCGAGCGAGCGAACGATGTCATCAAGGTCGGTCGCGGCGAGGTAGCCGTCCACACTCTCGTCGATCGCGTCGGTGATTCCGAGCAGTCGCAGATTGGTGGAGGCGATCTGGTCGCGTAGCCGGGGGAGCGCCGCGCGGTGGGCGTCATAGGTGTGCACCCGGGCGCGGTCCCGCATCCGGGTCAGCAGGTCATCGACGTCGGTGATGTCGCGCAACGTCGACCGGAGTCGCGAGGCTTGCACGGCACCGAGCCAGTCGGCGTCGAGGCCGGACAGGAGTGCTACAGCACCCCACGCGGTGTGCTCGGCCCAGGTCCGGGTGCGACCCTGACGCCGAGACTGGATGTAGCGGCCGACCGAGGCGCGGTCGATGAGCCCCCGCGCCACCCGGCTGAGTGAGCCGGAGTCCGCAAGTCGACGGGCATGGCGAGTTGATACCCCGAGGGCGGTCGCTGTCTCCTTGATCGTGAGGAACTCACCTGCCATAACGGATAATGTCCTATAGCGGACTCAATCTGTAAAGCGAGGGTGGTGAGTGCGGTCACTCCACCCAGGCGCCCTGATGCAGGACGCGGGCAACCCGCAGGTCGTCGTCCAGCACCACCAGGTCGGCGGGACCGCCGACGACCAGATCGCCGGCGTTCAAGCCCATCGCCCGCGCCGGGTTGAGACTGGCCTGCTTCACCGCCAGCTGCAGCGCAGCCTGACGTTCCAGCCCGGAGCCCAGCACGGCGTTGCGGAAGACCAGGTCCATGGTGGCGGTGCTGCCGGCGATGGTGCTGGTGCCGGCCACCCGGGCGACGCCGTCGGTCACGTCCACGTCCAGGGCGCCGAGGGTGTAGGCGCCGTCGGACATGCCGGCCGCGGCCATCGCGTCGGTGATCAGAGCGACCCGGTCCGGGCCGACCCACTTGGTGGCATTCCGGTACAGCGCCGGATGCAGGTGGACGCCGTCGTTGATCAGCTCGATCGTCACCCGCGGATCCTCGATCAGGGCCGTGATCGGGCCCGGCTCGCGGTGGTGCAACGGCCGCATCGCATTGAACAGGTGAGTCGCTGCTCGTGCACCTGCTTCGATGCCGGCCCGCGCCTCTTCGTAGGAGGCGTTGGTGTGGCCGATCGCGGCGACGGCGCCGGCGTCCGAGATGCGCCGGATCGCCGGCAGCGCGCCGTGCAGTTCGGGCGCGATGGTGACCATCCGGATGGTGCCCTTCCCAGCGGCGAACACCCGGTCGATCTCGGACGGCTCCGGGTCGCGCAGCGCGCTCGGCTCATGGGCTCCGCAGCGCTGCGCTGAGAGCCACGGACCCTCCAGGTGGATGCCGGCCAGCAGGCCGTCCTGCACCTGCTCGGTCAGTACCCCCACCTGTCGCAGCAGATCCGCCGGATGTGCTGCGACCAGTGAGGCGATCATCGAGGTGGTGCCGTGCCGGCGATGTAGGTCGCGGCTGGCCAGCGAACTCTCCGCGGTCGCTTCGGGAAAGGCTCCGGATCCGCCGCCATGGGTGTGCATGTCGACGAAACCGGGAACGACGGTGACCGCGCCCAGCTCGTGCGCGGGGGTGCCCGCAGGCACCCCCGCACCGAGCGCGGTGACCACGGTGCCGGTGACCTCCAGCCAGCCCGGGCTGAATACCTCGGTGCCGGTGACGATCCGCTCAGCGGTGATCAACATGCCTGAATCCCTTCCCTCAACCGACGATCACAGACCCTGCCAGGCCGGCTTCGAGGCGTAGGTCTCGCGGTAGTAGCCGGTCAACTGCAGCCGGCTCGCCGCGGCCTCGTCCAGCAGCACCGTCACATGGGGATGGTGCTGCAGGATTGTCGCCGGCCACAACGCGCTGACCGAACCCTCCGCCAACTGGTGGACGGCCTCGGCCTTCGCCGCGCCGCTGGCCACCAGCACCACATGCCGGGCCGCCATGATCGTGCCCAGCCCCTGGGTGATGCAATGCGTCGGCACCTGGTCGATGTCGCCGTCGAAGAACCGGGCGTTGTCGATCCGGGTCTGCTTGGTGAGGGTCTTGATCCGGGTCCGGGAGGCCAGCGACGAGCCGGGCTCGTTGAACCCGATGT
>JBDHZN010000234.1:0-5550 GCA_039811845.1 Micropruina sp. | reverse complement strand
CGCTGGGCGCGGCACTTTCACCGGTCGGGATTCGAGTGCGCCTGACGGAGTCGGCCATCGCCTTGGCACGGTTCCAGCTCGCGCCGCTGGAGTCGAACCGGATCCTGCTGAACGACCGCACCCTAGAGCAGTGGCTGGGCGGCCAGACCGGGCACAGCCTGTGCTGCGATGTCTGCGGCCCGAACGATTGCCGCACGGTGAGCGTGGACGGCGAGTCTTACGAGTCAATCCCGGCCGAGCTGATCGTCCGGGCGGGGCTGCTTGCCGCGGCAGAGCAACTCGGGTCGGTCGACAATGGCGGCACGTGTTGTGCGCCGGCTGGGGACGCAGAGTCGGCGGTGATCCCGGTCCGCGCCGCAGATGGGCGGTGCTGCGGCTGACCCGGCAGCACGGCAAAGCGGCAGTGGCAGACTTGCCGGCATGACCGACGCCTTGGCCGACTTCTCCGTCCCGACGGGGGAGTGGTTCCGGAGCGTCTTCGAAGCGCCGACCACCGTTCAGATCGAGGCCTGGGCTGCCATCGCACAAGGTGAGCACGCCTTGGTCGTGGCCCCGACCGGATCGGGCAAGACCCTCGCGGCATTCCTGTGGGCGCTGGACCGGTTGGCGTCGCTCCCGGCTACTGCGGGCACCAAGGTGGTCTATGTCTCGCCCCTCAAAGCGCTCGGCGTCGACATCGAACGCAATCTGCGGGCACCGCTGACCGGCATCCGGGTGGCCGCCGAGCGTCTCGGCGTGCCGCAGGCCCCGATCACCGTCGGCGTCCGCAGCGGCGACACCACCGCACGCGAGCGAGCCGCGTTGCTGCGCACCCCGCCGGACATCCTCATCACCACCCCCGAGTCGCTCTACCTGATGCTGACCAGCTCGGCCCGTGCGACGCTCACCAGCGTGCAGATGATGATCATCGACGAAATCCACGCGGTGGCCGGAACCAAGCGAGGCAGCCACTTGGCGCTCAGTGCGGAGCGGCTGGACGCCCTGGTCGGCAAGGACGTCCAACGGGTGGCGTTGTCAGCCACCGTACGTCCGGTCGAGCGAGTCGCCCAGTTCCTCGGCGGCGACCGACCCGTCCGGGTGATCTGCCCGCCGACGCACAAGCTGTGGGACGTCACGGTCCGCCTCCCGGTGGTCGACATCACCCAACCCGGCCCGGCACCCGGCAGCGAGCCACCCGTCGACCCACTGCTGGGCGGGCTCGGCACAGACACCTTGGCGGTGGACGCCGCAACCAGCCCGTCGCTGTGGCCGCACATCGAACAGCAGATCTACCAGACCGTCACCCAGGGACGCTCGACGCTGATCTTCACCAACTCTCGCCGGACAGCCGAGCGGCTGACCGGACGGCTGAACGAGCTGTGGGCCGCCGAACACGCCCCCGGCATGCTGGACGAGGTGCCCGACCGGCCGCCGGCACAGATCATGGCGCCTTCCGACATCGTCCGCGGCGTGCCGGCCGTGATCGCCCGCGCCCACCACGGCTCGGTCAGCAAACAGGCACGCGCCGAGATCGAGGCGGCGCTGAAGTCAGGTGACCTGCGCTGCGTGGTGGCGACCAGTTCGCTGGAGCTCGGCATAGACATGGGCGCCGTCGACCAGGTGATCCAGGTGGGGGCACCGGCCTCGGTCGCCAGCGCCCTGCAGCGGATCGGACGCGCCGGTCATGACGTGGGGGCGGTCTCCAGAGGCGATGTGTACCCGCTGCACCGTGGCGATCTCGGGCCGGCGGTGGTGGCTGTCGAAGCCCTGCTGGCGGGCCAGATCGAGGAACTACGGGTGCCGCGTCATCCGCTGGATGTGCTTGCCCAGCAGACCGTCGCGGCGGCTGCCGCTGCCGGTGACGCCGGGCTCGACGTGGACGCCTGGTTTGCCACGGTGACCAGGGCAGATCCCTACGCGGGGCTCGACCGCGCATTGTTCGACTCCATCGTCGAACTGGTGACCGGGGCCTACCCGGCCGCCGACTTCGGTGAGCTGCGGGCCCGGCTGGTGACCGGCGACGATGGCCGGCTCCATCCGCGACCGGGCGCGTTGCGGCTGGCCGTCACTTCAGGCGGCACCATCCCCGACCGCGGCATGTTCGGGGTCTTCCTGGCTTCCGACGAGCAGGGTGGACGCCGGGTGGGCGAGCTGGACGAGGAAATGGTCTACGAATCGCGGGTCGGCGACGTCTTCACTTTGGGGGCGTCCGCCTGGCGAATCGAGGAGATCACCCGTGACCAGGTGCTGGTCTCGCCGGCCCCCGGCCGCACCGGACGGCTGCCGTTCTGGCGCGGCGAAGACGAAGGCCGCCCCGCCGAACTCGGACGCCGAATCGGCCGGCTCTACCGCGAGGTGTCGCGGGAGCCGGCCCGCCTCGACCAACTCCACCTGGACGACAACACCCGGGCCAACCTGACCGCCTACATCAACGAGCAACGCGCCGCCACCGGAGCGCTTCCGGATGACAGAACCGTGGTCATCGAACGCTTCCGCGACGAACTCGGCGACTGGCGGGTGGTGATCCATTCCACGCTGGGTCGCCGGGTGCTGGGCGCGTGGTCGTTGGTGATGGCCGAGGCGCTTTCCCGGGCGGCAGGCGTCGACGTCCTACCCGTCGTGTCTGACGACGGCGTGGTGCTGCGGCTGCCCGACTCCGAAACAGCCGATCGGCTGCCCGAGTTGCTGATCGCCGACCCGGACGAGGTTGCCGGGATCGTCACCGAGCAGGTGGGTGGCACCGCCCTGTTCGCCGGTCGGTTCCGCGAATGCGCCGCGCGCGCCCTACTGCTACCGCGCCGCAACCCCGGCAGGCGTGCGCCGCTTTGGCAGCAACGCCAGCGCGCCGCCCAACTGCTGGAGGTAGCCCGGCATCACCCGCGCTTCCCGATCATCATCGAAACCGTCCGCGAGGTCACCCAGGACGTCTACGATCTGCCCGGCTTGGTGGGGCTGATGCGCGGCCTGCGAACCGGCGCGACCAGGCTGGTCGAGGTGGTCACCGACAAGCCGAGCCCGTTCGCCGCCACTCTGCTCTTCCGGTATACCGGCGCGTTCCTCTACGACGGCGACGCCCCGCTCGCCGAACGCCGGGCTGCGATGCTGTCGATAGACCCCGAGTTGCTGGCGGCAGCCTTGGGTACGCTCGACCTGCGCGAACTGCTGGACCCCGACGTGGTGGCCGAGGTGATCGCCGAACTGCAGCACACCGCCCCGGGCCGCCGGGCCAAGACCCCAGACGACCTGGCCGAGCTGCCGAGACTGTTGGGCCCGCTGCCGTTGTCGGCGTTGCCCGAACGGGTTGAGCTGCCCGACCTCGATGCGGCACTGGATGCGCTGGACGCCCGGGTGACGACGGTCCGGATCGCCGGTCGAACCCAGCTGGTGGCGGTGAGCGATCTTGCCGTCCTGCGGGACGCGCTGGGCGTCCCGATTCCGCCCGGTCATGCCGTACCACCCGCCAGCGCAGGACGCGACCCGCTCACCCAGCTGATCGCCCGCTATGCCCGCACTCATGGCCCGTTCACCGTCGGCGAGGTTGCCGCCGTCTTCGGGCTCGGGGTGGCCACCGTGTCGCCGCTGCTGGACCGCGAGGTCGGCGCCCGGCGATTGTCCAGTGGTCGTTTCAGTCTGGGTGTGGCCGAACCCGAATTTGTCGACCCCGAAGTCTTGCGCCGGATGCGCACCCGCAGTCTCGCCGCCGCGCGCCGCGAACTGCGTCCGGTCTCGCAGAGCGCCTTCGCGAGGTTCCTCGCGGCCAGTCACCAACTCGACGACCGGCCCGGCTCCAGCCCCGACGAGGTGCTGTTCGCCCTGCAGCGGCTGGCCGGGGCGGTGCTGCCGGCCAGCGCCTGGGAGTCCCAAGTGCTGCCGGCCCGTCTGGCGGGCTACGACACAGCCCACCTGGACGCGTTGTTGGCCGAGTCCGAGGTGGTCGTCCGGGTACGCGGCTCGGCCGGGCCGCATGATCCGCTGGTCGCCCTGCTACCGGCGGGCGACCTCGACCTGTTGCCCCCACCGGCCGGCCCGCCCTCGCCGGAGTCGCTCACGGTGGCGCACGCGCTCGCCACCGGCGATGGGACGTTCGCTGCGGTGCAGGTCGGCCTCGGTGGCACGGCGGCCGAAGCTGCCGACGCGCTGTGGCGGGCGGCTGAGGAGGGGGTCGTCGCGCCGGCGTCGATGGCCCCGGTGCGGGCCCGGATCGGCGGCGGTGGGCAGGCGGCCCACCGCGCGGCGCGTCCCGACCCTCGGCGGCGAGCCCGGCTGCCGCGCTCGTCGCGGGCAGCCGGCCTGGGCACGCCGGCCCCACCAAGCGCGATGGGTCGCTGGTACCGGGTGGTGGATCCGGAGCTTGCGCCTGCCGAAGCCGCCGTCGCGCTGGCCTCTTCGTGGTTGGAGCGGCATGGGGTCGTCACACGCGGTGGGGTGAGCGCCGACGGCACGCCGGGCGGGTTCGCCGCCGCGTATCGGTTGTTGTCCGAACTGGAGACGGCCGGCACCGTGCTGCGTGCCTACGTGGTGGAGGGGCTGGGCGGTGCCCAGTTCACCACCCGTGACGTGCTGGCGCAGGTGAGGCAGTTCGCCGACTCACCGGACAAGACCGAATGGCCCTCCGGCACCGCGCATCCAGTGCCCATCGTGTTGGCCGCGCTCGACCCGGCCAACCCCTTCGGCAGCGTTCTGCCGTGGCCGGAGCATGCCCTCGCCCGGCCGGCGCGGACAGCCGGCGCACTGGTGGTGCTGGCCGACGGGCTCTGCCTGGCACACCTGACCCGCGGCGGTCGCGTATTGACCCTGTTCGCAGACCCAGACGCCAGAACAGGCACCGCATTCCTGGTGACGAGCGCCCTATTGCAGGCGATCGGTGAGGGACGCCTGCAGCGGCTGCGGATAGAAGAGGTGGACGGTCGGCCGACGCTGGGCTCCGGGGTCGAGGCGGCCATGAGGTCGGCGGGCGGTCGGCTGGCGCCCCAGGGCATCGTCCTGGAGGCGTCGGTCGCCGCCGTCAACCCGTCGGCAGGGTGGCCAGGATCACGATGGCTGACACCAGGCTGAACCCGGCCAGCACTACCACGCCATGCGAGGCCGGTCGGTTTCGCAGCTTGTCCGCGATTCCGGCCAGAAACAGCACCGAGGCGAACAACACGGTGGAAAGTACGTAGCGCTGGTTGTTGGCGGCGGCAAGGTCCGCGTCCGCAATGGCTGCCGCCGCGGTGTCCAAGGCTTGGTCAGCGGCGGCCTGGGCGGGCAAGACGTACTCGGGCCGATCGAAGGGTGAGCCGTCCGGCAGGCGCCCGTCCTGACCCACCGGCAACGCCTGCCAGGCTTCGAAGGCAGCCACGAAATGGGGCAGGAAGCGCAGCGCCACCTCGTCGGCGAGCTGCTCCTGCCCGCTCATTTCCGCCCCGACCCAGGTCGTGAACAGCAGCACGTCGCTGTTCATCTGACGATCGGCTATGGCGGACTGTCGTGCGGCATCCAGCCGGGCACCGTTTGCGGCACGGGACTGGTCTGAATTGACCGCACTCCACACCGCAGCCTGGTAGCCGCACCACGCCGAGGCGAGTGTTG
>JBDHZN010000233.1:0-5596 GCA_039811845.1 Micropruina sp. | reverse complement strand
CCACTGCCGAACTCGACAGGTCTCGACAAGCTCGACCACCGAGATCTGGGTCCGACAGCCGGAGGTCTCGATCAGCGAGCCTCACATCACAGCCGGATCGACCCGCACCCGCAGCAGCCCCTCCTCTTTGTGCGCCGTCCGCCGCACTTGCACGGCCTTTGCGGCAGCGACCAGAGACTTCCCCGAGGCCAGCGGCGTCCGGAGCAACGCCCGCACCTCTCCATCTGCGATGGGCACCGGTCCCAGCGGTGCCGCCCCAGTGTCTGCATGCATGGCGCGCGCGGCGTCCTCGACAACCTGGACGCTTCCCTCGAAGCTGACCAGCCGGGTCACCGGCGGAAAACCTGTCTCGGCGCGGTCGGCCAACTCGCGCTCCGCGAAACCCACCGGATCAAGCCGCACCAGCCCCTGAATCGCCCGTGCGGACGCCGGGCCGGCGATCACCACGCTCCCGCCGTCAGACCCGCCACGGACCAGCGCCACCGCGGCCAGCCAGCGACGTAACGCCTCCTCGGCTGCCCGCAGGTCGGCCCGGGCCAGCAGCAATTCGGCGTCCAGAAGCACTGCGGCTGCATACCCGCCGGCGGCGATGGGTTCGACACCGGGGGTCGCCAGCACCAGCACCGGCTCGGCACCCACCTCGGACACCGGGTGATCGCCACTCGACTGGACGACCGGGGTCTGAGGGAAGGCCCGTCCGAGCTCTTCGGCTGTGCGCACCACACCCACCCGGGGGGCCCGCAGCTCGCCGCTGCCGCACTCGCCGCAACGCCAATCGGGCCGGACGCCGCAGGCCCGGCACACCGGCGCCGGCCCACGGTCGTCCCGGTCGCCCGCCAACGGATGGCCACAAGCAGCGCAGCGGGCGACGGCACGGCACCGAGCACAGGCCAGGCCAGCCAGATAGCCGGCCCGAGGCACCTGCACCAGGACCGGTCCGGACGCCAAGCCCGCGCGGATCGCGGTGAAAACCTCGTGCGGCAAGCGTGAATGCGCGGCTGGGTCACGTCCGGCGAAGGCGGTGCCATCATCAGTCGCACGGACGACCGCACACGCCTCACGCCGTGCCGCACCAGGCAGCTCGAGCGACGCCAGCCAGCCCCGGTCGGCCATCGCCTGGGTCTCGGTGCTGCGGCCGTAGGCCAGATAGAGCAGGCCGCAGCCCTGCCGCGTCGCCCTCAGCGCGGCCACCACCCGCGCATGCGGGTACGGTGCCCGCGGCTCGGCCCAGGAGTCGTTTCCGTCGTCGAACATCGCGATCAGTCCGAGGTCGGCGACCGGAGCGAATGCGGCCGCCCGGGTGCCGAGCACCAGCCGCACCTGACCGCGGGACGCAGCCAGGAACGCCCGGTAACGCGCCGCCGGTCCCTTCTCGGCCGTCAACGTGACGAAGCTGCCCCGTCCGAACACCTCGACGCAGCGCGTTTCGAGCCGGACCAGATCGGACGCGTCCGGAACCAGCAGCAGGACGCCGCGTCCACCGGCCAACGTGGCGGCTGCCGCCTCGACCAATGCACTCACCCAATCCCCCACCGGACGCGCCACCGGCGCCAGGCAGAGCGCAGCCCGGGGAGCCACCCCCGACCTCAGCGCCCGCAGCAGTGACGCACCGTGCGGATACTCCGGCAGCACCACCGGTTCGGTCTCGGGGAGAGTGGGCGCCGGGTACTGGGGTGGGTCGGCGGTCTCCGTCATGCCGTGCCGTGGTGGCACCGCCAGCCGAACGACATCGGCGAACGTGCCCGCGTAGTGATCGGCGACATCCCGGATGACTGCGGCGACCTCGGATTGCAGCACCGGCTCGGAGGAGACCACCTTCAGCAGCGGCGACAGCTCGCGGTCGGCGTCCGATGCCTCCGCCACCTCAAGGACGTAGCCGTCGCGCTGGCGTCCGGCGAAACGCACCTTCACCCGGCAACCGGGCACAACCTTGGTCGCCAACTCATCAGGAATGGCGTAGTCAAAGGGCCGATCGAGATGCGGCAGCGGCATGTCCACCGCCACCCGTGCAACCCTCGGCTCAACCACGAACTCGATGCTAGAGGGCGCCACTGACGTTTCCGGTCAGCACCGATGGCGGCTGCAGGACGCACCCGACCGGATAGCCTGCCCTGATGCTTCATCCCGCCATCGAGCCTTTCCGGTCCGGGCTGCTCACCGTGGCGGACGGCAGCCAGCTGTACTGGGAGGCCAGCGGCAATCCCCACGGCGCACCGATGGTGTGGTTGCACGGCGGACCTGGATCCGGCCTGCGTGGCGGCGGATACCGGCGCACCGCGAACCCGAATGACTGGGTGATCATCGGATTGGATCAACGCGGTTGCGGTCGGAGTCGGCCACTCGCCACCGAGCCAGCATTCGACCGATCAGCGCTGACTGTGCAGGCGCTCATCGCTGACCTCGAGGAACTGCGTGACCACCTGGGTATCGAGCGCTGGCTGGTGACCGGCGGCTCCTGGGGCTCCACGTTGGCGCTCGCCTATGCGCAGGAACACCCAGAGCGGACCACCGGCTTGATGCTGACCGCCGTCACCACCACCAGCCGCGCAGAGGTGGAGTGGATCACGGAATCCGTCGAACGCATCTTTCCCCGGGAGTGGCAGGCATACTCGGCCGCTTCCAAACGCCGGCCCGGGCAGCGGATCGTCGACGCCTATCTGGAGCGGATCACCGATCCAGATCCCATGGTGCGACAAGCCGCGGCAGCCGCCTGGTGTGCCTGGGAGGACGTGCACGTGTCGCTGGATCCACGACATCGGCCGTACTTCACGACACTCGACGCCGACCAGCAGGAGCTGCTGACCACCCAGATCACGCACTTCTGGGCCAACCACGGCTTCCTCGGCGAGCACGGCATCCTCGACCGCATCGACACCATCACCCACCTGCCCGCTGTGTTGATCCACGGCCGCCTCGACGTCAGCGGACCGCTTGTCACCGCCTGGGAACTGCACCAGCGTTGGCCGTCTAGCAGGCTCGTGGTGGTCGACGAGGGTCACGGCGGCGCGGGGACGTCCGAAGCAATAGTGCGGGCCTTGGTCGAACTACATCCCGGCTAGATCCAATCGAGGGCTCGATCGGTGGGTGACCAAGAGAACCGTCCCCCCAGGTGCGAAATTCGCACGAAAAAGAACCGTCCCCCGATGTGCGAAACTCGCACGAAAAAGAACCGTCCCCCGATGTGCGACGAGAGGGATCGGCCAGCGGAGAAGGTTATCCGCGGACGGCGTTGGCCAGGGCGTCGGCGCGATCGGTGCGTTCCCAGGTGAACTCGGGGAGTTCACGTCCGAAGTGGCCGTAGTTGGTGGTCAGCGAGTAGATCGGACGCAGCAGGTCCAGATCGCGGATCAGGGCCGCCGGGCGGAGGTCGAAAACCTCCAGGACGGCGGCGGTGATCTGCTCCAAGGGCACGTTCTCGGTGCCGAAGCAGTCGGTGTAGAAGCCGACCGGGTGGGCGCGTCCGATGGCGTACGCGACCTGCACCTCGCAACGGGTGGCCAAACCAGCTGCCACTACGTTCTTCGCCACCCAACGCATCGCGTAGGCGGCGGAGCGGTCGACCTTGGAGGGGTCCTTGCCCGAGAAGGCGCCGCCGCCGTGCCGGGCCATGCCGCCGTAGGTGTCGACGATGATCTTGCGACCGGTCAGTCCGGCGTCACCCATCGGGCCGCCGATGACGAACTTGCCGGTCGGGTTGATGTGCACCTTCAGCCCGTCGGTCGACACGTCGTACTTGGCCAGCACCGGTTCGACCACCTCGTGCAGGATGCCGGGCTGGATGTCGCGGTCGTAGGAGGCCGCCGCGGTGTGCTGCGACGACACCACGATGGTGTCCACGCCGACCGGACGATCGCCGTCGTAGGCGATGGTGACCTGGGTCTTGCCGTCGGGCAGCAGGAAGGGCAGCTCCCGGTCACGCCGCACCGCGGTGAGCCGCTCGGCCAGCCGGTGCGCGATGTCGATCGGCAGCGGCATCAGCGTCGGCGTGTCGGTGCAGGCGTAGCCGAACATCAGGCCCTGGTCGCCGGCGCCCTGGGCGTCCAGCGCGTCGCCGGAGCCACCTTCGCGGTGCTCGCCGGCGTCATCGACGCCCTGGGCAATGTCCGGCGACTGGGCGCCGAGCGAGACCAGCACGCCGCAGGAGGCACCGTCGAACGACTTGTCCGAGGAGTCGTAGCCGATCTGCAGGATGCGTTCCCGGGTGAGCTTGGCGATGTCGACGTAGCCGGTGGTGGAGACCTCGCCGGCCACCACCACGGTGCCGGTGGTGACCAGGGTCTCGACGGCGACGCGGCTGTCGGCGTCCTGGGTGAGCATGGCGTCCAGGACGGCGTCCGAAACCGAATCGGCGAGCTTGTCGGGATGACCCTCGGTGACGGACTCCGAGGTGAACAGGCGGCTCATCGGTTGCTCTTTCTG
Source organism: Micropruina sp. (assembly GCA_039811845.1). Lineage (GTDB taxonomy): Bacteria > Actinomycetota > Actinomycetes > Propionibacteriales > Propionibacteriaceae > Micropruina. Next base: position 1,177 of record JBDHZN010000233.1, on the reverse strand, counting down.
CTAGTGGCGACGGCATCGAGGATGCGATGCGCGACGAGGTTCTTGTCACCGGCGACGGTCGCGACCGGCCCGTCGGCGTCGATGATGGCAACAGTGTTGTCGGCGGCGCCGAAGACCGCTCCCCCGCTGACGTCGTTCAACACCAGCAGGTCGCAGCCCTTGCGGGCCAGCTTGGCGCGGCCCAGTTCCATCAGTTCGGACGCCGACCCCGCGGTCTCAGCGGCGAAGCCGACGATCACCTGCCCCGGACGCCGCTGCCGCACCAAGCCGGCCAACACGTCGGTGGTCTGGGTGAACGTCACGGTCAGCCCGGCGTCCCCGTCCTTCTTCAGCTTGCGATCGCTGGGCGATTCGGGGGTGAAGTCGGCGGGTGCGGCAGCCATGATCAGCACGTCGGAAGCGGCGGCGGCCTCAGCCATCGCCTCAGCCAGGTCGGCCGTCGAGACCACCTCGACCAGTTCAGCCCGGCCAGGGACGGCAGCGGTGATGGCACCCGCAACGACCCGGACGTCGGCGCCGCGCAGCAGCGCGGCCCGGGCCAACGCCAGGCCCATCCGTCCGGAGGATCGGTTACCCAGATAGCGCACCGGGTCGAGCGCCTCGCGGGTGCCACCCGCGCTCACGGTGAGCCGGACGCCGTCCAAATCACGCGCACGGGCAACGCCGGCCACGCCGGCATCCAGCAGAGACAGCGCCACCTGTTCGATCTCGGACGGCTCCGGCAGCCGTCCCGGCCCGGTGTCGGCGCCGGTGAGCCGTCCGGAATCGGGATCGAGCACGATCACGCCACGCTCACGCAGCGTCGCCACATTGGCCTGGGTGGCGGGATGCAGCCACATCTCGGTGTGCATCGCGGGCGCCATCAACACCGGACAGGTCGCGGTCAGCAGCACATTGGTGAGCAGGTCATCGGCCCGCCCGGACGCCGCCCGCGCCAGTAGGTCGGCGGTTGCCGGAGCCACCACGACCAGTTCGGCGGTACGGCCCAGCGCCACGTGCGGCACCGCTTGCGCGTCGGCCCACACCTGGGTGTGCACCGGATGACCGGACAGGGCAGCCCAGGTGGTCTCACCGACGAAATTGAGCGCGCTCGGGGTCGGGACGACGTTCACCTCGTGGCCGGCCTCGGCGAACAAGCGCAGCAGCAGGCATGCCTTGTACGCGGCGATTCCGCCGG
>JBDHZN010000232.1:0-5607 GCA_039811845.1 Micropruina sp. | reverse complement strand
CGGCCACAACGCGCCCACGCCGAAGGTGAATACAGTGACCAGGAACTGCGCGATCGCCATGCCCGGATTGCCCAAGTAGAACCGGCCGACGCCGAGGGTGCCCAGGAAGATCTGCAGCAACCCGGCCACCAGTTTGCTCTTGTCCGAGTAGGGCAGGCCGGTGAACGGATCGACGCCGTAGGGTGCGAAGGCCTGCGGCGCGTACGGATTCAATTGCGGCACAGGCAGCCCGTAGGCCGGCGCCTGTGGCGGCACAGGCGCCTGGGGCGGGTAGCTGTGGTATTGCTGCTGTGGTGGGTACGGCGTGTACTGGTAGCCGCCACCGGCATGCTGCTGGGGTTCCGGCTGCGTGGGTGGGTAGGGGTTCTGGCTCATTGCGTACTCCTGGGTCCTTCACCTCAGGATAGGGCGTCGCCACCGCCCATCGACGCCGTCGTGTCGCGCTGAACACAGCACCGGCTCCTCACCTGCACTGCCTCGCGTCGATCCCGCTACGCAGGTCTGTCCTCTCGGGCCGGGCGTCGGCCAGAGCACTGATCAACACAGCCACCCAATGGTTGAGCGTGCCGAAACCCCTTGCCGGCGCCCTGGGCTTGGGGTCTCGACAAGCTCGACCAACGATGGTCGGCACGTCCCTAGCCGACGCCCCGCCACTGCTGGAATCCTGAGCGGGTGTCGATCGCAACGATGTCACCGGCCGATCAGGAGCGCGCGTCCCGGCTACGGCGAATGAAGCTGATCGCGCTCGGACTGCTGCTGCTCGCGGCGGCGGTCTATCTGGCTACTCTGCGGGTCTCCGGCGACGGCGTCTGGGGCTTTGTCAACGCGGGTGCCGAGGAGGCCATGGTCGGCGCCCTGGCCGACTGGTTCGCGGTCACCGCCCTGTTCCGGCATCCGCTCGGGTTGCCGATTCCGCACACCGCGATCATCCCGAAACGCAAGGACGACATCGCCCGCAACCTGCAGGCCTTCTTCACAGAGAACTTCCTCACCGAGGCGATCGTCCGGGAACGGGTGGCGGCGACCCACGTCGGCACCCGGCTTGGTGAATGGCTGCAGGTCGAGACCAACGCCGTCCGGGTGGTGGCCGAAGGATCCCGGCTGGTCCGGCTCGCGTTGACCCGGATCTCCGACGACGATGTGAATCACCTGGTCAGCGAGGTGATCGTGCCGCGGCTGCGCTCGGAGCCACTAGCCGGTGCCGCCGGTGATCTACTGGACGCCATCGTCACCGACGGCGCGCACCACGGGCTGGTCGACCTGGTGGTCGGTGAGGTGCACGACTGGCTGCGCCGGCACCCCGGCACCTTCGACGGGATCGTCGGCGAGCGCGCGCCGCGGTGGGCGCCCAAGTTCATCAATCGCCGCGTCGTCGGTTGGACCTACGACCAGGCAATGGAGTGGCTGTGGGCGATCCGGCGCGATCGGGACCATCCGACCCGGGCCGCCCTGGACGACCTGCTGCGGCAGGTCGCGCGCGATCTGCAGAGCAATCCGGTGGTGGCCGAGCGCGCCGAGAAGCTCAAGGACCGGCTGCTCGGCCACCCGCAGACCGCCGAGACGATCGTCAGCCTGTGGCGGACGGTGCAAGGGTCACTCGACTCGGCGCTCGCCGCCGAGTCGTCGGAACTGAAGCAACGCGCCGTCCGCGCCGTCCAGCGGCTCGGCGACTCACTACTCGACGACGACGCCCTCCGCACCCGGTTGGAGGGACGGCTGGAGGACGCCTCCGCGTTCGTCGTCCGCACCTACGGCGCCGACTTGTCGACCGTGATCAGCCACACCATCGAACGCTGGGACGGCGAGCAAGCCGCCCGGCGGATCGAATTGCACGTCGGGCGCGACCTCCAGTTCATCAGGATCAACGGCACCGTCGTCGGCTGCCTGGCCGGCCTCGGCATCCATGCCATCAGCCTGCTGGTCCGCTGAACCTCAGGAGTCCCGCGGCGCGGTCTCGTCCTCTGCCGCCTCGACGACCGAGTCGTCGGGTGCGGTAGCCGTCGGCTCGGTAGTGGACTCGTCGTGCGAGGTCGCCTTCTCGATCTTCCGGAGCGTGCGCGCATCCGCGCCATGGCGCATGCTCGTGCGGTAGGACGCTCGGATCTCGCGGGTGACGACGTCGGTGAGCTGGCGCCACGGGTCGGAGGTGACCAGCAGCCAGGTGCCGCGCTTGCCCCACATCTCGTCCTCGACGACGTCGAGGGCGGCGCGGGCGATGCCCGCAACATCGGTCACGGCGCCGACGTCGGTGAGCAGCCGTCGCTGCACCTCGGGTGCCAGCCGACGGCGCGCCTGCCGGACGAAGGAGTCACGGTCGGTGTCGTCAGGGCCGCCGGAGAAGTATCCGTGGCCGCGCAGCGAGGCGAGGAAGGAGCGAAACTCGTCGTCGCTCCAGCCCTCGGAGGCAGCGGGCGTCAACGCCCGTTCAATGATCACCGAGTGACCAAGAGAACCGTCCCCACGGTCACCGGGGAGGGTTTCTCAAGCACAAGTTATTCCACGCTTGATCCGGGGATCTCGGCGCCACGGTCGGCTCACGAGATCCCGGCGTTCGCCGGGATGACGGATGTGGCCAGACAACGGCTCGGGGCGGGTCTCGACAAGCTCGACCAGCGGTTGGTTCAGCTTGTCGAAACCACGTCCGATGAAAGCTCAGTGGCGCCGACGGCGCCCTTGTTCGCGCTCGCCGCCGTCGGCGGGAGCCTGGGAATCGACCGGGGTGTCGTGGCGGTGATAGCCGCGTCCGTGGCAGGTCTCGCAGGTGACGGTGAACGCCTCGGCCAGGCCGGTGCCGATCTTCTTGCGGGTCATCTGCACCAGGCCCAGCGAGGTGACCTCGGCCACCTGATGCCGGGTGCGGTCACGCCCGAGGCACTCCACCAACCGGCGCAGCAGCAGCTCACGGTTGGCCGGCAGCACCATGTCGATGAAGTCGACCACGATGATGCCGCCGATGTCCCGCAGCCGCAGCTGCCGGACGATCTCTTCAGCCGCCTCCAGGTTGTTGGAGGTGACGGTCGCCTCGAGGTTGCCCGAGGTGCCGGTGAACTTGCCGGTGTTGACGTCGATGACGGTCATCGCCTCGGTGCGGTCGATGATCAGCGAGCCACCCGAGGGCAGGAACACCTTGCGCTCCAACGCCTTGGCGATCTGCTCGTCGATCCGGTTGGCCGCGAACAGGTCGCCGGACTCCTCCCGGTCCCAATGCTCCAGCCGCTCCTTCAGGTGCGGGGCGACATGGGTCACGTAGGCGTCCACGGTGTCCCAGGAGTCCTCGCCCTTGCCGTTGCCGTCGACGACGAGGCGGCCGAAGTCTTCGGTGAACAGGTCCCGGACGATCCGGACGGTCAGGTCGGGCTCGGAGTACAGCGGCTCCGGGGACTTGCCCGCCTTCACCTTCTTCTCGATGACCTCCCACTGCGCCTTCAGCCGGTTGACGTCGCGGACCAGCTCATCCTCGGACGCGCCCTCGGCGGCGGTCCGGACGATCACCGAGGCGGTATCGCCGACCAGCTCGTCGAGGATGCCCTTGAGCCTGGACCGCTCGCCCTCCGGCAGCTTGCGGGAGATACCGGACAACTGCCCACCCGGCGAGTAGACGACGTAGCGGCCCGGCAGCGACACGTGTCCGGTGAGCCGGGCACCCTTGGCGCCGATCGGGTCTTTGGTGACCTGGACCAGCACGCTCTGGCCCGACTTGAAGACCTTCTCCATCTTGCGGTCGCCGCCGGTCACCCCGAAGGTCTCCCAGTCGACCTCGCCGGCGTACAACACGGCGTTGCGGCCGCGTCCGATGTCGATGAAGGCGGCCTCCATCGACGGCAGCACGTTCTGCACCTTGCCCAGGTACACGTTGCCGATCATGGAATTGGCGGACGCCCGATCGACGTAGTGCTCGACCAGCACGCCATCCTCGAGGACGGCGATCTGGGTGTAGTCGTCGGCCTGCCGGATCAGCATCCTGCGGTCGACCGACTCGCGACGGGCCAGGAACTCGGCCTCGGACAGGATCGGCGAGCGGCGGCGTCCGGCGGCCCGGCCTTCCCTGCGCCGCTGCCGCTTGGCCTCCATCCGAGTCGAGCCATCAATGCCGGTGACCTCGTCGCTGGCCTTCGAGCGGCGCGGCTGGCGCACCCGCACCACCACATCGGTGGGATCGTCGTCGGAGCCGGTGGTGTCCTCACCGCGACGCCGGCGACGACGGCGCCGGCGGCCCGAGCTGCCGCCCTCACCGGAATCGGCGGCATCGCCGGCGGTCTCGGCTTCGCCGTCAGTATCGGAAGCACCGGCCTCGCCGTCGGTCTCCACGTCGTCGTCGGCACCGTCGTCGCCGGTCTCGTCATCGCTGGTTTCGACCGCGCCACCCCGACGGCGACGGCGGCCTCCGCGGCGGCGACGCCGACGGCGCGGACCCTCACCGGAATCGTCGCCGTCATCGGTGCTCTCACCCTCGGCGGCGTCCGTGTCGTCGTCGGACACGATGGCGAGCACCAGCGGTGCCTCGTCCTCGGACACCGTGCCACCGACGACGATCGGGCCGTCGGTCTCGTCATCGCGCTGGCCGCCGATGGCGGCCGCCAACTCGTCCAGTACCGCGGCGGCTTCGGTCTCTGACTTCTTCGCACGCTTCCGGCCCCGCGCCTTGCTCAGTTCGGCGAGGCTTTCCGCGACCGGGTCGCTGCCAGGCTCCTCCGGCTCGATCGCCACCGGCTCCGGCTCGGCCGGCGCCGGCTTGGAGTCTGCGGCCGGCGGCTCGGGTTCACGCCGGCGACGGCGTCCGCGCTGCTCGGCCGGACGCGGTGCCAACTCGTCCAGGGTCGGCAGCTCATCGAGGCTGAGCGGCTCGGGCAGCGGTTCGGACGGCTCCGGCTCGGCAACCACCTCGGTGATCGAGGCACGCTTGCGCCGCCGGCGCGGAGCCGGCTGATCGGCGTCCTCGTTCGCTACGCGGACCGGTTCCTCGGGCGCCGAGGTGTCCTCGCTGGTCATGACAGGTTCGGCGACGATCTCGTCGGCCGTCGCAACCGGTTCCTCGACCTGCGCTATCGGCTCGGACTCGGCCGCTTCCTCCTCATCGGCCGCTTCTTCGTCGTCGACGTCGGCGGAGGGCTCATCGAGTGCCGGCGTGGCCTCGTCCGCGGCCTCCGGATCGACCTCATCGGTGGCGGAAGCCTGGTCGAGATCGGCCCGCGACTGGCCCGCCGGAACCTCGATCGCGACGGCGACGTCGGTGAGCAGTTCGGCGGGTGCCGCCTCCATCGGCAACGGCTCGGGCGGCGTCTGCGGAGCGGCAGGCGGTCCGGCAGGACGGCTCGCCGATCGGCGCCGACGGGGGGCCGCCGGCTGCGCTGCGGCGGCGTCGGAAGCGGAGGTGAGTGTGGGTGAATCGTTGTCGAGCATGTGCTCCCCTTCATCGGCGGGGGCGCCGATTGATGTAAGCCACCGTGGTGGCAAAGCCTGTGGACTGGGACCCGCCCCTCGCCAACCCCCGCGGTCGTCGCCGTCGCGGTGGGGTCGGCGGGCATCGAGCTGTCACCTCGACTGTGCCGGATCGAATGAGCCTGCTGTGCGGGCTCGTCCTGAGCGTGATTATGCCACACCGCTCCA
>JBDHZN010000231.1:0-5637 GCA_039811845.1 Micropruina sp. | reverse complement strand
TGCGGCTGTACGCCGGGGCGGGCATCGTCGCCGGCTCCGACCCCGACGCCGAAGTCCGCGAGACCGGCGCCAAGTTGACCACGATGCTGAAGGCGGTGGGATTGTGAGCCGATCACCGGTGGTCCCGGTTCGAAGCTGGCCCGAGGACGTCCGTGCGCGCTACCGCGCGGCCGGCTATTGGACGGATGAAACGTTCGCCGCCTTCATCGAAGACCGGACCAGCCGATTCGCCGACAACCTGGCTGTCGCGGGACAGGACGCCGCCGGCACCCCGCAGCGCTGGAGCTACGCCGAACTCGGCGAGCGGGCCCGGGCTGCGGCTGTTCGGCTGCGCGAGGCCGGTGTGGAGCCCGGTGATCGGGTGGTGGTCGCCTTGCCGAACATCACCGAATACCTCGAGGTGGTGCTCGGGCTGTTCCGGCTCGGCGCGCTGCCGGTGTTCGCGCTGCCCACCCATCGGGAGCTGGAGCTCACCCAGTTCTGTGTGCTGGCCGACGCGGCCGCGCTGGTGGTGGCCATCGGGGCCGACCGGGTCGATCATCGCGCGCTGTTCGGCACAGTGTCGGCGCAGGTGGCCGACCGTGGCGTTGAGCCGCCGGTGTTGATCGATGTGGGCGCGTGGGCGTCCGATGCTGTGAACGGAGATCCCGGCGTTCGCCGGGATGACGAGGTGGGCCGGGATGACGAGAAGGGCCCGGGTGCCGAGGAGACTGCCTTCCTGCAGCTGTCCGGCGGGACCACCGGGGTGGCGAAGCTGATCCCACGGACGGCCGCCGACTACCTGTACTCGGTGCGGGCCAGCGCGGAGATCTGCGGGCTGGACGCTTCGACCCGGGCGCTGATCGTGTTGCCGGCCGCGCACAACTTCCCGATGAGTTCGCCGGGCATCCTCGGCGTGCTGCACACCGGCGGCGCCGTCGTCCTGGCCCGTGACCCCAGCCCGCGGACGGCGTTCCGGCTGATCGCCGAGCACGGGGTGACCGATGTCGCCCTGGTGCCGCCGCTGGCGCAGGCCTGGATCTCGGCGGCCGGGCGCCGGCGTCCGGATCTCTCCACGCTGCGCACCGTTCAAGTGGGTGGTGCCCGGCTCGCCGATTCGGTGGCGCCGGCCGTCCGGGAAGTGCTGGGTGCCCGGCTGCAGCAGGTCTTCGGCATGGCGGAAGGCCTGGTCAACTACACCCGCGCCGACGACGCCGACGAGCTGGTGTTCACCACCCAGGGCAGGCCGATCAGCCCCGATGACGAAATACGCATCGTCGACGCCGACGACCATGACGTGCCCGAGGGTGCCGAGGGCAGCCTGTTGACCCGCGGCCCGTACACGATCCGGGGCTACTACGGCTCGCCGCAGGCCGACGCCGACTCGTTCACCGCCGACGGCTACTACCGCACCGGCGACCTGGTCCGCCGGCTGCCCAGCGGCCACTTGATCGTCACCGGACGCGACAAGGACCAGATCAACCGCGGCGGCGAGAAGGTCTCCACCGAAGAACTGGAGGGCTTCGCGCTCACCCATCCCGCGGTGCTGGACGCCGTCGCGGTCGGCGTCCCGGACGCCTATCTGGGGGAGCGGGTCGTGCTGGTTGCCCGCACCGAGCCGGACGCCGAGCGGCCCGACCTGGTCACTCACCTGAGGGCCGCCGGGCTGGCCACCTACAAGGTGCCCGACGAGATCGTCTTCCTCGATGAACTGCCGGCCACCCACGTCGGCAAGAACAGCCGCCGCGAGCTGCGCCGGCTGCTCGCCACCACCCTCGCCCCCCAGGCCGTGCCGCAGCCGGCCGCACCATCGAAGGAGCACCGATGACCCTGCCCGTCGGCATCGACTATGAGGCCCCGCTGCACGACCTGCCGGTGAGCCGCGCCACCTGGGAGCTGGACGCCGGCCGCGCCGCCGTCCTGGTGCACGACCTGCAACGCTATTTCGTCACCCCGTTCACCGACGGCTGCCCGGCCCTGGCTGGCGCGCTGGCCGCCACCGAGCAGATCGTCCGAGCCGCCCGAGCCGCAGGCGTGCCGGTGTTCTACACCGCCCAGCAGGGCGACCAGGACCCGGCCGACCGCGGCCTGCAGGGCGATCTGTGGGGCCCCGGTATGAGCACCGACCCGGCACACACCGCGATCGTCGCCGAGGTGGCGCCGTCCGAAACCGACGCGATCGTGGAGAAGCACCGCTACAGCGCGTTCGCCCGCACCGACCTGGCCGATCGGCTGGCCGCCGCCGGCCGCAACCAGCTGATCATCACCGGCGTCTACGCCCACATCGGTGTCACCGCCACCGCCCTGGAGGCGTTCCAGCGCGAGATCCATCCCTTCGTGGTCGCCGACGCGGTGGCCGACCTGGGAGCCGAGCAGCACCGCCGCGCACTGGAACTGATCGCGTCCTGCTGCGGCGTGGTGATCCTGGCCGACGACGTGCTCGGCGCGCTGCGATCCAACGATGGGTCGTCCGAGGCGTCGGGCGGCTGGGATGAGCGGATCCAGAGCGCCCTGTCGGGCTTGCTGGCGCCGGACGCGCTGACCGCCTTCTTCGCCGACCCCGATTCCGACCTGTTCGAACTGGGTCTGGATTCGCTGCGCGCGTTCGACTTCCTGGACGCGTTGGCCGATGACGGGCTCGACCTGGACTTCGGTGAGTTCACCCGCAGCCCCACCCTGAACTGGCTACGTCGGCAGGCTGGTTCCGTTGCCGCCTAGCGATTGGCTTGCCCTCACCCCCGCCCAGCAGGGGCTGTTCTTCGCCCACCAACTCGACCCCGGCAACCCGGCCTACACCACCGCCGAGGTGGTCGAGTTGAGCAGTGCGGTGGACGCCGCCGCGCTGGCTCAGGCGATCGCCGCCGGCTATGCCGAGTTCGAGCAGTTGCGGGTCGAGTTCGCCACCACACCCGACGGCCCCCGGCAGCGAGTGCGCCCGATCGCTCCGGTCGAACTGTCGGTGCGGGAGGCTGCCGACTCCGACGCCGCCACCGCCCTGATCGACGCTGAGTTGGCGCGTCCGCTCGACCTGCTGGCCGGTGAAGTGAGCCGGACCGGCCTGGTTCGGCTGACCGACGGCACGACCTGGTGGTGGCACGCCGCCCACCACGTGGTGCTGGACGGCTACGGCGCGCAGCAGCTGCTGCGCCGGATCGCCGCCTTCTACGACGGCGCCGAGCCTGCCGAGCCGGTCGCGCTCGCCGACCTGGTCGCCGAAGACCACTGGGCGGCTGAGTCCGAGGGATTCTGGGACGCCCGGCTGGCCACCATGACCGACCCGGCCTCGCTGGCCGGCGGGGTGGCGACGCCACGGCCGCGGGCCATCCGGCGCGCCATCGACCTGGACGCCGAGGCGCAGACGGCGCTGGTGCGGGGCGCCCGCCGGCTCGGCGTCACCTGGGCCGACCTGGTCACCGCCGCGACAGGCAGTTACGTCGGACGGCTGCTCGGCACGGCGTCCGGACGAATCGGGCTGCCGCTGATGAACCGGTCGCTGCCCGGGGTCGGGCAGTTGATCGCCGCCCGCACGGTGTGCACCGCGATGAACGTGTTGCCGGCCGCCGTTCCCGCTCGCGGAACCGTGGCGGACGCGCTGGCCGCGACCCGTGACGAGCAGACCCAGCTACGGCAGCATCCGTTCGAACGCCAGGAGTGGCTGACCCGGCGGCTGGCCCGCCGTGGCGGGCCGGAACTGTTCGGCGTGCAGGTCAACGTGCTGCCGTTCGACCTCGAGCTGACCCTCGGCGGGGTGCCGGGCACCGTCCGCAACCTGACCGCCGGGCCGGTGGAGGACCTCACCTTCACCCTGCGCGGCGTTCCCGGTCGCGGCCGACGGGTCCGGCTCGAGTTGGACGCCCACCCCGACCTGTACGACGCCGACGCGCTGGACCGGCATCTGGCCCGGCTACGGCACTGGCTGGGGGTCTGGGCAAGCGCTGAACCGGACGCCGACGTGGGGCACCTGCCTGTGCTGCCAGCAGACGAGTTCGACCTTGTCACCGCCGAATTCAATGACACCTCGCGACACTGGGAAGCAGCCACCCTGGGCCAGCGGTTCGTCGCCCAGGCGGCCCGGACACCCGACGCGACGGCGTTGGTCTTCGAGGGGGAGAGCCGCAGCTACGCCGAGCTGCTGGACCGGGCTCGACAGATCGCCGGCGGGTTGGCCCGGGCGGGCGTCCGGGCCGGTGACGTGGTCGGCGTCCGGTTGTCGCGCGGCTTCGGCCTCTACGAAACCATTCACGCGATCGCCCTGCTCGGCGCGGTGTATTGCCCGATCGATCCCGACCTGCCGCCGGCCCGGGTCGAGGCGATGCTGGCCGATGCCGGCGTCAGCGAAGTGGTCGACGATCCGGACGCGCTAGCCGCCGGTGAGCCGTACCCGGGGGAGCCGCCCGGTGACGTGGACGCCCCGGCGTATCTGCTGTTCACCTCGGGTTCGACCGGTCGTCCGAAAGGGGTGCTGATCGGGCACCGGGCGATCGACAACCGGCTGGCCTGGATGCAGCACCATCTCCGGTTGGCGCCCGGCGAGCGGGTGCTGCACAAGACCCCGATCTCGTTCGACGTGTCGATCTGGGAGCTGTACTGGCCGCTGCAGGTCGGCGGCTGCGTGGTGATCGCACCACCCGGGGCGCACCGCGACCCACGGGCCCTGGCCGAGCTGATCGTCACCGAACAGGTAGCCGTGCTGCACTTCGTGCCGTCCATGCTGCGCGTCTTCCTCGGCGACCGGCCGGCGCGTGAACGGGTCGCCGAAGCCCGCGTCCGGCACGTGGTCGCCAGCGGTGAGGCGCTCACCCCCGACCTGGTCGCAGGCAGCCTGAAATGGTTCGGCGTGGGACCCACCAATCTCTACGGTCCGACCGAGGCCGCCGTCGACGTCACCATCTGGGACTGCACCGCCGCCGACGCCGCCGACGGGCACAGCGTGCCGATCGGGCGTCCGATCTGGAACACCACGTGCTTTGTGCTGGACGCCGCACTGCAGCCGGCCGGGGTCGGCGTCACCGGCGAGCTGTGGCTGGGCGGTGTGCAGCTGGCGCAGTGCTACCTGGGCCGTCCGGACCTCACCGCGGAACGCTTCGTCGAGACGCAGTGGGGACGGCTGTACCGCACCGGCGACCTGGCCGAGTGGCGCCCGGACGGCGCGCTGCGCTATCTGGGCCGCACCGACGACCAGGTGAAGATCCGCGGCCAGCGGATCGAACTCGGCGAGATTGAGGCGGCGCTTTCCGCCGGCGTCCTCTCTGCCGGCCGAGCGACCGAGGTGGCCGTCGGTGTCGTCGAGTCCAGGCCTTCGTCATCCCGGCGCACGCCGGGATCTCCGGACGCCGCACTGGCTGTCTGGTTCGTCACCTCCCCTGACACCGCGGACGGGGTACGCGAGGCTCTCCGTGCGGCTGCGGCCGAGTCGCTGCCGCCCTCGTTCATGCCCACCCGCTGGATCGCCGTCGACGCGATCCCGCTCACCGCCAGCGGCAAGACCGACCGGCGTGCGCTGGGCGAAATCGCCGCCCGGCAGCCGGCGCCCGCGGCGTCCGGAGCCGACGGTGAGGTGCCGCGTGACCTGCTGCAGCAGCGGGTGGCGACGGTGATGGCCGAGGTGCTCGGGCTGCCTGCGGTCGCGGTGGACGCCGACTTCTTCGCCCTCGGCGG
>JBDHZN010000230.1:0-5646 GCA_039811845.1 Micropruina sp. | reverse complement strand
GCCAGGAACGCCGAACCACTCTCGACCAGATGACCGCGGACGCGGCGGAGGCAGGGCTCTACGACGAGGTTCCCGACTACCGCGAAGCCCTGCGGACAGCCCGCAAGCGTCGGGCTAGCTGAACCGTGGCCCGCTACAGCGCGTTCCTCGATGCGTGCGTGCTGGTCCCTATCGCGCTTGCCGACACGCTGCTTCGTATGGCCGAGGCTGGGCTCTACCGGCCTCTGTGGAGCGATCGGGTACTCGACGAGATGGTCGACGCGATCGGAATGATTCACCCGGAGCTCGCCTCGGGCCGGGCGCGGTCGCGAGCTGACGCCATGCAAGAGTCCTTTGAGGACGCCCGCGTCACGGACTGGGAGGAGTTGGTCGCCGGTATCTCTCTCCCGGATCCTGACGACCGCCACGTCGTGGCAGCGGCGCTGCAGGGCCGGGCCGACATGGTCGTGACTGCGAACGTGCGGGACTTCCCGAGCGAGGTCCTGGAACCGATGGGTCTGGAGGTCCAGCACCCCGACGAGTTTCTGCTGAACCAGTTCGATCTGGAGCCGGACCTCACCATCGCCACACTGCATCGTCAGGCCGCTGCGACTCGGCGTCCGATGATGACCCCGAAGGCGCTGCTCGACCACCTGGCTCGGTGCGGCGTCCCGAAGTTCGCTGAACTGGCTAGGCACCAGCTATGGCGCGGCGAGTAGCAGTCGTCTCAGCCACTGGGAACGCACGTATGTTGCACGAGCGGTCGACCAGTTGGGCATCGACCGGCTAAACACCTTGTCAAACGATGGTCGAAGACACCGTGGTCACTGGTTCAAGTCCAGTTAGGCCCACCCAATCGGACGTACTAGAACCGCCGACATCGAGAGATGTTGGTTCTGGTACGAGGGCGGCGAACGGCTCAGCGAGTCGGATCGTCGCCCTTTCGTCTTCGCTGATCTTGATGCCGTTCGGATGGATTAGGTTCGTCAGCCGTGCGACCCGATCGCTGGTGTCGGCGTAGAGGGTGGAGTACGTCGACTTCTGGGTCGCGCCCAGCATCGCGCCGACGGTGACGTGCCGGCGGGGATCAGGTCAGCGACTGAGGTCGGCGACCCAGGCGTTCACTTGGCCGACCGCGTCGTCGAGCGGGAGGTCGATTCCCGCTGAGGCCGCGGCCCTTGCGTAGGCCTGGGCCCAATGCGCGTGGGAGACGACGACCGGTGGCCAGTATCGGGGCTCGCGGTTGAGCCGGACGGCCTCCTCTGCGCGACTCTGGAACACTGCCTCTGCTGCCGCAGCGATATCTATGCTCGTCGGGCTGCCGGTCGCCACCGCGAGGTCGCGGAGCAGGAGCAGGTCGATGACATCGCGCGGGCGGTCGTTCACCGAGGTCGGAGGATCGTGCGGGTCAGTCACGGCATGGAGCTTCTGCGCGATCTGGTGCCGGAGTGCGATGCCGACGAGCATCTCGGGGTTGGGCAGGCCGAAGCCGCCGAGGGGTGGCGCCTCGATCGCTTCGAACTCGTCACCGATACCGGCCTCGTCGGGGGACAGCTCGAACTGGATGCGTCGCCAGGTCGTGCCTCGGAGCTCCAGGTAGATGTCCAGCCGACGTGGCTTGAGTACCCGAGTCGGCACCTCGATGACCTCTACCTCGCCGCGCCGCAAGGTGAACGGCCCCCATGGTTCGTCAAGCACACGATCGAGGACCGTGAGGAAGGACTCGATGTCGCCGCGGATCAGTCCGTCGATGTCATTGGTCGTCCGGGCCGGCACGTCGAGCCGATGCTGGAGCAGAGTGCCGCCTTTTAGCAGGAACAACTGTCGGCCATCCTCGTCCACAGCTCGCTGGACCGCGGCGACAGCGACCGACGAAGCGATCAGCCAGCCGAGTCGTCCACCGCGTGCCTCCGCGCCCAGGCGCTGTTCCGCCTGCGAGATCCAGGTGTTGAGCACGCCTGCGGAGTTTGGCTCCTTGTCCTTGATCTTCAGAGCGCGGAGCATCGTGGCAAGCCTGGAGGCGAACGGCTCAGCCGCCATCGCGAGCCTCCAGCTTCGCTGCGAGTTCCAACTGCTGGTCGATGTTGATCCGGCCCTGTCGGAACCCGCGATCAAGCGCCTGACGAAGTAGGTAGGTCGGCGTGCCGTAGTCAATGCACTGTGCGATCGCCGTTGCAGGCTTCACCGTTGGCACTTCCTCCCACCAGCCGATCTGCCTGGGGGTGAGGTCCTCGTAATGGACCTCGTAGCCGCGCTCATTCTCCCGGCGCAGGCGCCGGTCCTTGCCGACGGTGATGTGGTACCGGTCCGGGAGGATGTCGCTGATCTCGTAGACGGCGAGCGCGCTCTCGTGGCTCAGAGCTGCCTCGGGGGCGCGGGTCCAGAGCACCGCGAGCATGTATTGGTCAGCGCCGGTGACTGGGTACTTCGGGAAGCGGTAGACCCCGAAGGCAGCGCGCTCCAGCGTGCCGCGATGCACCAGCTTGTCCAGCGCCGCCCGGTCGGTACCTTGGTTCAGCGCCTGCTGCGCCGTCACGTAGCCATGCTGGATGGCGGCGATCTCCCAGAGCTCGTCGCGCGCCAGCCTCCTCGTTACCATGTCAGAAGACTACCGAAACCGTCTGTATTTTGACAACGGGAGCATTCACGGGCTGATGCCGTCCCGGCCCGCCGATTCGGGCACAGCGACGAGCCCCACGGGCGAGCGCTCGTGTTCGCCGAGTACGACGTGCTCCCCCGCGAAGCGCAGATCGACCGCTGGGCCTAGACACTTTCGGATTCGCAAGCGCCCAGGAGCGCCGCAATGCTCTCGACCAGATGACCGCCGACCCGGCGGAAGCAGGCAGCAATCTAGACAAATCTTCAGATTCAACAGCTGCAAAAGTTCAACTGTTGTCTAGGCAGGCCTCGGTCGCGTGACCCTCACCAACCGGCCAGTCGCCGCACAACACGCTCCCCTACCGCCTTACTGCAGCGAAGCCCCGCTGTGAGGCGTAGCGTGCAGGAAGGGGTTCCGTCCGAATCGAACCGGGTGAGAGGAACAGCGATGCACCGCTCGATCGTGATCAATCGTGAGTTCGGCAGTGGTGGCCGCGAGATCGGGCGGCTGATCAGCGAACACACCGGCATGGAGCTGTATGACACCCGGGTGTTGCAGGAGGCCGCGAGCAAGCGTGGCCTGGCCGCCGATCTGCTGGCCAGCTTCGACGAACGCGTGGTGACCGGTACCTACTTCGACATGTCCGGCATCGCCGGCTTCGACGCCGAGACCTACTCGCTGCCCTACCGGATGTACGGGGCGATCGCCGAGGTGATCACCGAGGCGGCACGGGTGGCGCCGACCGTATTCATCGGCCGCTGCGCCGACTGGGTGTTGCGGAACGCCAAACTGCCCTGCCTGAGCACCTTCGTCTACAGCACCGACAAGGCGGGCAAGATCGCTCGTGCCGTGGAGTTGGACGGAGTCCAGCCCCGGGATGCCGAGAAGTACATCGCGAAGATGGACAAGGTCCGCAGCCGGTACCAGCAGTTCTTCACCAACACCCGGTTCGGGGAATGCCGCTACTACGACCTGTGTCTCAACAGCGGACGGCTCGGCTACGAGATGTGCACCGACCTCATCGTCACCGCGGCGCAGGAGGGCCAGGCGGGTCCGGACGGGCCAGCGGCCGCTGCGAGTCCGACGGAGCCCACCTCGGCCGAGTAGCCGGGCTCGGACGGCGCCGTCCGCGTAGTAGTCCGGGTAAGAATGTAGGTAAGGCTTGCCTTACTATCAGCACATGAACACCCCCTCGCCACGGCGCGTCGTTGTGACCGGCGCGGCCGGCGGTATCGGCCGCGCGGTCGCGTTGCAGCTGGCCGGGCAGGGAGTTGCTCTGCGCCTGTTGGACCGTGATGCGGACGGCCTGGCCATCACCGCCGACGGGGTCGTAGCCGCGGGTGGACCCGCTCCGCTGCTCCTGGCCGGCGACATCGCCGATCGGGCTGCGGTCGCCGACGCCCTGAGCGCCGCCGCTGCCGAGGGACCGCTGGATGGTCTGGTCAGCACCGCGGGCCTGCTCGAGCCGGCGGGTCTCACCGACACCTCGGACGATGCCTGGCAGCGGCATCTCGCGGTCAACGCCACCGGCGTCTTTCACCTGTTGCAGGAGGGTGCGCCCCGGCTGCGCGACGGCGCCGCGGTCGTGGTGGTCAGCTCGAACGCCGCCCGGGTGCCGCGGCTGAACATGCTGGCCTATGCGGCGTCCAAGGCGGCCGCCTCGGCGTTGACCCGCTGCGCCGGCCTGGAACTGGCCGCCCGCGGCATTCGCTGCAACGTGGTCGAGCCCGGTTCGACCGACACTCCGATGCTGCGGGAACTGTGGGCTGATCCCGAGACTGGTCCGGCCCGCACCATCGGCGGCGATCCGGAGGCGTTCCGCGTCGGCATTCCACTGGGCCGGATCGGCGCCCCCGACGATGTCGCCGGCGTGGTTTGTTTCCTGCTCTCGGACGCTGCCCGGCAGGTCACCCTGCAACAGGTGTTCGTGGACGGCGGCGCTTCGCTGTGACCGAACTCATCGAATGCGGGCAGCCGCCCGCGGTGCAACTGCCTTCCCCGTTGTTCGCCGGGGACACCATGAACGCCGGCACGGTCTTGGCCACATCACAGGGCAGTGGCACGGACTGGGCCGACCGGGTGGTGGCGTCCCTGTCGCCGGGCGAGCGGGCGCTCGTGGTGCTGCCCTTCCGTCCGGACGCGCCCAGCATCGCCCATCGGGTGGCACTCACGGCCGCGCCGGCGTCCACCCTGGTGGCACAGCGATTGCCGGCTCCGCGACACCAGGTCACCGAGCGGCCGACCGGCGCCGGCTACGCCGATCGGGTGCGGACCGCCCTGGGCTGGATCGAGGCCGGACGCCTGGAGAAGGTGGTGCTCGGACGCAACCTCGAGGTGCGCAGCGACCCGCCGCTGGACGCCGATGCCATCGTTGCCCGGCTGCTCACCGACCGCCCCGGCCGCTACGTCTTCCGGGTGCCGCTGACGGACGGCCCGGACGGCCCGGTGCTGCTCGGTGCCAGTCCCGAGTTGCTGGTCAGCCGCTGCGGACGCGTCGTCCGCAGCCTGCCGCTGGCCGGATCGGTGCCCAGGGCGTCCGACCTCGCTGAGGACGCGCACCGCGTGCATACCCTGCTCGGCTCGGCCAAGGATCGGCGCGAGCACGCCTTCGTCGTCGAGGCCATCGTGGAGGCCCTCACCGGGGTTTGTGACGGGGTGGTCGCCGACGAGCCACGGATCGTCTCCACTGACACCCTGCACCACCTCGGCACCAGAATCGGCGGCACTCTCGTGGCGGGAACGACCGCGCCGAGCGCCCTGCACCTGGCCCAACTACTGCACCCGACGCCGGCCATCGGCGGGGCACCGACCCAGGCCGCACTACGGGCGATCGACGAACTCGAAGAGGACCGCGGACCGCTCACCGGGGTGGTCGGTTGGGTGGACAGCAGCGGCGACGGCGAGTTCGCCATCGCCATCCGCGCCGGCGTCCTGGACGGCGACCGGCTGCGGCTGTACGCCGGGGCGGGCATCGTCGCCGGCTCCGACCCCGACGCCGAAGTCCGCGAGACCGGCGCCAAGTTGACCACGATGCTGAAGGCGGTGGGATTGTGAGCCGATCACCGGTG
>JBDHZN010000229.1:0-5692 GCA_039811845.1 Micropruina sp. | reverse complement strand
GCGGGCGCGGCTCGGATCCGCCCGTCCACGCTGACCAGGCGCTGACCGCATGACGGATTTTGCTAGCCTCGACGCCATGTCCGACGCCCCCGCCGCGCCACCCAAGGTGGCCGTCATCGTGGTCAGCTACAACGCCTTGTCGTACGCCAGGAAGATGCTGAAGAGCCTGCGCACGACGCGTGGCGTCGACTACGAGCTGGTGGTGGTCGACAACAACAGCGGGCGCAAGACCAAACTGTTCTGGACGGCGATGCGGTTCCTCGGCCGGGTCAACCGGCTGGCCCTGCTGGACCGCAACACCTTCTTCGCCGAGGGCTGCAACATCGGTGTCGCGATGGCGCCCCGCGACGCCAGCCACATCCTTCTGCTGAACACCGACACCGAGGTGCGGGACCCCGATTGGCTGCGGCGGATGCTGGCCGTGCACGAGCGTGGCGCCACCGGCCTGCGTTACGTCACCAGCGGCCCCTGGCCGCGCAGCGACGGGTTCTGCCTGCTGGTCGACCGCGACGCCTGGGGCGATGGCCTCGACGAGCAGTTCCAGTGGTGGTGGTCGGTGACCGCGCTGGAGGCACGCCTGCTGCGCGACGGCCTCCAGGTCAGCGCCGTCCGCGACTACGAGGACGTACTGGTCCACCATTGGGGCAAGAGCGGCAAGGCGTTCAAGAAGGCCCGCTCGGGCGACGCCAGCAAGGAAACCGTGGCGGGCTGGTTCGACGGCCACCACGTCCGCGTCATCGATCAGTTGCCCACCGTCACCGACTGAGCCTGGCCAGCTGGTTCCGGCAAGCTCGACCAGGCGGGTGGCGAACCTGGTTTCGACAGGACCCCAGCGGCGAGCAGCAGGATCAGCCGGCGGTGAGCCGGCTCAGGACTTGACCCGGAACTCGTTGCGAATGCTGGCTGCGTGCGCGACCGCCTCGGCGGTCAACCGGTCTGCCTCGGCGACGAAGGTGGCGGTCGGGCCGTCCGGATGGTCACCGAGCACCCAGCGTTTGATCTCCAACCGTTGCGTGCGCTGGCTGTCGCCGCTCACCACGTCGTCCATCACGGCGGTGAAGTTCTCCAGCGAGCGCTCCATGATGTACGAGGCGCGCTGGGTCGGGAAGGTGTGGAAGAACAGCTCACGGGAGAGCCGCCGCGGGTTGGTGGTCACTAGCGGCCGCTCGGTGTAGAGGAAGTCGGTCACCACGCTGGAGATGTCCGAGATCATCGCGTCGGCCATGTCGAAGCACTGGTACAGGGTGAGTTCCGATTCGGGACCCACATAGAGGTGGTTGCCGGGATGCCTGGCCAGCAGGTCGACGATCGCCACCCGGGCCTCCACCATGCCCGGACGCTGCACGCCGCTGGCCGGGTGCGGCTTGAAGATCACCCGGACGTCGGGGTACTGGGCCAGGATCCGCTCGATCATCTGCGGGCCCATCCGCTCCAGCGAGGAGTAGTTGGATTCCTCGTAGTAGCCCTCGAAGGTGGGCGCGTAGAGCACCGTGAACGGGCCGCCGGCGGGCAGCGGTCCCACGCGCAGCGACTCGACCTGGGGGCGTCCGACGATCGCGTACTGCTTGCGGGGCATGTGGATGCCGGCCGCTTCGTAGCGCTCCACGGCCGCCTCACCGGCGACCCAGACCTCGTCGTAGACGCGGGCGACCGGGTTCGCCGAGGTGGATTTGTCGCTGTCGCCGTGGTTCAGGAAGACGTGCTTGAGCCGCGCCTCACGCAGCAGGTGGACGTTCTTCCCGGCGTTGGCCAGGTAGAACGCCAGCTTGACGCTCGGCCTGGTGAGCTCTTCGCAGTGCCGGGTGCTGGGGGCGTAGACCACCGGCAGCGTGGTGGGCCGGATCGGCTTGAGGTGGCTGGCTTCGCGCACCATGATGAACGCCCGCTGGTGGATCTTCTCGATGGTGGGCACCCACTGATTCAAGATGTACTGCGACTGCCCCGCGTCGGCGGACATGTAGACGACCGCTTCGGGGCCGAAGGCGTCCAGTTCGTCGGTCACCTCGCGGGCGATCCTCGCCTGGGACTCCTCCGAGCCGAGCCGCCGTACCCGGCGGGCGTAGCCGGCCGAGATCGCCGCGATCGCGGCGACGAAGACGATGCCGATCAGCAGCACGATGAGCCAGCCCAGGCCCAGCGTGGCCGCGACGCCGACCAGCACCGCGGCGACGACATCGGTGGCGACCAGCCACTTCGGCATCCAGCTGGACTGCCGGTACAGCCGGGCGAAGGCGATGGTGGACGCCGGCTGCTGCCCTTCGGGCCGGTAGATCAGCGGCGGCTGTTTGGCGGCCAGCCAGGCCGTCCCGGCCACCTGCACCAACTGGGCGAGCAGCACGATCAGCAGCATCGCGGCCCAGGCGAGCGCGGCCACCGGGTGCTCGATCCTGGCCAGCACGGCCAGCAGCAGGATGCCGCGGAGCAGCAGCCGCACGTGGCTGGGCATGCCGAGCCGGCGCATCAGCAGCGTTTCGCGCTGCAACTCGCGGCTGGCCAGGTAGTCGATGAACGCGGCCAGTCCGTAAGCCACGACGGCCGGCCACAGCCAGCCCAGCAGCGCGGAGACGACCAGCACCACCCACAGCGCCACGGTGGCCACCAGGAAGTGGCGGTTGACCAGGTCGGACACCGGAACCAGCCAGCGGGCCAGCGGACGCTCCCCGATCACCGCGCCGGCGAACTCGAAGGAGCGCGGCATCCGTACCGGCTGCTCCGCCTCGGCGGTCTTGGGCGGGGTGGAGACCGTCACCGTCGGCTCGGGCGCCGCGGCGCTCGGCTGGGCTTCCTGGTCACTCATCGCGTCCTCCGACATCACCGTTTCGACTCCTCATAGGCGCTGACGACCTCGTCGCTGGGGCCGTCCATCATCAGCACGCCCTTGTTCAGCCACAGCACCCGCTCACAGGTGTCGCGAATGGACTTCATCGAATGCGAGACCAGGAAGATGGTTCCGGCCTGGTCGCGGATCTCCCGGATCCGGGCCTCGCTGCGCTGCCGGAAGCGCCGGTCACCGACGGCCAGCGCCTCGTCGACGATCAGGATCTCGTGATGGCGTGCCGCGGCGATGGCGAACTTCAACCGGGCCTGCATGCCGGAGGAGTAGGTCTTCATCGGCAGGTCGATGAACTCCTCCAGCTCTGAGAAGGCGACGATGTCGTCGCGCATCTCGCCGATCTCCTTGGAGGAGAAGCCCATCGCCAGGCCACCCAGGACGATGTTGCGCTCGCCGGACAGGTTGGGGATCAGCGCGGCACCGACGCCGAGCAGGTTGGGCCGGGCGGAGGCGTAGACGGCGCCGGACTCGGGCGGGGTGAGCCCGGTGATGGCGCGCATCAGCGTCGACTTGCCCGAACCGTTCGAACCGATCACGCCGATCGACTCGTTCTCGTAGGCGATGAAGGACACGCCCTTCAGGGCATGCACCTCGCGGACCCCGCGCCGGGTGCGCGACAACAAGCCGCCCTGGGTGTTGCGGGCCACCTTGCCGCTGCCGTAGGCGCGGTAGACGACGTGCAGTTCGTCGACCATCACCGCGGGACGGCGGTTCGGGTCCAGCGTCAAGGCGGCTTCAGTCACGTCCGTACCTCTCCTCGGCGACCCAGAAGAAGACCAGCCCCACCACGAAGGTGATCACCGCGTAGAGCGAGAAGTACAGCCAGTAGTACAGGTTGTACGAGCCACCCATCAGCGAATGCCGGGCGATGGTGAGCACCTGGTAGAGCGGGTGGAAGTCGTACACCGCGATCACCCACGGGTGGGAGTCGAAGATGCGGTTGACGTCGAACAGCACGCCCGAGGTGTAGAACAGGATCCGCGAGATGAACGGCAGCACCTGGGTCAGGTCGCGCACATGCACGGTGAGCCGGGCTGCGATCATCGCGATGCCGGCGTTGAACAGCGTGTAGAGCGCGAGCAGCGGCACCAGCAGCAGCCAACTCCAGTCCGGCGTGTGGCCGAGCAGCGGCAGGATCAGCAGCAGCAGCCCCATCGAGGGCAGCAGCGAGAGGAAGTGCTCCATCACCTCGGCCAGCGGCAGAGTGAGCCGGGGGAAGGCCAGCGACTGCACCAGCGACTGGTTCCCGGTGATCGACTTCGCACCGTCGGACAGGCTCCTGGAGAAGAACTGGAACAGGAAGACGCCGATCACCACGTGGGCCACGTAGTCGGTCGGCCGCCGGTCGCTCTGCAGGAAGTAGAAGATGGTGCCGTAGACGATGGCGTTCAGCACCGGCTGCAGCAGCAGCCAGACGATGCCCAGCCGGTTGTCGTCCAGATCGGCTCGCAGCCGGAACTGCGCCATCTTGACGATGAACTGGCGACGGGCCCAGGTCTGCTTCAGATAGGAAGCCAGCGGAGGACGCGCCCCCACCCGGTGCAGCCCACGGTCAGCTGCCAGTTGGGCCACGGTCATGGATGGACGGGACCTCCGATTTCAGGGCGAAGCCGATTGCCTCGCCACGCCTCGTGCAGTCTAGTGCCTAGGCCGCTGAGACTGTCGCGCTCACGCTTCGGGGTGGCGCACTCGGGAACCGGACGCCGACGAGCCGCCGCCGGAATGGTCCCGGCGGCGGCTCGTCGGGGTGTCAGGAGCGGTGCTGCAGGTAGTAGCCGACCAGGTTCTTGGTCGACGGATCCTGCGCGTCGAGGGCGGCGGCGTCGCCGGCGACAGCGGGCGCGATCTGCAGGGCGAGCTGCTTGCCCAGCTCGACACCCCACTGGTCGAAGCTGTCGATGCCCCAGATCGACCCCTGCACGAAGGTGATGTGCTCGTACAGCGCGATCAACTGGCCGACGACCGACGGGGTGAGCGCCGACGCCATGATCGAGGTGGTGGGCCGGTTGCCCTGGAACACCCGGGCGCTGACGATCGCCTCCGGCGTCCCCTCGGCCCGGACCTCCTCAGCGGTCTTGCCGAAGGCCAGCGCCTTGGTCTGGGCGAAGAAGTTGGCCAGGAACAGCTCGTGGACGTCGACGTCGCCGTCCTTCAACGGATGCGCCGGGTTGGCCACCGCGATGAAGTCGGCCGGGATCAGCTGGGTGCCCTGGTGGATCAGCTGGTAGAAGGCGTGCTGGCCGTTGGTGCCGGGCTCGCCCCAGAAAACCTCACCGGTCTCGGTGGTCACCGGCGACCCGTCGAGCCGCACACCCTTGCCGTTGGACTCCATGGTGAGCTGCTGCAGGTAGGCGGCGAACCGGTGCAGGTACTGCGCGTAGGGCAGCACCGCGTGCGACTTCGCCTTGACGAAGTTCACGTACCAGATGTTCAGCAGGCCCATCAGCAGCGGCACGTTCTTCGCCGGCTCGGTGCTGACGAAGTGCTGGTCGAGAGCGTGGAAACCGCCCAGGAAGTCGGCGAAGTTGTCCGGGCCGAGAGTGAGGATCAACGGCAGGCCGACGGCGGAGTCGACCGAGTAGCGGCCGCCCACCCAGTTCCAGAAGCCGAACGCGTTGGCCGGGTCGATACCGAAGGCTTCCACCCGGTCGAGGGCGGTGGAGACCGCGACGAAGTGCTTGGCGACGGCGTCCGCGCGCTGCTCGTCGGAGCCGTCGATGGCCCCCGATTCGGTGAGCGCGTTCAGCAGCCAGTCGCGGGCCATCCGGGCGTTGGTCAGGGTCTCCAGGGTGGTGAAGGTCTTGGACGCGACGATGAACAGCACCGTCTCGGGGTCGACGCCCTTGGTCTTCTCGGCCA
>JBDHZN010000228.1:0-5696 GCA_039811845.1 Micropruina sp. | reverse complement strand
GCACCCACCTTCGCGCTGTACGGCCCGCGGATGGACGCCTACGCCGACTACCGCGGCATCGCCCCGCTCGGCACCCTGGACGCGCTGCGCGAAACCTTGCGGCATCGTCCCGGGTGGGACGTGGTGATCGACGCCGACGGGGTGACGGTCTTCCGCTACACGCCCGTCCAGACCCGCACCCAGGAGGCGGCGACATGGCGTCCGTGACCGAGCCGGTGAGCGACGACTTCGTGCCGATCCGGTGCGTCACCTGGGCCGTCGAGGACGCGGCGGACGGCACCCTGGCGCCGAACGCGCAGGGCCGGCTGTTCGTATTGGCCACGGTCGGTGGCTGGCCGTCCGCCATGGTCGATGCCCGGGCTGATTCGGCCGATGGCGTCGCCGACCTGGTCCGGCGGAGTGTCGCCGAAGGGAGCGTGCGCGCGCCGTCCGGATTCATCGCGGACCGCGCGGTCCCGACTCCGGTGACCGTGGTGGTCTGCACCCTCGGACGCGAACCCCGGCTGACCGAGACCATCGACGCACTACTGGGCCAGACCCATGCGGAACTTGAGATCGTGGTGGTCGACAACGACCCGGCCTCAGGGCGGACGCCGGCCCTGCTCGCCGGCCTCGACGACCCGCGACTGCGGATCGTGGACGAGCCGCGCCGCGGGCTGTCCGCGGCCCGGAACACCGGGCTGGCCCAGGCGAGCCACTCGATCGTCGCGTTCACCGACGACGACGCGCTGCCCGCTACCGACTGGGTCGCCACCCTGGCGGCGGTGTTCGACACCGACCCCGGCGTCGATTGCGTGACCGGCCTCGTCCTGCCCGCCGAGGTGGCCACCCGGACCCAGCTGTTCTTCGAAGAGGCCGGCGGCTTCGCCAAAGGCCTTCGTGCCGTGCACTGGTGTCAAGACGGCAGCGGCACCGCGCTGGGAACCGAGGCTGGGCCGGAGGGCATCGCCTTCCCGTTCGACGGCGGTTTCGGTTCCGGCAACAACATGGCCTTCCGGACTGCGGCACTGCAACAGCTGGGTGGCTTCGACGAGGCGCTGGGGGCGGGCTCGCTGACCCGCGGCGGCGAAGATCTGGACGCCTTCCAGGCCGTCTATCTGGCCGGCGGCACCGTCGTGTACTGGCCGGCCGCCCTGGTCCGGCACCACCACCGCGCCGATCACGACGCCCTGGTCGAGCAGCTGCACGGCTATGGCGTCGGGATGGCCGCCGTTGTCACCAAGCGGTTCCTGAGCTCGCCGGCCACCGCGGTCGGCGTGCTGCGCCGGCTGCCGGGCGGGCTGCGGCTGCTGCTCGATTCCCGATCTGCGAAGAACCACGGCAAATCGGCTGCCTTTCCGGTTGAGGCGACCCGGGCGGAACGGCGCGGCTATCTGGTCGGGCCGGGTGCCTACCTGCGGGCCCGTCGCCGGGTCCGCCGACACTCGGCGGTGGCCGCCCGGTGAGCGACCATGCGCGATCGGGGAATGACCACACCCCACCGTGGAACGACGCCCGACCGAGGAACGATCACCCCGATCAGGCCAGCGGGCACACCGATCAAAGGAGTGGCGACTACCCGCAGTCCCGGAGTGGGGAGCGTCGAGTGGCGCCCCGCCGTCCGTTCGTCCTGCTGGCGATCGTGCTCGGCGTGGCGCTGATCGCGGGCGTGTTGGCGATCACCCGTCCGTGGCAGCCGAAGCCGGTGCGGCTGGTGGTGCTGTCCGATTCGCTGTCCGAAGGCATGGGCCAGGTGACCGCACTGCAGAACACCTGGCCGCATCTGATCGGCGGCCGGCTGCGAGCCGAGCGTGGCGAGGCTGCCCAGGACGGCGGCAGCTGGCTACCGGCGTCCGTCAACGGGGAGATGTTCGGTTTCCGGACGGGTACCGCCGGGGCGGGTGCGTGGGCGGCGACCAACAAGGTAGGCGTGCCCGGCGCGATGGCCGGCGGCACCGTCACCTGGCAGATGACCGGCTTCGACAGCGCGACCGTGCAGGTCTTCGCAGAGCGCCCGGGCCAGCTGTTCACGGCGTCCAGCGGCGACCAGCAGGTCGGCTTCACCAGTCCGGACGCCGGGCTGCACAGCTTCACCGTGGACTCCCTCGCCGACACTCTCACCGTGCGGGGCGACGGGGTTGTGGTCGGGGTGCTGGGTCGCGCCGGCCATGGTTCGGTCGAGGTGTACAACCTGTCCTGGTCGGGCAGCAGCACCAACGACTGGCTCGGCTGGCTGGACCGGCCCGCGCTGCTGCCGCTGATCGAGTCCATCGATCCGGACGTCATCGTGCTGTCGCTGGGCGGCAACGACTACTGGCAGGGTGGCGACCGGGACCGGTTCGCCGCACATCTGCGCACCGTCCATGACCGGGTCGCCGCGGCCGCGCCACGGGCGTCCTGGGTGTTGGGCACCCAACCGGTGCCCGACCAAACGCCGGCGCAGGACTGGATCAGCTTCCAGCAGATCACCGAGGACTACGCCGAACGTCTCGGCGCACCGGTGATCGACCTGGCCGGACGGATGCCGGCAGCCTCCGCCGAGCCCCAGCTGTACTCCTGGGACCGCACCCATCTGACCGATGCCGGCCACGCCTTCATCGCCGGCATCGCCGAGCCCGCGGTCGAGGAAGCGCTGCGATGACGGGGATCCGACGATGAGCGCACCCAGCACCACGGCACCGGCCAAAATCGGCTGGCGTGCCCGGCTGAGCCGGGCCACCCTCGAACTGGACGCGCTGGCGCTGACCGCCTCGACCGGCATCACCGCCCTGCTCGGCCTCGCCTATTGGACCATCGCCGCCCGCGGCTTCCCGATCGGGGAGGTCGGCCGGGCGTCCGCCATCGTGTCGGCGGCGACCGCGCTGGCGACGGTGTCGAACCTCAGCCTGGGCGGCATGTACGAGCGGTTCCTGCCGGTCACCGGACGCGACACCCGGCACTACCTGCTGCGGGGCGGGCTGGCGACCGCGGGTCTGGCGCTGTTGCTGGGCTTCGGGTTCCTGCTGGTGGGGCCCACTCAACGGCTGTTCGTGCACGACTGGGAATGGCTCGGTTTCCCGCTGCTGGTGCTGACTCTGGCCCAGTTCGCGCTGCTCGACAACACCCTGGTCGGGTTGCGGCGGGCCCGCTGGGCGGCCGGCAAGAACATCATCCACGCCGTGGTCAAGCTGGGTCTGGCGGCCGGCGCGGCGCTGCTGGCGCTGATCGGTGGCGAGTCGCTGGTGATCGCCTGGGCCGCGCCGGCTTTGCTGCTGGTGGTGCTCTACCTGCCTGTCGTCTGGCGGCTGTGCGGGACCGAGTCGATCACCCGGCTGATGCCCTCGCTGCCACCACGTGGTGAGTTGTGGTCGTTCTTCGGCAGCAGCGTCGGGATCATGATGGTCGGTGCGCTGGCCCCGCTGATCATTCCGCTGATCGTGGTGGATCGGCTCGGACCCGAACACAACGCCTTCTTCACCATGGCCTGGACGCTGTTCTCAGCCCTGGCGCTGCTGCTCGGCACCGTGGTGGGGCCGTATATCGCGCAGGCGTCCAGCCCGGGAGCGGACGTGCGCCGGCTGACCGCCAGGTTCACCGGCATCCTGCTCGCCCTGTCCGTCTCGGGTGCGGTCTTCCTCTGGTTCGGTGCCCCGCTGCTGCTGGGTCTGCTGGGCGAGCGGTACGCGCTCGAGACCGAATCATTGGTGCGGCTGATGGCTTTGAGCCTGCCACTGTCAGTGGTCGGCATTCTGTACGCCGGGGTGGCCCGGGTGGCGCGCCGGCTGCGGTTGGCGATGGCCATGCAGATCCTGACCGCCGTGGTCGCGGTCACCGGCACGGCGCTCACCATCGGACGCTTCGGCCTGGATGGCATCGGCTACAGCTACCTGGTCATCGAAGTGGTGACCACCGCGATCCTGATCGGCCCGGCCTGGCGGATGATCCGGCGGCTCACGTGAGTCACCCGCTGGTCACGGTGCTGATGCCGGTGCACAACGGTGCCGACCATCTGCCCGCCGCGTTGGCAAGCGTATTCGCGCAGGATTTCGCCGACTTCGAGCTGCTGGTGGTCGACGACGGCTCCACCGATGCCACGCCGGCGGTGCTGGCCGGTTGTCCCGATCCGCGGCTGCGGGTGCTGCGGCTGGAGCGCACCGGCCTGGTGGGTGCCCTCAACCGTGGCCTGGACGAGGCCCGCGGCGAGTTCATCGCGCGGCTCGACGCCGACGACGAGATGCTCCCGGGCCGGCTGATGCGGCAGGTGGAGCGGTTCCGGTACGACCCCGAACTGGTGGCCTGCGGCAGCGACTATCTGCTGTTCGGTGCCGCCTCCGGCCCGGTGCGGACGCCGCGTCGCGATCAGGACTGCCGCGCCCACCTGGTGTTCGGGTCGCCGATCGCCCATCCGGCGGTGATGCTGCGGGCCGAGGCGCTGCGGGCGCACGGCGTCCGGTATCGGGCGGAGTATCCGCACGCCGAGGACTTCAAGCTGTTCAGCGAACTCGCCGCGATCGGCAACCTGGAGAATCTGGCCGAGCCGGGTCTGCGGTACCGCATCCACGCCGGGCAGGTCAGCCAGGTCGAGGCCGGGCCGCAGCAACACGTGCAGCTGCGGATCTGTGCCGAGAACCTGGCCGTGCGGGGGGTGCCGGTGAGCGTCGAGCAGTTGAGGCGACTACTGTGGCCGACCGGTCGTGGCTGGACGGCCGCGCTGGGGTATGCGGTGCTGCGGCTGCCCGTGGTCGTGTGGCTGGGTGCCCGCACCCACCGGCTGGCCGGCGTCGGCCAGGCGCTGCTGGTCGGACGCGAACGGATCCGGACACTGCTCAACCGGCCCGCGGCATCCTGAACCAGGCGGACGCAGCCACCGCGAGCAGCATCCAAGTCGCCGCATAGCCGAACGCCACCGTGGGGGAGATGGTCGTGTACAGGATGCCCGCGATCGCCGTCCCGATCAGGTTGCCGAGGGCTTGGACGCCGCCCACGACGCCGAACCCGCTGCCCCGCAGCCGGTCCGGTAGTGCCCGTGCGACAAGGGCTGATTCGGCTGTTTCGGCGAGTCCGATGCCGGCTCCGGCGAGGACGAATCCGGCTGCGGCGATCAGCAGGCCCGGTGCCGCGCTGGCGAAGCACAGGTAGCCGATCACGTAGGCCGCCGCACCGGTGGCGAAAACCCAGCGCGGTCCGGAACGGTCCAGCCAGACCCCGCCGAGCAACGCAACCAGCGCCGCGACCGCGTTGTGCGCCGCATACAGCCCGATGGCGATCGATGCTGCGCCGGCCGTGCCCGCGACAGTCAGCTGCTCGGTGGCTCGCAGGATCAGCATCGTGGTGGCGAGATTGCCGCACTCGAAGAGCACCACCGGAAGCAACGGACGTGCCAGCCCCGCCTGCCAGAGCCGGCGCAGATCCAGCCGCACGCTCCCAGCTGCTTCGCCGTTGTGGTGCACTTCGCCGTCATGCCGGGTCCGGTCGTCCCCCCGGCGAACCCTCGCGTCATCCCGGCGAAGCCTCTCGTCATCCCGGCGAAGGCCGGGATCTCCGGCGGCCGAGGCGACCGACTGACGTCCTGAAGGCAATAGGCCAGCGTGCACACGCTTGGCTTCCCGGGCGGCAACCGTGATCGCGACCGCCGCCAGGATGCCGGGAATGAAGGCGAACCAGATCGTCGGACGGATGCCGATCCAGGCCACCAGCCCGGCGGCCAACAGCGGACCGACCACCGCGCCCAGGTTGTC
>JBDHZN010000227.1:0-5738 GCA_039811845.1 Micropruina sp. | reverse complement strand
TACGGGTTCACCTGGCGGGCGCCACGCAGGGTGCGCATGAAGGTGATCCGTTCGCCCTTGCGGCCGGAGATCCGCGCCCAGTCGTCGGGGTTGGTGGTGTTCGGCAGGTCCTCGTTCTCGGTGACCTCGTCGGCGCAGGCTCCGAGCAGATGCTCCAGCCGGACGCCGTCCGGACCGCCGGCGAGCACCTCCTTGATCGCGGACTTCTTGGCCCGTCCGACGATGTTGGCCAGCATCGCGCCGGACACGAAGTCCTTGACGTAGAGCACTTCGCGATCGCCGGAGGCGTAGGTGACCTCCAGGAACTGGTTCTCGTCGGTCGTTGCGTAGAGCGCCTCGACGGTGGCTTCGATCAGTTGCCGGCGGTACTGCGTGGGGGTGAGATCCCGGCGTTCGCCGGGATGACGGAGGTCGGGCTCACTGTGGCGACCAGGGTCGGGATCACCCGGAGTCCGCAGCGGAACCTCAGTGGTGAGGTACTTGCCGAGGATCTCGGCGGCGGAGGCGGCGTCCGGGCGGTCGAGTTTGATCTTCACATCCAGCCGGCCGGGGCGCAGGATGGCGGGGTCGATCAGGTCCTCGCGGTTGGTGGCGCCGATGATGATCACGTTCGACAGGCCCTCGACGCCGTCGATCTCGCTGAGCAACTGCGGCACCACGGTGGACTCCATGTCCGAGCTGACACCGCTGCCGCGGGTCCGGAACAGCGAGTCCATCTCGTCGAAGAACACGATCACCGGGCGCCCGTCGGCGGCATGTTCACGGGCGGTGGCGAAGATCACCCGGATCTGCCGCTCGGTCTCACCGACGTACTTGTTCAGCAGTTCGGGGCCTTTGATGTTCAGGAAGTGGCTGCCCACTCCCCCGCCGACCTGCTCGGCCAGCGAGTTGGCCACCGCTTTGGCGATTATCGTCTTGCCGCAGCCGGGCGGCCCGTAGAGCAGCACACCCTTGGGTGCCGGCAACTGGTAGCGGGCGTACAGGTCGCGGTGCAGGAAGGGCAGTTCCACGGCGTCCCGGATCTGTTCGATCTGGCCGGCCAAACCGCCGATGTCGGCGTAGTCGACATCGGGCACCTCGTCGAGCAGCAGGTCGTTGACCTCGGTGCGTTCCACCACCCACAGTGCGATGCCGGCACGCCGGTCGGCGGCCACGCTCTGTCCCGGTTGCGCGCCGGACGCCTCGGGCGCGGCGGTCAGCAGATGTTCGTCGTCGCCACCCCCGGAGACCAACAGCCGGCCGTCGGCGAGCACGTCCTTGACCAGCACGATGTCCAACTGCGCGGCCTCCGGCGCCAGCCCGACCAGCATCATGGCTTCGTTCAGCAGCACGGGAATACCGGGTTGCAGCCCGTCACCCGACACTTCGGGCACCACCGCGACCCGTAGCACCCGTCCGCCGACCGACACATCAGCCAGGCCCTCACCGGGGACACCCACCACCACACCGTGCGCCTGCGGCGGGTTGGACAACGCCTCCAGTTGCTCCCGCAGACCGACCAGCGACCCGCGGGCCTCGCGCAGGGTCGCGTTCAGCTTCTCGTTGGCCTGAGCCAGCGAGCGGGCATCGGCACGGGCGTTGCCCAGCCGCCGCTCGGCCAGCTCGACGGCCCGGCCACGGGCCTCGGCCAGCTCCCGAGCTTCGGCGAGCGGGTCACCCGGCACACTCACGCCGGCGCCTCTTCCACCCCGACGCCGGGCGGACGCGGTCCGCTGTAGTCGGGCCCGTACGCCCCAGGTGCCGGACGCCGCCGGCGCAACGGCGCGGATACCCCGGGCGCCAACCGGCGGGTAAAGATCAGGAAGCCGGTATGCCCCGTGGTGGCGTGCCCGGGCCGGATAGCCAGCCCCTCGGCGTGCCACTGCCGCACGGACAGCTCGCTGCCCGCCGGCTCGGTGAAGCCGCCGTGGGCACGCAGGGTGTCCATGGTGCGGCCGAGCTGGGTGGCGGTGGCGACGTAGCAGCACAGGATGCCACCGGCGGCCAGCACGTTCGCGACCGCGTCGATGCACTCCCAGGGCGCCAGCATGTCGAGGATCGCCCGGTCGACCTCTTCGGGGCCGATCGTCTCGACCAAGTCGCCGACCCGCACCTCCCAGGCCGGGTGTGGAGCGCCGAAGAAGCCCTCCACATTGCGTTGCGCGATGGCCGCGAAGTCGGCCCGCCGCTCATAGGAGTACAGCCGCCCGGACGGCCCGATGGTGCGCAGCAGATGCATGCTCAACGAGCCCGACCCCACGCCCGCCTCCAGCACCCGGGCACCGGGGAAGATGTCGGTCTGCACCAGGATCTGGGCGGCGTCCTTGGGGTAGATGACGGCGGCGCCCCGCGGCATGGTGACGGTGAATTCCTCCAGCAGCGGCCGGAACGCCACGTAGGCGATGCCACCGGCAGAAGTCACCACATTGCCGTCCGGGCCGCCGATCAGCGCGTCATGGCTGATCCCGCCCTTGCTGGTGTGAAAGGTGCCGCCCCCGGCAAGCAGCACCGAGTGCCGGCGTCCCTTCGGATCGGTCAGGGTCACCCGCTCACCGGCCTGCAAAGGTCCGGTCCGTACCCCGTTCAGTTCCGCCATCGTGCTCCCCACAACGCCAATTGCCATCCCGGTCCGAACGCTTCGCCGACCAGGTCCGCCCGCTGCCGCAGGAACAGCACCCCGTCGGTCTCGGCGATCGGGACGACGGTGGCGTCCGCCGCCGCCTGCTTCTGAATCTCGACCAGCGCCGGCTGCTGCACATCCTCGCGGCTCGACGACCGGATCCGCTCCTCCAGGTTGGAGAGCTTGCCGGCGCTGCCGGGCAGCGGGTTCTTCAGGTAGTCCTGCAGCCAGCCGACGGCGGTGTTCACCATCGGGGCGCTGTCACGCAGTTCGAGGTCGGCCCGTTCCGACTCGGTGACCAGCTGCACGGTGATGCCCAGCTTCTGCTGCAGCGTGTCGCGTACGTGGTTGGCCAGATCCTCCATCGCCGGCGACGAGTCGGTGAAGCGCAGAGCGAGCGCGATGCCGGGCTCGAGTTTGGGCATCTTCGGCTCTCCGCCGAGGGCAAAAGTGTCGGTGTGGCCGTCGATCATGCTGGGCAGGATCGAACTGGCGGTGCGGTCCTCCTGCAATGCGAGCGCCACCGCGTTGCGCAGCGACGCGTTGGAACGGTACGGGCTGCGAGACAGCCAGACCAGCCGTTGCAGAACCACCCGGGGCAGACCCCAACGGAAGTAGCCGGCCGGCTGACCTTCGTCCTGGTCCTGCACGATGCGGTTCTGCAGCCGGTCGATGGCGGCCGGGCTCAAGGTGCGCCAGACGATCTCGGCCTTGGCATCGGTGAGCGCCTCCTCGGCGGTCGGGGAATCAGACCAGGCGATCCGGATGCGGGGCATGTCGGTGCCCAGCGGCCCGCGATACCGGGCGTAGCGGCTGATGGTCAGGCCTTTGGGGTCCCACGAGTCGAGCTGGTAGGGGCCGGTGCCGATCGGTGCCTGTTCGACCGGGCGCAGTTTGTCGGAGTCGTAGGCGACGTGGTCGACGATGGACGCCGCCGGCACCGCGAGGCCGAAGCCGAACTGGTTGTCGGGGTACTTCAGCCGGAACCTGACCGTGGTGTCGTCGGGGGTCTCGATGCTGCGCAGCGCCCCCAACATGGACATCTTCTGCGGGGCCAGCCGGACCGCGCGCAGGATGCTGAATTTGACGTCCGCACTGGTCAGGCTGCGTCCGCTGGTGAACACCACATCTTTGGGCAGCGTGCATTCGTAGACCTGCGCGGCGGTGAACAGGCATTCCTTGGCCAGGTCGGGCTTGAGCAGCTGGGTGCTCGGCTGCACCAGCATCAGCCGCTGGAACAGGTCCAGGGTGACCATGGCGTCCGAATCGTTGCGGCCGCCGGCCGGGTCGGTGGTGCTCGCCCGCTGCTCGGTGAGCACCGTGAACGGACGCGGCGGCGCGCTGCTGCTGGCGGACCCGGACGGCAGCGGCGCGGGCGTCTGCACACACCCCGCGGCACCGATCACCACACACGACGCGGTCACGACGGACAGCACAGCGCGGACGATCGAAGGCACGCCCCAAGGGTAGGGCCTGCGAGCCACCAGCCGGCACTGAGCCACGGCGCGTGCGGAAAGGCGCCCAAACACCTACCCGGACGGCAATCGCCGGCCACGGACGGGCTACGGCCCGACGCGGCGGCAGGCGTACAGTTGGCTGATGCTGCAGCCGTCGACGTCCGCTCCGACGTCCGGCGATCGGACGCCTCCCTTTCCCGTGCGAGGCGTGCAGCCATCGAGACCGGGCCCGCCAGGGCCGTCCGCCGCGACACGAGGCAAGGAAGGATTGCACACGCTGTGAGCTCCGATACTTTGACAACGCCTCAGCCGCGAATGGCGTCCGGTGATCTGCGACCCGACGCCACCGACACGCTGCGGAGGGCGCTGGCCACCCGGCTGCATTTCCTGGACGGCGCAATGGGCACGGTCATCCAGCGGTTCAAGCTGAGCGAGGCCGACTACCGGGGCGAGCGGTTCGCCGACTGGCCGAGCGACGTCAAGGGCAACAACGACCTGCTGTCGCTCACCCAGCCGGAGATCATCGCGTCCATCCACCGCGACTACTTGGACGCCGGCGCCGATTTCGTCGAGACCAACACCTTCAACGCCCAGCGCATCTCGATGGCCGACTACGGCATGGAGGCGCTGGCCTACGAGCTCAATCTGGCCTCGGCACGGCTGGCGCGCATCGAATGTGACGCCGCCACCGCCGCCGATCCGAGCCGTCCGCGCTACGTGGTGGGCGCACTCGGCCCGACCAACCGGACGGCGTCCATCTCGCCGGACGTCAACGACCCAGGTGCCCGCAACGTCAGCTACACCGAATTGGTCGAGGCCTACCTGGAGCAGGCCGACGGGTTGGTCGACGGCGGCTCCGACATTCTGCTGATCGAGACCGTCTTCGACACCCTCAACGCCAAGGCCGCGATCTTCGCACTGGAGACCCTGTTCGAGCAGCGCGGACGCCGTTGGCCGGTGATCATCTCGGGCACCATCACCGACGCCTCCGGCCGCACCCTGTCGGGCCAGGTGACCGAGGCATTCTTCACCAGCATCCGGCATGCCCGGCCGTTGGCGGTCGGGCTGAACTGCGCGCTGGGCGCGGCCGAGATGCGGCCCTACGTCGCCGAGCTGTCCCGGATCGCTGACTGCTACGTGTCGTGCTACCCGAACGCCGGTCTGCCGAACGCGTTCGGCGAGTACGACCAGACTCCGCAAGAGATGGCCGCGATCGTCGCCGGCTTCGCCAAGGAAGGCCTGGTGAACATTCTGGGTGGCTGCTGCGGCACCACCCCGGAACACGTCGAGGCGATCGTCCGGGTCACCCGGAGCGCCGCACCGCGGACGCCCGCGAAGCCCGCCTCGGCACTGCGACTGGCCGGTCTGGAACCGCTCATCGTCAC
Source organism: Micropruina sp. (assembly GCA_039811845.1). Lineage (GTDB taxonomy): Bacteria > Actinomycetota > Actinomycetes > Propionibacteriales > Propionibacteriaceae > Micropruina. The sequence goes on along the minus strand of JBDHZN010000227.1, from coordinate 297 downwards.
CCCGGATTCACTGTTCGTCAACGTCGGTGAGCGCACCAACATCACCGGTTCGGCCCGGTTCCGCCGGCTGATCCGCGAGGGCGACTACACCACCGCGCTCGATGTGGCCCGGCAGCAGGTCGAGAACGGCGCTCAGATCATCGACATCAACATGGACGAGGGCATGATCGACGGCGTCGCCGCCATGGATCGGTTCTGCAAGCTGATCAGCTCCGAGCCGGACATCTGCCGGGTTCCGGTGATGGTCGACTCGTCGAAGTGGGAGGTGATCGAGGCCGGGCTGCGTTGCCTGCAGGG
>JBDHZN010000226.1:0-5758 GCA_039811845.1 Micropruina sp. | reverse complement strand
ACACCGTCGAGGTGGACGAGCCCATCGTCGAGGTCTCCACCGACAAGGTCGACACCGAGATCCCCTCGCCCGCCGCCGGCGTGATCCTGGAGATCAAGGTCGCCGAGGACGAGACCGCCGCCGTCGGCGCGGTACTCGCCCTGATCGGTGATGCCAGCGAGGCGGGCGGGTCCGCTCCCGCCGAGCCGGCTCCGGCCGAGTCGGCTCCCGAAGCCGAGGCACCCGCCGCCGAGGCGCCCGCCCCGGCCGCTGAGGCCCCTGCTGCACCCGCACCGGCCGCAGGTGGTGCGGCGTCCGGCACCGAGGTCAAGCTGCCGCAGCTCGGCGAATCGGTCAGCGAAGGCACCATCTCGCGCTGGCTCAAGCAGGTCGGCGACACCGTCGAGGCCGACGAGCCGCTCGTCGAGGTCTCCACCGACAAGGTCGACACCGAGATTCCGGCACCCACCGGCGGCACCCTGCTCGAGATCCGGGTGAACGAGGACGAGACCGCATCGGTCGGTGCCGTGATCGCCGTCATCGGCGAGGCGGGCGCCGCGCCGGCGGCGGCCCCGGCCGCTCCGGCGGCACCGGCGGCGTCCGCCCCTGCTGCTCCGGCTCCGAGCCCGGCCGCACCACCTGCTCCCTCGGCGCCGCCCGCACCTCCGGCTCCGCCCGCTCCTGCGGCACCGCCCGCTCCGGCTCCCGCGGCTGCCAAGCCCGCGCCGGCCGAGTCCGAAGACGTCGGCTACGTCACTCCGCTGGTCCGTAAGCTCGCGGCTCAGCACGGTTTGAAGCTGTCCGAGGTGAGCGGCACCGGAGTCGGTGGACGCATCCGCAAGCAGGACGTCCTGGCTGCTGCCGAAGCCGCCAAGAAGGCGGCCGAGGCCGCTGCTGCTGCGGCCACCGCCCCGGCTGCTGCGGCCCCCGCCGCCGCCGCAGCCGCGTCCGCTCCCGCTGCACCGCCGGCAGGCTCCAAGCGCGGCACCACCGAGAAGATCAGCCGGATGCGCTCGGTCATCGCCAAGCGGATGGTCGAGTCGCTGCAGGTGGCGGCCCAGCTCACCGGCACCGTCGAGGTGGACTTCACCAACATCAGCCGGCTGCGCAACCAGGCCAAGGTCGATTTCCGTCAGCGCGAGGGTGCGTCGCTGTCGTACCTGCCGTTCATCTGCAAGGCGGTCTGCGAGGCCCTCAAGCAGTTCGACAAAGTCAACGCCACGATGGACATCGACGCCGGCACGATCACCTACCACGACGCCGAGCATCTGAGCATCGCGGTGGACACCGACCGCGGCCTGCTGGTCCCGGTGATCAAGGACGCCGGTGACCTCAGCCTCGCCGGCATCGCCCGGAAGATCGGGGATCTGGCCAAGCGGGCCCGTGGCAACCAGCTCGGCCCCGACGAGATGTCCGGCGGCACGTTCACCATCACCAACTACGGATCGGCCGGCACCCTGTTCGACACCCCGATCATCAACCAGCCGCAGGCTGCGATCCTCGGCACCGGGGCGCTGGTGAAGCGTCCGATGGTGGTCAAGGATCCGAAGCTCGGCGAGGTGATCGCGGTGCGCGACATGATGTACCTGTCGCTCAGCTACGACCACCGCCTGGTCGACGGCGCGGACGCCGCCCGCTTCCTTTCCGCGGTCAAGAACCGCCTGGAGGCCGGTGACTTCGCCGCCGAGGTCGGCCTGTGATCGGCTGATATCTGGATGTGACGGTGCCCGTCGCCCGGTCGGGTGGCGGGCATCGTTGCGTCTGCTTTCCTCGCCGCCCCCGGCGTCTGTCACCCTTCCGGTCGTCCGGCGTTCCTAGCCCCACCCGCCATTCCGGCGTCCGCACTCCTTTCCCCGCCCATCCTCGCCATCCCGGCACCCGAACTCTGTCCTTCACCATCCCCGTTATCCCGGCACCCGAACTCTGTCCCCGCCATCCCCGCACCCGAACTCCGTCCCCACTTGTTCCGGCGATCTCGACATCGCTTGCCGGTGCGGGGAAAGCTCCGCGATTTCGGGTTAGGACACGAAATCGGCGAGGTTTCCCTCCATCGGAGAGCGATGTCGAGATCGCCGACACCAGAGAGGCACCGGGTCAAGCCGCAGAAGCAGACGGACGCGAGAGGTCGCGGAGGATCGTCTGAACCCTGGCATGCAACACCTTCGGCCGGTTCAACATGTCGTCGGTGACTCGAACGATTCGCCACCCGTCGGCACGAAGGTCGTCCTCGCGGGCCTTCTCCTCGATCAGTGCGGACGGGTCGTCGTATTTTCCGCTTCCGTCCGACTCAATCAGCAGTTGGGTCCCCTCCAGTCGGGCATCCGCCCGGTAGGAGGTTCCCGGAACCTCGAATTGCGCTATCAACCGGTATCCCCACCGGTCGAAGGTGAGCGCAGTCCTCGATTCAAGTGGCGATTCGCGGACACCATCGCCCAACCGGAGAATGACCGGAAGGCGGCGGTAACCCACCCGTCCCCGTAGTTCGTCCGTCACCACAGCCAGTTCTTCGGCGGACACCGAGCCGCTTCGGAGCGCGGCGTCATAGGCCATCAGACCGGATTCCACCGAGAGCAATCCGGTTTGCGCGATGGCCAGCGCCACGTTGAGTGTCGTGTGCTCACCGACCTGCTTGTGGATCGACAGACCCGACCGGTGCTGCCCCGGCCCCCGCGTGGTCCTCATCACGTGGACGGTTCGCCAGTCCGGCCGGTGTACGGGCAAGCCGAGTGCGACAGCTGCCGAGTAGTGGCTGGGCACGACGTCGTCCCGTTCGGAGGTTTCGATCTGAACCAGTAGGCGATGTCGGTCGGCGGGCCACTCGAGCCGCTGCGCCGTGTACCACCCGCGTTTGAGCCGGACGATGGTCTCGCGTGACAGCGCATCGCGCAGATCCACCTCAGTCACCCCGCACTCGTGCGCCTGGCGGGTGGAGAACAACGGCAGGAGTAGGAGCTCAGAGGGCAACATCGCCCCATGATCAGCCGGATGGAAGCCTCTGAGAAGGCCCGATCGGCAATCTGTGGATAACCCACGGCGTCCGATGGGGCATTCGGACCTTGCGGCCGCCCCAGAGAAGGAACCGGCGATCTCGACATCCCTCGCCGATAGGGGGAAAGCTCCACGATTTCGGGCTACGACATGAAATCGGCGAGGTTTCCCTCCATCGGAGAGCGATGTCGAGATCGCCGCACCGTGGGAGATCGCCGCACCGCGGGAGCGACGTCGAGATCGCCGCACCGCGGGAGCGACGTCGAGATCGCCGCACCGCGGGAGCGACGTCAAGATCGCCGCACCGCGGGAGCGACGTCAAGATCGCCGCACCGCGGGAGCGACGTCGAGATCACCGCACCGTGGGATGGGCAATGCGCACGACGTGGTGTTCCTGTCTCACCGCTGCCACGTTTCCGACGATTCGTGCGTAGGTGAGGCATGAAACTGCTTCAGGTACCCGTCGCCGTGGCCCTCGCGGCCACCGCGCTGCTGGCCTCACCGGCACCCCAGGCCACCGCGCTCGCCCCGGCACCCGCCGCTTCTCCTGACTACGACGGGGACGGCCGGGCCGACGTGGCAGCCACGGTGATCGGCGACCTGGAGGAGCGATTCATCCGGGTCTGGTACGGATCCGGCAGGACCGCCGACATCCTCCCCGCCGATCTGGACGCCGGCCAGTACGGCGTCGGTAACGTACTCCTGGCCAGAGACCTCAACGGTGACGGCTACACCGATCTGGTCGCCACCACCGGCGATTCGTCCGGAGCCTGGGTGCAGATCATCCCCGGCTCCGCCTCCGGACTCCAGCCGGCGAACCGGCACTCCTTCCTAGCTCTCGGCAAGGCAGACACGACTGTCCGGTCGTTCGCGCTGGTGGAATCGCCCGTCCGACGCCTCGCCGTGAGCCTCTCCACCTATGTGGAGACCAACAAGGGTGTTCGCTATGACGACCAGGTGCGGCTCTACAAGCTCACCAGCGCCGGAACACCCACCGGCAGCCCGGTCACCCTCGTGCCCGGTTCCGGCAAGGTGCCCGCCCTGGTCAAGGGCGGCAGCTTCGGGTGGTCGATGGGCACCCTGGGCAGTCAGCTCTTCATCGGAGCACCGGACGCGAAGGTGAACGGCAAGACCGGAGCCGGCGCGATGCTGGCCGTCACCCTCAACTCGGCCGGCGTGAAGTCGGTGAAGACGATCACCCAGGCGACCAAGTCGGTGACCGGCGCTGTCGGCAAGTGGGACTTCTTCGGCCGCTCGGTCGTTGCCCGCGACGGGTATCTGGTGGTGGGCACCCCCAGCGACACCGTCGGTAAGTGGAAGCGCACCGGGTCGATCCAGGTGTTCACCGTCAGCAGCAAGGGCACCATCAAGCCGGTCAAACGGATCGCCCAGAACAGCGCCGGCATCCCCGGCAAGGCCGAGCGGGGCGACTTCTTCGGCAGCGACCTGGCCCTCGGCACCGCCTGCAAGGGTGTTCCGGCCGTGCTGGTCGGCGGCTCGGGCGAGGTGATCGTCAAGGGGCATGAGTCGGACGGATCGGCCTGGCTCATCCCGTTGCGCACCGTCAAGGGCTGCGCGGCCAAACAGCTCTACGAGGGCCATGGTCTGCCCGGCACGCCGGGTTACCGCTACATCGGCGACCTGGTGGCGTTCGTTCGCGACAGCGGCGCGACGAACGACGATCTGGTGATCGGCGGTAGCGGCAGCATCTCCGAAGGCCCGCTGGGGCCGCTCTACCGAGTCTCGGGGGCCACCGGCGGCGCGACCAAGCTCGGTGCCGACGACCTTTTCGACTCCGTTGCCGGACGCTGACCGCATCCGGTTCGGCCCGCTTCCGGACGCCGCATGCCGCGGTCGTAGACTGCTCGGGTGTCCACGCGCAGCACCGCCGATCCACGTCCGGTCGTCTTCCAGTACCTGGGGCTGACCGAGCATCCGCCACGGCTGAGCGAGTACGTCCCCACCTGGGAGTATCAGCGCGAGGTGCACGCCAAGGTGGCATCGGGCGAGCTGCCGCCGCAGGTGCTGTTCGTGGAGCATCCTCCGGTCTACACCGCCGGACGCCGCACCGAACCGCAGGAACGCCCCTTCGACGGCACGCCGGTGGTCGACGTCGACCGCGGTGGCAAGATCACCTGGCACGGCCCCGGGCAGCTGGTCGGCTACCCGATCGTCTTCCTGCCCCGCGGCATCGGTGTCGTCGACTACGTCCGCCGGGTCGAGGAGGCACTGATCCGCATGCTCGCCGACTACGGCCTGGCCACCGGCCGCGTGGACGGCCGCACCGGCGTCTGGCTGGCTGCCGACCCGGCGTCCGGCAAGGGCGAACGCAAGATCGCCTCGATCGGCATCCGGGTGTCCAAGCAGACCACGATGCACGGCTTCGCACTGAACGTGAACACCGACCTGGACTGGTTCGACAACATCATTCCGTGCGGCATCAGCGATGCCCGGATGACCTCGATGTCCGCCGAGCTTTCGGGCCCGGCCCCGACCCTGGTCGAGGTCGCCCGCGCGGTCGAACCACACCTCGCCGAACTGCTCGCCCTGCGCCCCTACCAGCGGGTCACCGAGTTCGCCCTGCCGGACGCCGTCGCGGCCGCCCGCTGACCGCGCCCGCGGCGTCCGCTCTGGGCTGAGCAACGGCTCGTCCGGCGTGGGTGGCGATAGGATGACGCGGTGACCCTTGCAGACGATGCCGTCAGCCCGCCGCCGACAACCCCGCCCGCGGGCCGGCGGTTGTTGCGGCTCGAGGTGCGCAACTCGCAAACCCCGATCGAGCGCAAACCGC
>JBDHZN010000225.1:0-5789 GCA_039811845.1 Micropruina sp. | reverse complement strand
CCCCGAGCAGGGCCAACAGTTCCGCCTCTTCCGGGGAGGGCTCGGGGGACGGGACGACCTCCACCGTCATCCCCAACGCCCGGAGCACATCGAAGATCTTCGAGACCTCGGCACCCGCGTTGTGCCCGTTCTCGAACATCACCAGCCACCTGGTGGAGATGTCGGCCGAATCGGCGAGCTGCCGCTGGGTGAGTCCTCGGTCGCGCCGCAGCCGCCGGACGGCCGCACCCAACTGCGGGGGCGTCGAGACCTGCATAGTCATAATGTGATCATATCTGCACATCGCAGAAAGCGCACATACCTTCACTTTCACCAAAGTGCAGGCGCGTGCAGCTGCTGCACCGCTGGCAGGAGACCCACGCAGGGTCGGCCCCCGAGCCCGACCGGGATCGGCGAGAGTCGCGGCCTACGATGCAGTGATGGCACGCACCGACCAGGCTTCCCGGGTGATCGACGCCTCCCCCGAGCGCATCTACCGCGCATTCACCGACCCGGACATGCTCACGAAGTGGCTGCCGCCGGTGGGCATGACCGGCCGGTTCGAGCGCTTCGACGCCCGTCCGGGCGGCACGTACCGGATGGTGCTGACCTATCTGGACGCCTCGGGCGCCCCGGGGAAATCGTCCGCCGACTCGGACGTGGTCGAGGCCCGCTTCGTCGATCTCGTCCCGGACGTCCGGGTGCTGCAGGCCGTCGACTTCGTCTCCGATGATCCGGCGTTCGCCGGCACCATGACGATGACCTGGGAACTGGAGCCGGGCCCGGACGGCACCCGGGTCACCTTCCGTGCCGACGACGTCCCGGACGGCATCTCGGCCGACGATCATGCGGCTGGCCTCACCTCCTCACTCGCCAACCTGGCCCGCCAACTGAGGGCGGAAGGCTTCGTCCCGCCGGGATTCCGTGCACCGACCTCACTGGTTACCGAGCACTTCCGGCTCGAACCGCTCGGGCCGCAGCACAATGCCGCCGACCACGCCGCGTGGACCTCCAGCATCGATCACATCCGATCGACGATCGGCTATCCGGACGGCAATTGGCCGCCCCCGGAAGGCATGTCGCTGGAGGCCAACCTGGCCGACCTGCGCCGGCACGCCGCCGATTTCGCCGCCGGCAGGGGCTTCACCTACACCGTCCTCAATGCCGACGACGGCGATGTGATCGGCTGCGTCTACCTGTACCCGTTGGCGTCGGCCGACCATGACGTGAGCGTCCAGTCGTGGGTGCGGGCGTCCCACGCGCAACTGGACGGCCCGCTCGCCGACGCGGTCGCAGCCTGGATCAGCCGCGCCTGGCCTTGGAGAAACCCGTATCGCCACGGCCGCTGATCGTCCTCATCTCCCGTACCGCTCCCAGCGGTCGCGGCTTCCGGCGAACACGTTGACGTCGATGAACTGCTCCTCGCCGGCGTAGCCGTCGAGCCGGTACCGGTCGCTGAACTGCCAGAACGTCCACGGCCGGCCGTCGGGCAGCGACGGCGTCCGCCACACGTCGCGAATCCAGATGTCGACGTCGGGGAAGGCCTCGGAAAGGTAGCGGTCGTACGCCTCACTCGTGGTGTAGACGATCGGCCTTCGGCCGTAGTGGGCGACCAACCTGTCCAGCAGCACGTTCAACTCGCGCCGCACGTCCTCGACGGGTGCCGGGTGGAGCCAGAAGTCGCCGTAGAACTCGAGATCGACGGCGACCGGTAACAGATCGGCGCGGGTCGGCACGGTCCGGATCACGTTGTCGGCCTGCGTCGTCCCGCCGCTGGTGAAACTGAAGAAGTGGTAGGCGCCGACCCGCAGCCCGGCGGCGGTGGCGCCGTCCAGGTTGGCGGCGAAACGGGGGTCAACCAGTGTGCCACCCTCGGTGGCCTTGATGAACGCGAAGTCGATGTTCTGCCGGGCCAGCACCGGCCAGTCGATGTCGCCCTGGTAACGGGAAACGTCGACACCGCGGACCGGGTATCGCTCGGCCGACGGGTTGTTCGGGTGCACCACGCCCGCCCACACCAATCCCGCGACGAGTCCCATCGTCACCATCACGGCCGCGACGCCGACGATCAGCCATCGCGCGCCGCGTCGACGAGACCTCACCGGACTGAACTCCTCATCACTCGGGCCGTGCATTGCCCTACCCCCAGCCGCTTCGCCACCCTACGCGGCATACGTCGACCAGCCTCTGCTCTGCACCATCGGCCACGGCAACACCGCGTCCACCGCAATCCCACCCCGGTGGACGTGTCCGGACCGGCGAGGTCGGGGGAACACTGAGCCCGTGCCGGTCACCATCGGGGTCGAGGAAGAACTGCTGGTCGTCGAACGTCGCGGCGGCCGGCCGGTTCCCTTGGGCGACGCCGTCGTTCGCCGGGCCCGGGCCAGCCTGGACGAAAGCGTCGGCGAACTGCCCGGCACGGCGGTCGAGCACGAATTCAAACGCGAACAGGCCGAGATCGGTTCGCTGCCCTGCCCCGACACCGACGAGTTGCGCCGGCAACTGGTCGGCCTGCGCAGGGTGATGACCGAGGCGGCCGCCGAGTCCGACGCCGCGGTGGCGGCGATCGCCACCAGTCCGTTCAAGGTGCGGCCCACCCCCACCGACGACGAGCGCTATCTGCGGATGGCGTCCGAGTTCGGTCTGCTGTCCCGGCAGCAGCTGACCTGCGGCCAGCACGTCCATGTCGAGGTCGGTTCACGCGACGAGGGCGTCGGGGTGCTCGACCGGCTGCCGCGATGGCTGCCGACACTGCTCGCACTCTCGGCCAACTCGCCGTTCTGGCAGGGCCAGGACACCGGCTACGCCAGTTTCCGGACGGCGGTCTGGGGGTTGTGGCCGACGGCCGGGCCCACCGGGTCGTTCGGTGACGCGTCCGGCTACGACGCGGCCGTCGCCGACCTGGTCCGCTCGGGCGCGGCCCTCGACGAGGGGATGATCTACTTCCAGGCCCGGCTGTCCGCCCGATACCCCACCGTCGAGATCCGCACGGCCGACGTCTGCAGCCGGGTGGACGACGCCGTGCTCATCGCCGCGCTGTGCCGGGCCATGGTCAGCACCGCGGCGCGCGCCTGGGCCTGGGGGGATCACCCGGACGACCTGCCCGCGCAGTGGCAGCGGGCGGCCAGCTGGCGAGCCGCCCGTTCTGGCCTCACCGACGGGCTGCTCGATCCGTGCAGCCGTAGCGTGGTCGCGGCCCGGGACGCGGTGAATTCGCTGGTGCGTGATCTGCGCGACGCGCTGGAGGACGCCCGCGACCTGGAGTTGGTGGTCGACGGCGTCGACCGGCTGCTCCGCTCCGGAACCGGCGCGGAACGACAGCGGGCGGTGTGGAAGGCGTCCGGTTCCTTCGGCCCGGTCGTGGCGGATGCGGTCGAGCGCACCACGGGCTCCTGACGATCCCCTGCCGACCGAGGAGTATCCGCACCTCGCAGCCCTAGTGCCCCGGCCACCAGCGTCACCGCCCACCGACCAATACTCGACGGAAGTCAACCTCGACTTCAGGGCCCGATTGCCGCGCCGTGCAGGCGGGTGATTGTCTAGACCACACCCCCGCAACCGAAGGCCTTTGATGATGACCGCTGCTGCACTCCGCGCTGCCCGAACTCTCGGCGGCGCCACCCTCACTCTCGCGCTGACCGGCGGCCTGCTCACCGCCGTCTCCGCAGGCCCGGCGAATGCCGCGCCCCTGCCGTCCGCCAAGGCCGCGGCCAAGGCGAAGAAGACCACCATCACCACCCAGCCGAAGAGCGCCACGATCAACCGCTACGGCAGCGGCACCAGCGTCACGCTCAAGGTCAAGGCGTCCGGCACGAAGCTGAAGTACGCCTGGCAGTCGCGGCCGGCGTCCGGGTCGTGGAAGAGCATCAAGAAGGCAACCAAGTCGTCCTACAAAGTCACCTCCAGCACGTGGGCCAACGGCACCAAGTTCCGGGTGAAGGTCAGCGGCAGCAAGGGTGCGGTCACCTCGAAGACCGCCACGCTGACCGTGCGACAACCCACCAACTCCCCCGCCAAGGACGCCGCGAAGGCGTTCGGACTGAAGGGCCTCAGCCAGGGCGTCGACCTGTCGTCGTACCAGTACGCGCCGTCGGCGAAGGTGAAGCCGTCCGTGCTCGCGGATTGGGCCGGTGACAACGGGTTCGCCATCCTGCGGCTGGGCAGCGGCGCGCGTCCGATCAATCACGACTACACCGACGCCTGCAACGGCAAGGCCCGCTCCACCGGCAGCGTGCCGGCGGTCGCCGACTGCGCCTACGCCGCGCTCTCCGATCAGGTCAAGGCGGCCGGCCTGCGCCAAGGCGCCTACTGGTTCAACGGCTGGACGACCGGCGTCGACACCACCCCGGGCAACCTGTTCGCCGGCAGCCACACACCCGAGAAGTCGGCCGCGCGGTTCGTCGAATGGCTGAAGGCGGACGGCAACTACACCAAGTCGAGCACCAATCCGCTGGTGATCGACGTCGAGGCCGGCGGCACCTACACCAAGACGTCGAAGGGCAAGACCTACACCCACAAGCTGCGCGCCTGGAAGCCCGCCGAGGCGTACCGCTTCCTGACCACGGTCAAGGCGCTGCTCACCGAAGACGGCTACCGGGCGAACCTGTACGTCTACCTCACCGGCGCGATGGCCGAGCAGAAGTCCGGCAACAAGTACCTCTGGTCGGACGTCGCCGGCATCGCCCGGCTCTGGGTGGCGTCGTGGGGTGCCAACAACGGACGGGTGCCGAGCAGCCTGCCCCGGGTCGGCCCCTGGTCGAGCCACGGCGGCTGGTCGATCTGGCAGTACACCAGCAACCTGCGGATCGCCGGTGACGGCGTCGACGCCCTGGACGGCGACATCGCCACCAAGGACGCCTGGACTCCCCGCAAGTAGTACCGGCCCGCCGAGATCGAGTCTCCGCCCACCGCTGGTCGAGCTTGTCGAGACCCCTCCGCTGGCGGGATCGCGAGCCGCTGCCGCTTTGCAGGACGGCAGTGGCACGCCCACGTGTCAGTCACCCGAGGTCTCGACAAGCTCGACCAGCGGACGCGGCACTCAGCCCCTGGCTCAGTCGATGGCGCCGGTGTCCACGTCGGGAGTGCCGTCGGCATTCATGTCGGGATCGCGGGCCCGGCGGGCGTCCCAGCGCAGGCTGAATGCACCCAGAACACCGGCCAACAGGGACGCGGCAAGCACTCCGGCCTTGGCGGCACCGCGATGGGCGTCGTCGGCGAAGGAGAGCTCCGCGATCAGCAGGGCCACGGTGAATCCGATGCCGGTCAGCAGTCCGACGGGCAGCAGATCGCGCAGGCCGATGGCATCCGGCAGCCGCAGCGGCGTGAACCGGGTGACCAGCGCCGTGGTGCCGAGGACGCCGACGAGCTTGCCGGCCAGCAGGCCGAACAGCACCGCGTAGAACACCGGCTCGGTCGTGACCGCCGGCCCACCACCGCCGACCAGGGTGACCCCGGCGGCGAAGAACGCGAACACCGGCAGCGCCACGGCCGCCGACCAGGGCCGGACCAGGTCGCCATAGCGGTGGGTGCGCGACTCGGGCTCGCCGTGGATGGCGACCGGCGGCACCGACACACCCATCAGCACGCCGGCGATGGTGGCGTGCACCCCGGAGGCGTGCATGAATCCCCAGGCGAGCACGGCCACCGGCAGCAGCACCCACCATGCCGTCCAGCGCAGCCTGACCAGCACCGCGAACAGCGCGACGGCGGCCAACGCGCCGGCCAGCATCGCTCCGGAGATGTGTTCGGTGTAGGCGATCGCGATCACCACGATGGCCAGCAGGTCGTCCACCACAGCGAGGGTGAGCAGG
>JBDHZN010000224.1:0-5802 GCA_039811845.1 Micropruina sp. | reverse complement strand
ACCCGGTGTCAAACCGAGCTATCCTACCCCACCCACCCCACAACAAACACCGGGCCTAGGCGGCTCCTGACATGAAGACACACCGTACCCGCAAAGCTCTGGATTGGGATCCCACCGGCCCGTCCGCCCCGAATCACTCCGGACCGTCCGACTCACCGAGAAGGCTTAAGAAACACTACTGAGCTGGCGCCGCCCGGTCAAATCGGCGTAGGCACCCGGGCGTGTCCGCTGTTGACTAGGGGTTTCAGCGAGGCTGACGCTCGGAGCGCCAAGGGCCGGCCGCGACCTACGCGGACGCGCTGACCTCCAGTTGGACGGCGCCGACGGTCCGACGTCCGCGCCGGAGCACCACCAACCCACCGGGTAGCACGTCGTCGGCAGTCAGCCGTGCGGTCGGGTCGCTCACCTTCGCGTTGTTCACGTAGGCACCGCCCTCACTGATCGCCCGCCGAGCCGCTGACTTGCTGGGCACGACTCCGGCTGCCTCCATGGCGTCCACCACACTCGGCAGGCCCTCCTCGGTCGACAGGGTCCGAGCGCCCAGCTCGGCGCCCACTGCTCGCAAGGTGTCGACAGGCAGCGACGCCAGCTCACCGCGTCCGAAGATGGCCTGGGCCGCCTCGGTGGCTGCCTCGCGCTCGGCCGGCGAGTGCACCAGGTCGGTGACGTCGTCGGCCAGGGCGCGCTGGGCGATCCGCAGGTGCGGCGCCTCCGCGCTGCGGGCGGCGATCTCGTCGATCTCCTCCCGGGGGCGCTCACTGAACACCTTCAGGTAGTCGATCACCTTGGCGTCCTCAGAGTTCAGGAAGAACTGGTGGAACGCGTACGGCGAGGTCATCGCCGGATCGAGCCAGACCGTGCCGGACTCGGTTTTACCGAACTTCGTTCCGTCGGCCTTGGTCAGCAGCGGCGTCGCCAGCGCGTGCACTCGTGCTGCCTCCGAGCGCCGGATCAGCTCGACCCCCGCGGTGATGTTCCCCCACTGATCCGAGCCACCTGTCTGCAGGGTGCAGCCGTGCCGCCGGAACAACTCGCGGTAGTCCAAGGACTGCAGCAGCACGTAGGAGAACTCCGTGTAGGAGATCCCCGACTCGAGGCGCGCTTTGACGACCTCACGGTCGAGCATCCGGTTGATCGGGAAGTGCTTGCCCACGTCGCGGAGGAAGTCGAGGGTCGACAACTCGGCCGTCCAGTCGTAGTTGTTCACCACGACCGCACCATTCTCATCGTCGAAGGAGATGAGCCGGCTGACCTGGTCTCGGATCCGGGCCCCCCATTCGCCGACCAGCTCCCTGGGGTTCATCGACCGCTCGCCAGCCTGCTTGGGGTCGCCGATCAGGCCGGTGGAACCGCCGACCAGCAGGATCGGACGATGGCCGGCGCGCTGCAGCGCCCGGGACACCATGATCTGCACCAGGTTGCCCATGTGGATGCTGGGGGCGGTGGGGTCGAAACCGACATAGAAGGTGATCGGTCCGGCGTCCAGGTGTGCGCGCAGCGCATCGGCATCGGTGGAGTGGGCGATCAGTCCCCGCCAGGACAGTTCTTCGAATATGTCGGTCACGCTGGGTAAGCCTAATGGGATGCACCGGGCCGGGTGACCGAGAGAACCGTCCCCGGTGACCGCGGGGACGGTTCTCTTGGTCACTTTCCGGTGAGCTTGGAGGCGGCGGCGCGGAGTTCGGCCAGCTGCTCGGCGACGCGGACGGGGGCGGTGCCACCGCGTCCGTCACGGGCGGCGACCGAGCCCTCGACGGTCAGCACCTCGAGCACCTGGGGGGTGAGCGCGAGGTGGATCTCGGCGAGTTGTTCGGCGGTCAGGTCGGGCAGGTCCATGCCGCGGGCCTCGCAGTACTTCACCGCGGCACCGGTGATGTCGTGGGCCTGGGCGAACGGCACCCGCTGGCGGACCAGCCAGTCGGCCATGTCGGTGGCCAGCGAGAATCCACGCGGGGCCAGCTCGGCCATCCGGTCGGTGTGGAAGGTCAGGGTCGCCACCATGCCGGCCACCGCAGGCACCAGCACCCGCAGCTGGTCGAGTCCGTCGAAGACCGGCTCCTTGTCCTCCTGCAGGTCACGGTTGTAGGCCAGCGGCAGGCCCTTCAGCGTGGCCAGCAGGCCGGTGAGATTGCCGATCAGGCGTCCCGACTTGCCACGGGTGAGTTCTGCGACATCGGGGTTCTTCTTCTGCGGCATGATCGACGAACCGGTCGACCAGGCGTCATCGAGGCTGGCGAAGCCGAACTCGACGGTGCACCACAGGATGACCTCCTCGGCCAGCCGGGACAGGTCGACCGAGATCTGGGCCAGCACGTAGGCGGCCTCGGCGACCAGGTCGCGGGCGGACGTCCCGTCGATCGAGTTGGCGACCGAGCCGGCGAAGCCCAGGTCGGCCGCCACCGCCTCAGGGTCGAGGCCGAGCGAGGTGCCGGCCAGTGCGGCCGAACCGTACGGGCTCTGGGCGAGCCGGACGTCGAGGTCGGCCAGCCGCTGCAGGTCGCGGACCAGCGGCCAGGCGTGGGCCAGCAGGTGGTGCGAGAGCAGCACCGGCTGGGCGTGCTGCAGGTGGGTGCGGCCCGGCATCACCGCGCCGAGATGGCGCTCGGCCTGCCCGGCCAGCGCCTTGATCACGGTGCCGAGCGACTCACCCAACACGCTGAGTTCGTCGCGCAGATAGAGCCGGATCAGGGTGGCGATCTGGTCGTTGCGGGACCGGCCGGCGCGCAGCCGTCCGCCCAGTTCGGGGCCGACCCGCTCGATCAGGCCGCGCTCCAGTGAGCCGTGCACATCTTCGTCGGTGGGTGCCGCCACGTAGGCGCCGGAGAGCACGTCGGCCTCGAGGGCGTCCAGGCCGGCGATCATGCCGGTCAGTTCGTCGTCGGTGAGCAGCCCTGCGGCGTGCAGTGCCCGGGCGTGTGCCCGGGACCCGGCCAGGTCGTGCCGGGCCAGCCGCCAATCGAAAGCGGTGGACACCGACAGCGCGAACATGGCGTCGGCGGGACCGCCGGCGAACCGGCCGCCCCATAGCCGTCCGGTTGCCTCCGCACCGTCGTTCGTCGGCTCGGCGGGGGTGTTGCTCATCTCACTCCGTTCGTGGGTTGTGGCTCATCGACAACATGGTCTCGGCCAGGGCGGGTCCCCCGGCAGGGTCGCGGGTGATCACCGCGATGGTGTCGTCGCCGGCGATGGTGCCCAGCACCTCGGGCAGCGCCACCCGATCGATCGCCGAGGCGAAGTACTGCGCGGCTCCCGGCGGGGTGCGCAGCACGGCCAGATTCGCCGATCCTTCGGCCGACACCAGCAGTTCGGCGCACAGCCGGGATAGCCGGACGGTGGCCGCCGACGAGTCGCCGGGAGTCTCTCCGGCCAGCAGGGCGTAGCTGAACTCACCGTCGCCCTGCCGGATGCGGATGGCACCGACGTCGACCAGGTCCTTGCTGAGCGTCCCCTGGGTGACCGCGACGCCCTCGGCGGCCAGCAGCGAGGCCAGTTCGGTCTGGGAACGCACCGGTTGGCGTCCGATCAGCTCGACGATGCGAGCCTGCCGGGCGGTCTTGGTCTGCGGCAGCCGTGTTTCGTTCACCCAGCCTCCAGCAGGTCGGGCAGGGCGGCGACGAAGCCGTCCAGGTCGGCGTCGGAGATGATCAGCGGCGGAGCCAGCCGCAGCACATTGGGGCGCGGCGCGTTGATCACGAACCCGGACGCCAGCGCGGCGTCCGCAACTGCCGGGGCGATCGGGTCGGTGAGTACCACGCCGCGCAGCAGTCCCTGCCCGCGCACCGCGGACACCGCCGGGTGGCGCAGGTCGAGGATGCCGCTCGCCAGCCGCTTCCCCGCCGTCCGGACGCGGGCCAGCAGGCCGTCCCGCTCGATGATGCCGAGCACCGCCAGCGCGGCCGCGGCGGCCACCGGATTGCCGCCGAAGGTGGTGCCGTGGGCGCCCGGTCCGAGCAGGGACGCCGCCGCACCGGTCGCCACGCAGGCACCGACCGGAAAGCCGTTGCCGAGGCCCTTGGCGAAGGTGACGATGTCGCCTGTCACCCCGGATCTGGTGCTGGCCAGCCAGTCGCCGCAGCGTCCGATGCCGGTCTGCACCTCGTCGACCCACAGCAGCGCACTGGCGGCGCTGGTCAGCTCGCGTACCTGAGCCAAGTAGTCCGACGGCGGCTCCACCACGCCGTTCTCGCCCTGGATGGGTTCCACGATCACTGCGGCGACTCGATCGTCGAGGACGGCGGCCAAGGCGTCGGCGTCCCCGTAGGGCACGAAGATCACCTCACCGGGCAGTGGCTCGAACGGCTCCCGGTAGGCGGGGTTGCTGGTCAGCGCAAGTGCGCCGAGGCTGCGGCCGTGGAATGAACCCTCCATCGCGATCAGCCGGGTCCGGCCGGTGCGGCGGGTGATCTTGAAGCCGGCCTCGTTGGCCTCGGTGCCCGAGTTGGTGAAGAACACCCGGGCCGGCAGGTCGGGTTGATTCGTGGTGGTGAAGCCGGTCAGCTTCTCGGCCAGCGCGATCTGGGTCGGGGTGGCGAAGAAGTTCGACACATGGCCCAGGGTGGACAGTTGCGCCGAGATGGCGCCGATCACCTGCGGGTGGGCGTGGCCGAGGGCGTTGACTGCCAGCCCGGCCAGCAGGTCCAGATAGCGGTTGCCGTCGGCGTCCCAGAGATGGACGCCCTCGCCGCGGACGAACACCCGCTTGGGCGGTCCGAAAGTGTTCATCAGCGCATGCGTGTAGCGGTTGGTCAGCTCGGCCTGCGCGCCGTTGTCGGCCACCACCGTCATGCCGGCTCCTGTTCATCGGATTCATCGTCGCGGACCACCATGGTGCCGATGCCTTCGGTGGTGAATACCTCCAGCAGCAGGCTGTGCGCCACCCGTCCGTCGATGATGGTGGCCCGGCCGACGCCCTCACGGATGGCCTGCAGGCAGGCTTCCATCTTGGGGATCATGCCGGCCTCCAGCGAGGGCAGCATCGCTTCGAGCTCGGACGTGGTGGTCTGGGCGATCACCTGCTCGCAGGTCGGCCAGTCGGCGTAGAGGCCTTCGACGTCGGTCAGCACCACGAACCGCTCGGCGCCGAGAGCCACGGCCAGCGCGGCCGCAGCGGTGTCGGCGTTCACGTTGTGCACGTTGCCGTCCTCGTCGGGCGCGACGGTGGCGATCACCGGGATGCGGCCGGAGTCGATCAGGTCGAGGACGGTCTCGGGACGCACCAGCGTCACGTCGCCAACCAGGCCGATGTCGACGTGCTCGCCGTCGATTGTCACCCCGCGCCGGGTGGCGGTGAACAGCCCGGCATCCTCACCGGACAGTCCGACTGCGAGCGGACCGTGGGCGTTGAGCAGGCCGACCAGCTCGCGTCCGACCTGCCCCACCAGCACCATCCGGACCACGTCCATCGCCTCGGGCGAGGTGACCCGCAGGCCGCCGCGGAACTCGGACGGGATGCCGAGGCGGCCGAGCATCGACGAGATCTGCGGACCGCCGCCGTGCACCACCACCGGCTTCAACCCGCAGCGGCGCAGAAAGACGATGTCGTCGGCGAAAGCGCGCTTGAGCTCGTCGTTGACCATCGCATTGCCGCCGTACTTGATCACCACGATCTTGCCGGCGTAGCGCTCCAGCCAGGGCAGCGCCTCGATCAGCGTCTCGGCCTTGTCGACCACCCCGGCGAGCGTTGCCCGGGTGCGCGTGGTGGGGCTCATGTGGAGTACTCCGCGTTCTCTTTGACGTAGTCGTAGGTGAGATCGTTGGTCCAGATGGTGGCGGTGGCGTCGCCGGCGTGCAGGTTGACGTCGA
>JBDHZN010000223.1:0-5879 GCA_039811845.1 Micropruina sp. | reverse complement strand
GAGAACCGCCTCAAGCCGGGGACGATCACCGGCTCGCAACACCAAAGCGGCAGCAGTCTTGTTCGGCACAACTCATAATCCCACACAACCGTATAGATCATTCAAGGACACGCCACTAGGCTAGGCTGTCCAGCGTGTTCGCCAACCTCGGCGAACCCCGTCGAAAGGCATGAAATGCCTGAATTCTGGTCGAACCTGGGCAGCATCGTCTGGTACGTGCTGACCCTTATCATCTTCATCTCCTACCTGTTCGCACTGTTCTCGATCATCGGCGACGTGCTGCGCGACCGGTCACTGAGCGGCGGCCTCAAAGCGGTCTGGATCATCTGCCTGATCTTCTTCCCGCTGCTTACCGCGCTGATCTACCTGATCGTCCGCGGTGGCGGAATGGCTGAGCGGGCCGCCGCTCAGGCCCAGCAGAACAGGGCGGCCGCCGACGAGTACATTCGCTCGGTGGCCGGCAGCCCGTCCGACGAGATCGCCCGGGCCAAGGCCCTGTTCGACGCCGGCACGATCAACCAGGCCGAGTACGACAGGCTGAAGGCCAAGGCGCTCAGCTGACCTTCTGCTGATCACGCCGGGCCCCGTCCGATTCGCTCGGACGGGGCCGACGCATGTGTGGGGACGGTTCTTTCGCGTGCGATTTTCGAACGCGAAAGAACCGTCCCCCAAGGTGCGAGGTCGCAGTGCGCAGGTCAGCGCTCCTCGGAGAATCGGACGGCGGCCCGGAATTGCGCTGCGATCGTGGAGCCCAGGTTCAACGGCCAGCGGTGCATCACATATTCGGTGGCTTCGTCGACGCCGAGTTGACGGGTCGAATTCCCTGTGCGCACCCACAATTCCGGCGCGGCGTTGCGACCGGGACGCAGATAGACCGGACGCGGTGACGGGCGGCAGCCGAGCCCGCACGCCAGCAGGCCATTCCCGGTGCCGCTCTCGGCGGTCGGATCCTCGGCGGACGGATCCTCGGCGGACGGATCCTCGGCGGACGGATCCTCGGCGGACGGCAGTGTGGCGAAGTCGACCTCGACCAGGGCCGCCGCGTTCTGGCCCAGGCTGACGGTCAGATGGTCGCGCAGCCACAGTTCGAAGCGGTCGGCGTCCGGGGCCTTCAGGGTGGCGAAGTCGGCGTCGAGCCCGAGCGGCTTGCCGAAGTCGTCCACACCGATCACCAACGTGCCGCCGTCGGCGTTGAGGAAGGCACACACGGTCTTGGCGACGACCAACTCCATCCGGTCGTCACGCTTGCCGGTGTGCAGGTTGACCCGGGCGGTCGACTTGAACTCGACCCGCGACGACTCCCCCGACCGGACCAGTTCGGCCAAGCCCTCGCGCTCGACCCGCTGGAAATGCGCGGCGACCGCGGCATAGCCGGCGATGCCGGCCACCGACACACCGAGCGCCACGGCGATCGTCAGCGGCCCCCACAACGGAGAGTTCGGCAGCACCGCACCCATCAGCAACAGACCGATGCCGGTGCCGAGCATCGAGATCACGATCGACGTGGACCGACCGAGTCGCGCCCGTCCGCGTAACAGCCAGTGCGCGACCGCGCTGAACAGCCACGCCAGCACGACGCTCAGCACCAGTGCGATACCGACCACCCAGACCGGCACCTGCTCCTGAATCACCGCCCGCCTCCTCGCTTCTCCGTCCTCGCCGAACGTTACTGGCCGGGAATGAAATGTTCCGGCCGATCGGTGGGTTGTGCCCAGTGAGAGAACGGTCAACGGGCCGGAGGCACAACGAAGGGGCGGGCATGACAGGCGAGAACGAACCGGTGGTCATCGAGTTGTGGAGCGATCTGGGCTGCCCATGGTGCTACCTCGGCAAGCACCGGCTGGAGACCGCGATCGCGCAACGGCCGGACGCCGACCGCTTCGAGGTGCGGCTGCGCGCCTACGAGCTCGATCCGCACGCGGCCGGTGAACCCGAGCCGATCCTCGACCATCTGGCCCGAAAGTATGGCGGGGCACCGCCGCAGGTGCAGGCCATGGAAGCCCGGGTGCAGGCCTTGGCCGCCGCCGACGGACTGCCCTACTCCACCGACCGGGACACCGCCAACACCTTCGACGTGCACCGGCTGCAGCACTACGCCGCCGAACAGGGCCTGGGTACCGCGCTGTTCGGGGCCGTCCAGGACGGCTATTTCGCCGGCACCTTGAATCCGTTCGATACCGAGCAGTTGCTGGCGACGGCGGTGGCGCTCGGGCTGGACGCCGACGGCGTCCGGGCGGTGCTGGAAGGCGACGCCCACGCCGACGCCGTCCGGGCCGACGAGGACGAGGGCCGCGCGCTGGGCGCCACCGGCGTCCCGTTCACCGTGTACGGACGACGCTTCGCCACCGCCGGCGCGCAGAGCGTCGAGGGCTACGCCGAGGTGCTGACCCGGACGGTGGCGGGCTCCCCCGCCGGCTGAATGGACGCCGTCCGCAGCGACCCGGCCAGGTAGCCGCAGGCCGCCAGGAACAGCCCTACCGAGGCATAGAAGGTGACGGCCAGGCCGAGCCGCTCGGCGATCAGGCCGCCCAGCACCGCGCCGAGCGGCATAAGGCCGTAGGCGAGCGTGCGGCCGGCACCACCGACCCGTCCGAGCAGTGCGGCCGGCACCAGCCGCTGGCGCAGCGACTGGGTGAGGACGTTCCCGGCGGTGTTGGTGAGTCCGACCAGGGCGAAGGCGGCCGCGACCACCCAGCCGTTGGGCCACAACACCGGCACCAGCATCAGCAGCCCGTCGGCCAACAACATGGCGATGATGGTGCGGGTCTCGCCGAACCGCCGCTGCAGCCGGTCGGCGAGCAGCGAGCCGGCCACCGCACCCAGCGCCAGGCCGAGCGTCAGCAGCGGATACTGCGCCGCGGTCAGCCCGATCGCCGAGTCCGGGCCGACCGCCCACAGCACGAAGACCGCAAAGTAGCCGGTGCTGGCCAGATTCATCACACTCGAGGTGATCACCAGGGGCCGGATCACCGGGTGCCGCACCAGGAAGACCAGGCCTTCGCGCACGTCCGCGAGTGGCCGGGACGACCCCGACCGGCCGGACGGGCGGAAACGTCCCCGCAAGCCGACGATGAGGACCAGCGCCGCCAAGGCCGCCAACGCCGCCGAGGCACCGAAGCCGACACCGGCACCCAGCACGATCAGCACGCCGGCCAGCGGCGAGCCGAGAAAGGCGTTCGCGACCTGCTGGACGCCGAGCACGCGTCCGTTCGCCGCGGGCAGCCGATCGGCGGGTACCAGGTCGGGCAGGATCGAGTTGGCGCCGAGGTCGGCGAAGACCTCGGTCACCCCGTAGAGCAACACGGCGGCGAGCAGCAGCGGCATGGTGAGCCGTCCGGACAGGCTGAGAACTGCCGTCGCGGCCAGCACACCCGCGCGGAGCGCTAGCGCCACCACCTGGGCCCGTCGTCGATCGACCCGATCGATCACCACCCCGGCGGCCAGTCCGAACAGCAGCCACGGCGCCCAGGTCGCTGCGGTCAGCAGCGAGATCTGGGCCGGTGAGGCGGTCAGTGTGAGCGCCACCAGGGGTGCCAGCATGCCCAGGATGCCGTCGCCCAGATTCGCCAGGCCGGTGGAGGCCAGCTGCGCCCGGAAGCCGGCTCCCAGCCCCGAGGTGCGACGCCCCGCTTCGTGCTCAGCCATCGTTCGATCTCCTGCTACTAGGATGACAACCGATGCAGAGGTAACTCTGCAAAGGATTCTATGCAAAGGTATCTCTGCATATGTCAGAAGGCAAGGATTCACCCGGGTCCGAGGACCGCATCCTCGGCTCCGAGGCGCTCAAGGCATTCGCCCACCCACTGCGGATGAGCCTGTACGCCGAGCTGCAGCGACGCGGCCCGGCCACGGCCAGCCAGCTCGCCCGCGCGCTCGACGAGAGCAGCGGGCAGACCAGCTACCACCTGCGCCAACTCGAGCGGCACGGCTTCGTCGAGGACGACCCGGGCCACGCCGGTGGCCGGGAGCGCTGGTGGCGTCCGGTCGGGTTCCGGCTGACCGATCCGGGACTGCTGCACGATCCCGCCACCGAGCCGATGGTGGGTGCCGTGATCGGCCAGGTGATCGCCGAACGAACCGCCACCCTGACGTCCTGGCTGGAGCACCTCGACGGCGAGATCGGGGACGGCATGGGCCAGCTGTCCACCTCGACGATCGAGCTGACCACCGAAGAGGCCGAGGCGCTCACCAGCGAGTTGCTGGAGCTGATCGAGCGCCATTCGGCCGCCGCCAAGAAGCGTGAGCGGCCTTCGGACGCCCGCCGCTACCGGGTCTATCTGGACGTCATTCCGCTCACCGTGGATTTGCGTGAGAACGATAGCCCCCGATAGCCTGTAAGGCTGGCCTCACGACGAGAGAGGGACTCACATGTTCGGCCTGGACAAAGCGATCAAGCGACTGCAGCGTGCGCTGCCGATCGGCGGATCGTGGCATGCCTATGGCCGCCGCGATTTCGGTTTCGAAGGCAGCCGGCCAGGCAGAAGTGGGCCCCCGATCTGACCGCGGAGAAAGTTTGCTCCGCGCGTCCGGATCGGACGTCAAGCCGCCCACTCGCCTGCCGAGTCGGGCGGCTTTTTCATGTCCGCCCACGACCATCAATCTCCACGATCGGAAGATCTCCCTCAGAAAGTAGAAATGCCATGAACGAGTTCCCCGTCGCGTTGCCCGGCGCGGCGAACGACAACACCTTGATGTGGGCACATCCGCACGACATCGAGCCGGCCGCGCTCGACCAGTTGCGGAACATCTCGCGGCTGCCGTGGGTGGACCGCGTCCGGGTGATGCCGGACGTGCACCTCGGCAAGGGCGCGACCGTCGGTTCGGTGATCGCGATGCGGGACGCCGTCAGCCCCAGCGCGGTCGGCGTCGATATCGGCTGCGGCATGGCCGCCGTCCGGACCAGCCTGACGCTCGCCGATCTGCCCGACGACCTGCACGGGCTGCGGGTGGCGATCGAGGGCGCCGTTCCGGTCGGCTACCGCGGCAACGACGGCGAGGCCGCTGTGCTGCGGGGCGACGTCCGGCTACGGGGTCGGTTCGATGCGCTGTTCGGCCGGTTCGACGAGCTGCGGGCGCCGCGGATCGCCGACCGGCGGTCCCGGGCCTTGTCGCAGTGCGGTTCGCTGGGTGGCGGCAACCACTTCATCGAGCTGTGCGCCGCCGAGGGTGACGAGCGGCTGTGGCTGACGCTGCACTCGGGCAGCCGGAACATCGGCAAGGAGCTGGCCGAGCGGCACATCGCGACCGCGAAGACCCTGGAGCACAACCTGGGCCTGCCCGATCGCGACCTGGCGGTGTTCCTGGCCGGCACGTCCGAAATGGACGCCTACCTGAACGACCTGTGGTGGGCACAGGACTACGCGATGTTGTCGCGGAGCCTGATGCTGGCCACCGTCCAGAGCGTCTTCGCACGCTGGCATGCGGGTGCGGTCGCCTTCGACGAGCCGATTCTGTGCCACCACAACTACGTGGCGCGGGAGAGCTACGACGATGTCGAGCTGATCGTGACCCGGAAGGGCGCGATCCGGGCGGCTCGGGGTGACCTGGGCCTGATCCCGGGCTCGATGGGCACCGGCAGCTACGTCGTCCGCGGTCTCGGCAACGAGGCGTCGCTGAACTCGGCCAGCCACGGTGCCGGACGCCGGATGTCCCGGACGCGGGCGAAGCGGACGTTCAGCACCGACGACCTGGCGGCGCAGACCGCCGGCGTCGAGTGCCGCAAGGACGCCGGGGTGGTCGACGAGATCCCCGGTGCCTACAAGGACATCGACCAGGTGATCGCCGCCCAGGTGGATCTGGTCGAGGTCGTGGCCCGGCTGCAGACCCTGCTCTGCGTGAAGGGCTGAGTGGTACGCGGGGACGGTTCTTTTCGTTCCGTT
>JBDHZN010000222.1:0-5882 GCA_039811845.1 Micropruina sp. | reverse complement strand
TCACGGCGTAACTCTACTCTGGTCCAGGCTTGATAGTCACTTTGGTCCAGCATTCATAGTGACTTTGGTCCAGCTGCTGTCGACGTTCTGGTCCACCTTCTTGGTGAGTCAACGGCGTCAGCAGCAAGGGCCTGCGCAAGGGCCCTTGGAGAGGACGGCAATCCGTCGTTCGCGACGATCTGGACGCTCCTGAACAAAGCTCGGGGTCCGCATGGGGTTCCACGCGGTGGCCTGAGCGGACGCCTGCAGAGATCCGACACAGCCGGATGACCGGGGTGTTCCGTCCCCGGATCGCCTGGCACCCCGGTCACTGGGCCTCGGCCCAGATGATGGAATGGCTGTTCCAGCGGGTGATCACCAAGGCCATGTGCAAGGGCCGCTTCCTCGCTCCCCTGACACAGCCGGCAGGCATCGTCCCCGGCCACTACTACGACTTCCACGGCATCAACTACTACTCGCGCAGCACCGTCAGCCGACTGGACGACGGCGTGGGCGCCGACGTCCCGATCAACGACCTGGGCTGGGAGATCTACCCCCAGGGCCTGATCGAGGTAGCCACCTGGCTGCACGAGTCCCATCCCGGACCGCTCTACGTCACCGAGAACGGCACCGCCAACTCCAACGACGGCTTCCGCAGCCGATTCATCCACGAACACCTCGCCGAGATCGCCAAATCCGACCTCCCCATCGAGCGCTACTACCACTGGTCGTTCATGGACAACTGGGAATGGCTCGAAGGCGAATCAGCCCGCTTCGGACTGATCAGCGTCGACTACGAAACCCAGGAACGAACGATGCACGAATCCGGCCGGTTCTTCGCCGAGATCGCCACCAACCACGGCGTCACCGAAGACATGTACCAACGCTACGTCGCCCACCAGATCTACTCACGCAACACCCCGCCCCACTGAACTGATGCCCGCGCTCAACGAGGAGAAGTCGATCGCCCGGACGATCGAACGTGTGTTAAGCCAGCAGGACGTCGAGATCGAACTGCTGGTCATCCACGGCCAGTCCGTCGACCGCACCGGTGAGATCCTCGATGAGATCGCCGCCCGGGATCCGCGGGTCAGGGTGATCCCGAACCCGCGCAACCTGATCCCGATCGCGCTGAACGTCGGCCTGAACGCGGCCAGCAACGAGTTCGTCGCCCGGATCGACGCGCACTCGGAGGTTTCTCAGGACTACCTGCGCCGCGGTGTGGCCTGGCTGCGCCGGAATGACCGGCTGGCGTCGGTGGGCGGTTGCCGCAAGGGGATCGCGTTCACCGCTGTCGGACGGGCGATAGCGCTCACCCTCTCGAGTCCGGCGGCGATCGGGGATTCCATCAACCATTTCGCCACCGAGCCGCAGCTCACCGACCATGCCTCCTTCGGCGTGACGCGAACGGCAACGGCGCGTGCGATCGGCGGCTGGGACGAATCGCTGCTGGTGAACGAGGATGTGGACTTCGATCACCGACTGATCCAGGCGGGTCACCTGATCGGCTTCGACCCGGCGATGGTAATCGGCTGGCATGTGCAGGAGACGCTCCCCCACCTGTTTCGGCAGTTCCGCCGCTACGGTCGCGGCAAGGGCCAGATGATCCGCAAGAACGGCGCCGGCGCGATCCGGTTGCGGCACCTGGTGCCTCCGGCGTTCGTCGCGGGTGGCGGGCTGCTGCTGGTGGCCGGGCTGGCCCGCCCGGCGATATGGCTGCTTCTGGCCCCCTACGGGGCGCTGGTCGCATTCGCCAGCATCAGGGCCTGGCGCACGCGCGATCAGGACGCCGAGACCTCCGCCCCGGCGCTCCCGGCGTCGTTCGTGGCGGTGCATACCGGGTGGGGCCTGGGAATGCTCGAGGCGCTGGTGCTCAACCGGCAGCCCTACCTGGCCAGCGGCAACTCGCGGCTTAGGACGGTTGCGCCGAGCCGGTAACCTCGGCCAGCCGCCGGGCGGCCACCTCCTGGCCACCCACGTAGGCGGTCATCGTGACCGTTCCGGCGATGAACGCCCACTGTTGCGCGGCGACGTCGCGTCGCCCGCGGAGTGCGGCGGCCAATCCACGGACCAGTGCGCCTAGCACCATCAGCCCCCGCATCGGCCACGCCCTGGAGCGGTGGTAGCGGGTCAGATAGCCGGCGAAGGACGCCCCGCGCAGCCGCAGCATCTCCAGCGATGGGGCGCCCGAACTGCCCGACCCGTGCCGCACCAGGACGTCCTCCCGCAGCACCGTCCGGAGGCCGGCCAGCCGGGCGCTGCGGCCGAAGCTGACGTCCTCGGCATACACGTAGAACGACTCGTCGAATCCGCCGAGTTCGCGGAACCGGTCGGCGCGCGTCGCCAGGCAGGCGCCGGTGGTCCAATCGACGGCGGAATGCTCCCCAGGGGTGGGGAATGCGAACAAGCCAGCTTTGCGGAACACCCATCCGAGTCCGAGCGCATGCACGGTCAGCCTCCGGAGGGAAGGCTCCCAGCCTCCGACGCCGGCCTCGATGGAGCCGTCATGACCCGTCATGGTGGCCGCGTGGGAGGCGGCGCTATCGTCGGAGGCCACCCCGACCACCAGCGCCTCGAGGTGCGTCGCCGTCGGGCGGCAATCAGGATTGACGAAGACGAGGAAGTCCTTGGTCGATGAGAAGGCTCCCAGGTTGGCCGCCCGGCCGAATCCCTGGCCGCCACCGTCGACGTACCGCACGTTGGAGTGGGCCGCGCTGAGTTCGGCCAGCCCGTCCACGTTGCCGGCGTTGTCCACCACGACGATGCTCAGGTCGGACGGCCAGCCCGCGATCAACTCCTCCACGTGCGACCTGCTGCGATAGGAGACCAAAACGACCTCCGTGCGCGCCAGAGGTGAACGGTCGGATAAGGGGGTGGACATGAAACCTCTTGACGATCGGGGCGTGGGCGGTGCGGTGGGACCGACCGCAACACTCTACCCGGGTCGGCCGACCGCCCGGGCCGATCAGCCGGGCGGGCAGGCGCCCGCTACCCCGCGGCCGACGACCGCTCCGGGGTCGCGGCCTCCGCGCGTCCGGCCGCTGCGGTCCGGACGGCGGCACCCGATGCCCAGGGGATCTTGTCCTTGAGGTTCATGGCGGGCTTCTCGATCAGCCACCAGCTCATCGCGGCGAAGGGCAGCACCACCAGGACGCAGCTCACGATGTACCAGCCGATGCCCCAGGCCGGCACCCCGTGGATGGCGAGCGCCATCTGCACGGGCCAGGCGAAGATGTAGACGCCGTAGGACAGATCGTTGGTCGATCCGATCCTGTGCAACCTGCGTGGCGCCCGTCCGGCCGCCCAGAGAATCAGGTAGCACAGCGCCACGTAGCCGATCGTGCGCAAGCCCCCCACCAGCGCCGTCGTCACAACGGTCACCGCGCACAACGCGGCGATCCAGCCGGCGAACGGCAGCCGGTCACGGAACAGGGCAACCGTCGCGCCGGTCAGGAAGACGGAGCCCAGCCGCGCAAGCTCAACCACGGTGAAGCTGGTCACCGAGATGAACAAGGTCACCACCGAGACGCTGTAGAAGGCTGCGGCGAGAGTGGGAACGACCCAGCGGCGCCGCTCGGACAGCAGTCCCACGACCGCCAACCCACCGACGATCAGGTAACAGACGGCCTCGAAGAAGAGCGTCCACAGACTGCCGTTGAGCACGCCCTCACCGATCGGTGCGTCTGCAAACACGCCGTGGATGGTGAACTGTCGCATCATCAGGAGTGCGTTCGCGCCGACGAACGACCCGGGTCCCTCGGGTTCGTCAAAGTACCCGGTGAGGCTGCCCTGACCGCGCCCATAGTACAGCGGACCGACGACGAGCGCGGTGAAGAGCAACACGAACCAGAACGCCGGCATGATCCGTAGGAACCGGCGCCACAGGTAGGCGATCAGGGGCGTCCGGCGAGCGCTCAGGGTGATCAGGTAGCCGCTGACGGCGAAGAACCCGACGACGGCGAGATCCCCCAGTTCGGCCTGGCCGCGAGTCCAGCCACCCATCGGGTCCGGTCCCCAGCCGCCCACCGGAAAGGCGTGACTGACGATCACCAGCACGGCAAGCACGAGGCGAAGCAGCCCGAAGGCGTTGCTTCGGCCTGCCAAGCCCTGTGCGAACGTCTGGGTCGTCCGCGAATTGCCCGATGACGGTGTCTTGCCACGTGACATCTTCTATTCCCCCGGCCAGAATCTTACGTGACGTGAGCTTCCATCCCTAACGTTACGTCAGATTTGTTCCGGAAGATCGCGGGTCCGTGCGGGCCGGGGGCGCGGGGGTTAGGCTGCAGCGTGCGAACACCGCCGGAGATGCCGCTGCCGCTGGCCGAGTTGGCTCGTCTGGACGCCGCTGCGACCATGCGGATCGGCGAGATCGCGGCCCGGTTGGGGCTGAGTCATCGCAGCATCCGCCACTACGAGGACGAGGGCCTGATCACTCCGGCCCGCACTCCCGGCGGGTTTCGTCTCTACTCGATGCGCGACCTGCAACGGTTCCTGTTCGTCATGTCGATGCGCCCCCTCGGCTTCTCGCTCGAAGAGATCAGCCGGTTCCTCACGGCGGCCGATCACTCGCTGGATGACGACCCCGCGCGACGTCGGGCCGCGCTCGAGGTCCTCGACGGGTTCACCGAGATCGTCGAGGAACGCTGGGTAGCGCTCAAACAGCAGTTGGAGATCGCCGATCGGTTCCGGGCGTACCTGAACCAGGAGGTCGCGACAGCCTCCGCAGACCACGCCGGCCAGGGCGTCCGGCCGGAGTAGCAGGCTGCCTCACTGGCCACATTTGCGGTGCGCCCGGCGGCTGAACGGTCCGGCCCACGGAGTCGGCCGGGATGCGCGCGATGTGGCAACTCGGGCCAGCCCTGATACTCTCGACGGCATCCGGATGCATGGGGGGACCACCGGGGTATGCCGGTGCCGGGGCGCTGGTTCTGCTAACAGCCCTGATCGAAAGGTCTCCCGGTGTCACGCACTGCCAAGACGCTCACTCGCGTCGTGATCTCCCTCCTGTGTCTTCTGGTCGTCGCCGGCAGCAGTCTCGCCGCGCCGACCGTCGCTTCGGCCGGACCGGAACTTGCCGTCGCCGTCACACAGTCGGAGGATCGCGCGACCGTCACCTGGGTGTCGGCGACCAACCCTCCCGACGGCTGGGTCGTCGGACGAGACGGCAAGGACTCGGGCGGCTACGGACCGTGGTCGGCCACGGTGCCGTCCAACCTCCGGTCGTGGACGTTCAATCACCTGGTCAGAGGCGCCCGGTACACACTCACGGTCAAGTCCTCGGTCGGCGCCGGCAGTGTCACGATCGTTCTCGGCACTCCGCAGCCTGCACCCACTGCCCCGGCTCCGACGCTCCCGCCGGTGCCGACGCAGCCGACGTCACCACCCGCCAGTGCCAACCCGTCGTCGTCGATCTCGTCGCCGCCCCCGATCGCCAACGCGCCGACCGCCACCGGCTGGCTGTCAGGTGTCGCCACCCGAGAACACGGGAACGGACCGAATCCGGCCAAGTACTTCGGTGACTGGCGAGGCCGCCAAGTCCAGATCGGCCAGACCTGGCCGCACACCCCCGACGCGTGGGGCATCAACCCCTCGGTGCACAACTCCTGGGCCGGCTTCAACGGCCCGATGAGCCTGTCGTTCACCCCGGGCCCGGACTGGAAGGGAATGCAGGGCTGGCGCTCCTATGCGGCGGTCGCCCGTGGCGACATGGACGCCTGGTGGCGCGCCGCCGCTCAGAACACCCGCTGGCTGCGCGCCGGCAAGGGCACCACCTACGTCTCCCCATTCTACGAGTACAACGGCGACTGGATGACGTGGAGCGTGAGTCGCACGACGCAGGGCTACACCGACTTCCGCGACGCCTGGGCCCGCGTGGCGGCGATCTGGCGGCAGGAGTTCCCCGA
>JBDHZN010000221.1:0-5929 GCA_039811845.1 Micropruina sp. | reverse complement strand
CGGTCGACGACATCGGTGGGGTCGAAGGTGACCCGTTCCAGCAGTTCCAGCGGCGGGTAGCTCACCCGGACGGCGCCGTTGGACGACACATGCTGGCCGGGCGGCAGACCCAACGCTTCGGCCACCGGCTTGGTGCCGGCCCAGCCGCGTCCGGTGCTCAACACCACCGGGACGCCGGCGGCGACCACCGCGTCCACGGCCGCCCGGACCGACTGCGGCAGCCGTCCATCGAAACTCAACAGCGTGCCGTCGATGTCCAGCGCCACCAGGCGCGGTCGCCATGCCATGCCGATACCCCCTTCTGGTTCAGGCTTTCAGGGCAGCGGGCCGAGGGCAAACCGGACGTCCAAGCGGCTCGCGCTCGCCCCAGCTTCGCCAGGTCCGGCGACGCTGGGCTTCGTCAACCAGCGACCGATTCTGGCCCGTCCGAGGCGGACGAGGCTGGATGTACCCCGGATCGGTCGCCAGCTGACGACGCCGACCCCTGTTGCGGGATCCGACGCATCGGCGGAAACGGCTCGTCAGGCTACGTCCGATCTGACACCCAGCCAAGGCGCACAAGGCTGAATACCCCTCAAATCGGACGTAATCTGACGAGGCCTGGCTCTCCACACGCCTCCTTGCCGTTCAGCTGACCGGAGTCAGGAACTCCCGGCCGCCCAGGTAGGGACGCAGCGCGACCGGAATCCGCACCGAGCCGTCCGGGAGCTGGTGGTTCTCCAGCAGCAGGATGATCATCCGGGTCATCGCACAGAGGGTGCCGTTCAACGTCGCCACCGACTCGATGCCGACCTCGGTCCGCATCCGGATGTTCAGCCGGCGGGCCTGGAAGGTGGTGCAGTTCGAGGTCGAGGTGATCTCGCGGTACTTGCCCTGGCTGGGGATCCAGCCGTAGCAGTCGTACTTGCGGGCCGCGCTCAGACCGAGATCGCCGGAGGCCACCTCGAGCACCTGGAACGGCAGTTCCAGCGCGGTGATGAACTCCTTCTCGAACTCCAGCAGCTTGCGGTGCAGGGCGTCCGCCTCGTCGGGCTGGCAGTAGACGAACATCTCGACCTTGTCGAACCAGTGCACCCGGAAGATGCCCTTGGTGTCCTTGCCGTAGCTGCCCGCCTCGCGCCGGTAGCAGGGCGAGTAGCCGGCGTAGAGCCGGGGCAGCGTCGCGGCGTCCAGGATCTCTTCGCTGTGGTAGGCGGCGAGCGCAACCTCGGAGGTGCCGACCAGGTACAGGTCGTCGGCGGGCAGGTGGTAGACGTCCTGGGCGGCCTGGCCGAGGAAGCCGGTGCCCTCCATCGCCGACGGCTTCACCAGCGCCGGCGGCAGGATTGGCGTGAAGCCCCACTCCATCGCCTTGGCCAGCGCCAGATTGATCAGCGCCAACTCGAGCATCGCCCCTTGTCCGGTGAGGAAGTAGAAGCGTGCGCCGGAGACCTTGGCGCCGCGCGGCATGTCGATCGCGCCGAGCAGTTCACCCAGCTCCAGGTGGTCGCGCGGGGTGAAGCCTTCAGCCTCGAAGTCGCGCGGGGTGCCGTGTTCGGAGACCACCACGAAGTCGTCCTCGCCGCCGCGCGGGACGTCGTCGAAGACGGGGTTGGGCAGCGCCAGCATCAGTTCGTCGAACCGCGCCCCGGCTTCGGTGGCGGCGGCGTCCGCGGCCTTGACCTGGGCGGCAAGTTCGCGGGTGCGGGTGATCAGCGCCGCCTTCTCGTCGCCCTTGGCGCGCGCGACGTCCTTGCCGAGCGACTTCTGCTCGGCCCGCAACGACTCGAACGCGGCGATCGAGGAGCGCCGAGTCTCGTCGGCGGCGATCAGCTCGTCGACCAGCGCGACGGACTCGCCGCGCGCCTCCTGCGCGGCTCGCAGACGGTCGGGTTCGGTACGCAGTAGCTTCGGGTCGATCACCGGCTCAGCCTATCGGCCGGGCACGGCCGCACCGTTACGCTCCAGGTGTGGACAGCATCTCTCAGCCCGTAGTCGTGCCGCCCTCGGAGGCGGCCATCGTCTTGGTGATGACCATCCCGGACGGCCAGGAGCAGGCAGCACGAGCCGCGCTCGGCGACTTCACCTCGATCGTCCGGGCGGTCTGCTTCCGTTACCCGGACGCCGTCACCACCTGTGTCGCCGGCATCGGCTCACCCGCCTGGGACCGGATGTTCCCCGGGGAGCCGAAACCCAACGGCCTGCACTCGTTCATCCCGCTGCACGGCGACGTCCATCACGCCCCGTCGACCCCCGGCGATCTGGTCTTCCACATCCGCGGCCAGCGTTTCGACCTCTGCTTCGAGTTGGCCCACCAGCTCGCCGTCGCCCTGGACGGCATCGCGGTCGTCGAGGACGAACTGCAGGGCTTCCGCTACTTCGACGAGCGCGACCTGCTCGGCTTCGTGGACGGCACCGAGAGCCCGACCGGCCTCGAAGCCGACCGGACGGCTTACGTCTCCGACGGCCCGTTCGCCGGCAGCAGCTACCTGATCGTGCAGCGCTACCTACACGACCTGACCAGCTGGGAGCGGCTGACCGTCGAGGAACAGGAGCGGGTGATCGGACGGCACAAGCTGAGCGACATCGAGATCCCCGACGAGCAGAAGGCGTCCGACTCGCACGTCGCTCTGAACAGCATCACCGCGCCAGACGGCACCGACCGGCAGATCGTCCGCGAGAACATGCCGTTCGGCTCGGTCGGCGACGGCAAGTTCGGCACCTACTTCATCGGCTACGCGGCCGACGTGACCACGATCGAGGACATGCTGCGCAATATGTTCATCGGCGATCCGCCCGGCAACCACGACCGGATTCTCGACTTCTCCACCGCGGTCACCGGCAGCCTGTTCTTCATTCCCACCATCGACTTCCTGGACGCGCTCGGCTGAGCCTGAGCGGTTCCGGCGACCGGATGCCACAATGGCGCATGCGCCGCCGACGGCCGAGCTTGGGCCTGATCGCCACCATCGGCTTCGGTGCGGGCTTCGCGCTCTGGACGGCACTGCTGTTCGCCGGCACGTTCACGACTCTGGACGCCCTGCAGGCCCCCATACCCCACTGGCAGAGCCACATCGTTCAGATCGCTGCCGCGGTGGCGATCGTGTTCCATCCGGTGGTGGTGAACTGTGCATTGGCCGGCATCGCGATCTGGGCGTTCCGGCGCCGGCTGCGCAACCTGACCGTCGGCATACTGCTGGCCATCGCGCTCGGCTGGGCCGGCCATGAGCTGACTCGGACGCTGACCGCCCGCCCGCGACCGCCGGACACCCTCACCGAACTGATCGGCAACACCGGCTACGCCTACCCGTCGGGTCACATGGTCGGCATCGTGACCGCCGCACTGGTGGTCATCGCCACCACGACCACCACCAAGCAGCCGCGGTCGGTGATCGAACTCTGGCGTTGGCTCGGGGTGGCGTTGATCCTGCTGGTGGCCTTCGACAGGTGGCTACTGCACGCGCACTGGATCAGCGACCTGGTCGGCGGTGCGTTGTTCGGCGGGTTCACCGCCAGCCTCGCGCTCACCGTCACCCGGGTGCACATGCAGCCGGAACGTCCGACCAGGGCGGCCGTCCTGGCGGCGAAGAACCCGCGGCGCTGCGCCATCGTCGTCAACCCCACCAAGATTCCCGACTGGGCGGCCTTCCGGCGGCACGTCGAGGGCGATTGTCGCGAATACGGCTGGACGCCGATGTTCCTGGAAACCACTCCCGACGATCCCGGACGCGGCATGACCCAGCGAGCTCTCGCAGCCGAGGTCGAGTTGGTGATGGCGGCCGGCGGCGACGGGACGGTGCGGGTGGTGTGTTCGGAACTCGCCGGCACCGGCGTCCCCTTGGGTCTGCTGCCCTCGGGAACCGGCAACCTACTCGCCCGCAATCTCCGCATTCCGCTGGACGAGGCCGAGGCGCTGCGGGTGATCCTGGGCGGACGCCAGGACCGGATCGACCTGGTCGAGGTGACGATCGACGACGCCGAACCCGAACACATCGCGGTGATGGCCGGCATGGGCCTGGATGCGCGGATCATGAGCGGCACTGACGAGGGCCTGAAGAAGGTCTTCGGACCAGCCGCCTATGTGATGGCCGCCGGCGACGCGGCCAACCTGCCCTCGTTCGACGTGTCCATCACGCTCGACGAGGGCGAACCGATCGAGCGCCATGCCGGGCTGGTGATGGTGGGCAACGTCGGTCAACTGCAGGGCAACGTGCAGCTGTTGCCCGAGGCCCAGTTCGACGACGGCCTACTCGACCTGTTCGTCGCGTCCCCGGCGAGCGTGGCGGATTGGCTGCGCATCACCACCAGCGTGCTGCTGCCGGTGCCCGAGGCGTCCGAGATCGACCGGGGTCAGGGCCGCCGGGTGGTGATCGAGGCGTCCGAGCCGGTGGAGTATCAACTGGACGGCGACGCCGCGGGTGAGTGCCGCCGGATGGTCGCCGAAGTCATCCCGCAGACCCTGACCGTGATGGTGCCCAGCCGCTGATCGAGCTTGTGGAGATCTCATGGCTGCGAGACCTCGACCCACATTGTGGTGCTTATCTGGGCACTGCTCGGCCGGGTACATCCGTCGAGCCGGATTCTGGTTGATTTAGCCTACCCCGGAGGGGTATTCATATCGACCATAAACCGGTTCCTACCAGAGCTGGCTCCCCCACCCGTCGCGATACCCACCACAATCCGGTTCGAGTGCACAGTGCACAAACCCGCGGGCGCGAGCGGGCGCCCCACCGGGAACGAGCGGGCGCCCCACCGGGAACGAGCGGGCGCCCCACGGGGAAAGTGAGCTTCTGTCGCAGACCCGGCTCCACTCGTCATCCCCGGGACCCGGGATCTCAGCCGGGGGCGGGCCGGACGACCGGCGTCCGAGGGGACCAGGGCACCACGCCCAGGTTGCGGACGCCGTCCGGGAGATCGGTGACCGGGTGACTGGTCACCCACAGGCAGTTGCCGTCGACATCGGTGAGCAGCTCATCGAAGCCGGGGCCGCGCCCGACCAGGGCGGCGATCGAGGCCACCGAGGGGGCGAGCACGATGCCGCGCAGGGTCGGGTCGGAGCCGTCGCGATGCTCGTCGAAGGCGCCGGGCTGGCCGACGATGAGGAACCGGGTGATCGAACCGGAGAGGTCGTCGATCTCGCGCTCGACCACATGGACGAACGGGTGATCCGCCTCGGCGCCTGAGGAGGCCAGCGCGATCGCCGGACCGCCGGCGGTCAGCAGCTGGCCGAGGGCGTCCGCGGTCGAGGCGCACGGACGCGGATCCAGACCCCAGCGTCGGACGAAGTTGGTGCACTGGGCGAGCGCCTGCGGATGACTGAACACCGGTGCGCCGCGCAGTTCGGACAAGGCGACCGGGGCAGCCGCGTACGCGTCGAACCGGACGGCGACGTCCACCACGCCACCGGCCACCACCGGCACATCGGAGGCCAGCAGCGCCTTGGTCGAGCGGGTGACCAGGCCGGAGGCCGAGCTGGTAATCGGCAGCACGCCGAGCCCGCCGGCCCAGGTCGCCACCAGCACGTCGTCGAAGGAGTCCACCGCCTCGATCCGGACGTCGTGCTCGCCGGCCCCGGCCAGGCCCACCGCGAACTGCCGGGCAGCGTTCTCGGAGAAGGTGCCGGGCGGCCCCAGATAACGCAACTCGGGACGGGTCTCGCGCAGCGGCCGGGCCACCCCGTGCGGCCAGGCGTAGGCCACCTCGACGGCTTTGCGGAGCCGCTCAATCGTCTCGTCCAGGTCGAGGTCGGCTCGGATCTCGGTGCGGATCACCACCGCCCGCTGACCGGTCCGGACCGCCTCGGAGACCAGGTAGGCGGCGCCCACCCCACGCTGTTCGCGCACCACCGAGGCGACCCCGTCGCCGGCCACCGATTCGGGCACCAGGAAGCGGATGTCGCGGCGCAGGTAGGCCAGCCACGAGTCGAGGGCGACCTCGAGTTCGGCGTCCG
>JBDHZN010000220.1:0-5939 GCA_039811845.1 Micropruina sp. | reverse complement strand
CGGAACCGTCGGTGAGCACCCAGATCGACCCGTCGGGCGCCTGTTCGACCTCGCGGACGCGGTCGCCGAAGTCCCACTGGTCGGCCTTGCGGGCGTTCGTGCCGTCCAGGTCGACCCGGATCAGCGCCTGGCCGGACAGTGCGCCGATGAACGCGTCGCCCTGCCATTGCGGGTACATCGCCCCGGAGTAGATCATCAGGCTGCCCGGTGAGACGCTCGGGTTCCACCACACCTTCGGGGCCTCGAAACCGTCACCCGGCTTGTGGTCGGGAATGTCGGCCCCGCCGTAGTGCCAGCCGTTGGAGGCCAGCGGCCAGCCGTAGTTGCGGCCCTGCCTGATCAGGTTCAGCTCATCGCCGCCCTGCGGCCCCATCTCCGAGCTCCACAGGTTGCCGGCGGCGTCGAAGGCGATGCCCAGCGGGTTGCGGTGACCGTAGCTCCAGATCTCGGCGTTGCCGCCGTCGGGATCCATGGCGACGATGGTGCCCAGGGTGTTGCTGCGGTCCTGGGCCGGCGTCATCTTCTGCCGCTCGCCGGAGGTGACGAACAGATGGGCGCCGTCCGGCGAGAAGGTCAGCCGGTGACCGTAGTGTCCGCTGCCGCTGGTCTTGGGCTGTTGCCGCCAGATCACGCTCAGGCCGTCCAGCCGAGCGCCGTTGGCGTCGACGACCAGGGTGGCGCGGCCCACTTCGGCGCCGGAACCACCGGTTCCCCGTGCGGCCCAGCTGAGGTAGACGGTGCGGTCGGTGGCAAAGCCCGGCGACACAATGACGTCGCCGAGCCCACCCTGACCCTGGTGCACCACCTCGGGAACGCCGGTCACCTCGGTGCTGCCTCCGTCCGCGTGCCGCAACACGAGGCGTCCGGCCCGCTCGGTGATCAATGCCTCACCACCGCCGGGCAGGAAGGTCATCGCCCACGGCTCGTCGAACCGGCCGAGTTCCTGGACTGCGAACGGGGTGCCGCTCAGCGGTTCGGCCGCCGGCAGGCTCGTGGTGGCCGGGACCGACGGCGGCACGCTCGGCCTGACCGCCGCCGACCCCGGCGGGGTTTCCATGGGAGTGGGCTGCGGGGCGCCGCAGCCGACCAGGGTCAGGACCATCGCCAAGGCGACGATGCCGCGAAGGTCTGCCATCCTCCGAAGCTACCCGGCCGGCCGCGGAGGTTTGCTCAGGCCGGCAACAGCCAACCCCGGGACGGCGGAAAGTCCACCTCCACCAGATCGCCCTCATGCAGGATCGCGGACGGGTCGGGGTCGGCGACCACGGCCACGATGGTGCCCGCGTTGGTGTCGATCTCGTACTCGACGACGGCCCCGTAGAACACCGCCCGCAACACGCGTCCGCGTCCGCCGACGACGGCATCGCCCTCGGTGGGCACCTCGCGGGCACGCTGCACGTGCACCGATTCGGGACGCACCAGCACCGAATGGTTCTCGGCCTGCTCGGCACCCGGCGCGTACGGCAGGGGACGTTCCGACCCCAGCACCCGGACGTTGGCCGCCCCGCCGGCGAAGGTGACCGCCGACGGCTCCAGGAAGTTGGCGCTGCCGATGAAGTCGGCCACGAACACGGTGGCCGGTCGCCGGTAGATCTCGTCCGGCGTGCCCATCTGCTCGATCCGGCCCTTGTTCATCACCACGATCCGGTCCGACAACGACATCGCCTCGTCCTGGTCGTGGGTGACGTACAGCGCGGTGATCCCGAGCCGCTGCTGCAGCCCGCGGATCTCGGTGCGCATCTGCACCCGTAGCTTGGCGTCCAGGTTCGACAGGGGTTCGTCGAACAACAGCACCTTCGGCCGCATCACCATGGCCCGGGCCAGCGCCACCCGCTGCTGCTGGCCGCCGGAGAGCTGGTTCGGCGCCCGGTCGGCCAGTTTCACCAGGTCCATCGACACCAGCGCACCCTCGATGGCGTCGTTCATGTCCTTGGCGTTCAACCGCTGCAGCTTGAGCCCGAAGGCGATGTTGTCCCGCACACTCAGATGGGGGAACAGGGCGTAGCTCTGGAACACCATCGACATCGGACGCTTGTCCGGGGTCAGCCGGGTCATGTCGTCGCCGTCGAGACGGATGTCGCCCGAGGTCGGGTGCTCGAACCCGGCCACCATCCGCAGGGTCGTTGTCTTCCCGCAGCCGGACGGCCCCAGCAGGGTGATGAACTCACCCGGCTCGGTGTGCAGGTCGACATGGTCGACCGCGGTGGTCGGGCCGTCGCGGCCGATGAACTCCTTGACCAGTTGACTGATTTCGATCCGTCCGGTGTCGGCGGTCCGCGCCTGCGCGATGGTCATGCTCCTCCTCCAAGATTCGTCGCCGTCCGAACGTCGGAGCGACCGTGCACCAACAGGCTCATCAGACCCATGACGGCCACCACGATGATCAACAGCAGGGTGCAGAACGCGAACGCGTTGCCGAACCGGCCCGCGTCGACCTCGGCCAGGATCTGCTTCGTCATGATCCTGGTCTGCGGTGTGGTGATGAAGATGATCGGTGACAGGGTCGTCATCGATCGGGCGAACGCATAGATCAGGCCGGACAGGAAGGCCGGCCGGATCAGCGGCAAGGTGACCTTGCGGAACGTGGTCACACTGTCCGCGCCCAGCGAAGCGGCAGCCTCGTCGATGCTGGGGTCGATCTGTTTCAGGGACGCGATGCCGGACCGCTGGCCCGAGGGCACCGACCGGATCACGTAGACCATCACGATGGCGATGGCCCCGCCGAACAATGCCGACCCGCCGCCCAATGCGGGCAGGAACATCCGGTTGCCGAAGATCAGCGGGTTGTTGAAGGCGATCGCGTAGCCGATGCCGATCACCGTCCCGGGGACGGCGAGGCCGAGCATGCCGAGGAAGTCCAGCAGGCCGTTGCCCCGCTTGAGCTTGCGCACCACCAGCCACGCGATCAACATGCCGAGCAGGCCGGCGACCGGCGTCGCGATCAGCGCCAGCACGGTGGTGTCGGCGATCGCCTCGTTGCCGATCCCCCTGAGCACGTAGCGGAAATTGTCCAAGGTGAACGTGTTGTTGATGCCAAGGATGGAGGTGAACGCACCGGCCAACACCGTGGCGTAGATGCCCACCACGACGAGGCCGACGACGACCGCGAAGGCGAGCAGTGGCACCCGTCCGGAGGCGTGGGTGAGCTGGCGCCGAGCACCGGCCGGCTTGCCGGTGACCGTCACCGTGCTCTTCCGCGCCACCCAGTACTGCTGGACCAGGAACACCAGTACCGCCGG
This sequence comes from Micropruina sp., assembly GCA_039811845.1. Taxonomy (GTDB): domain Bacteria; phylum Actinomycetota; class Actinomycetes; order Propionibacteriales; family Propionibacteriaceae; genus Micropruina. Next base: position 2,700 of record JBDHZN010000220.1, on the reverse strand, counting down.
CATCAGCAACACCAGTGAATAGGCCGAACCGGCCGCCACGTCGTACTCCCCGGTGATCGCGATGAACGCTCGCGAAGCCAGCACCGTGAAGTCGCCGCCGATCACCAGCGGATTGGCCAGATCGGCGATCGCCTCGACGAACAGCAACAGGAAGGAGGCCGCGAAGCCGGGGACGAGCATCGGCAGGGTGACCTTCCAGAAGGCGCGCCAGCGTGACGCCCCGAGGTTGGCCGCGGCATCGTCCAGGGCCGGATCGAGGTTCTCCAGCATGCCCTTGAAGTTCATGTAGGCCACCGGGAAGAAGGACAGCACCAGCACCAGCACCAGTCCGGGCAGCCCGTAGATATTGGTCTCCCAGCCGAACAGACCGTGGGTCACGATGCCGCGCCGTCCGAGCAGCGTGATCACGGCGGTGGCTACGGCGAACGGAGGCGACACCACCGGCAGCAGGCAGAGCAGATGCATGATCTTCTTGCCTTTGAACCGCACCATCACCTGCACGTAGGCGAGCAGGAACCCGAGTGCCGTGCCGATCACGCCGACCAGCAGACCGAGCAGGAATGTGTTGCCGACGATCGTCCGGTTCACCGGGTTGGTGATCATCGAGGTGACGATCTCCCAGCCGACCGGACCGAGCGCCTGAACGAACACGGTGGACAGCGGGTAGATGATCAGCAGGGCCAGAATGCCGACGACCAGGATGACGACCCCGACGGTGGTGGGGTCGACCGCCTTCCGCCGGGTCCGCGGCCGGGAGTTCCCGGCCGCGGTCGCAGGAGCGGTCACCGGTTCATTCCTTGGGCTGTGCCGCGACTTCGGCGTCGAAGCGTGCGGTGAGCTCCTTCTTGTGGGCCGCCGCCTTCGCAAAGTCGTAGTCGACGAGCTTGATCGTGTTCAGGTCGACCATGCGCGAGTCGAGCTTGGCGTCCGGGTTGGTCGGCAACTGGTAGGAGCCTGCGCCCGGGCCGAGTTCCTGCGCTTCTGCGGACAGTGCCCAGTTCACGTACTGCTTGGCGCCCTCGGCGTTCTTGCCGCCCTTGATGACCGCCACACCACCGATCTCGTAGCCGGTGCCCTCCTTCGGGAACGACACCTCCAGGTCGGTCATGCCGCGCTCCTTGTAGAGCACGCAGTCATGGCTGAACACCAGGCCGACGGCCACCTCGCCACGACCGGCGATCTGGCCCGGGGCCGTCCCCGACTTGGTGTACTGCAGCACGTTGGAGTGCAGCTTCTTCATCCAGTCGATGGCCTTGTCCTCGGAACCCAGCCGGGCGACCTGCGTCCACAGCGTGGTGAAGGCGGTGCCCGAGGTCGACGGGTGCGCGGTGGAGACCTGTGACTTCAGTTTCGGGTCCAGCAGGTCGTCCCAGGACTGCGGCAGCCCGAGGCCCTTGTCCTTCAGCCGGGCCTGGTTCGAGCAGAAGCCCAGCGCCCCCACGTAGACGCCGGTCCAGTTGCCGTTCGGGTCCTTGTACTTGGCGGGGATCTTCGCCGCGTTCTCGGCGGCGTAGGGCTCGATCAGCCCGGCCTCCATCGCTGCCCCGAAGCCATCGGCCGGTCCTCCGTGCCAGACGTCGAATTCCGGCGCGTTCTTGGTTGCCGTGAGGCGAGCCACGGTCTCCCCCGAACTGAGCCGGACGAACGACGTCTGGATGCCGGTCTTGGCCGAGAAGGCGTCGGTCATCGCCTTGCACCACTCTTCGGTGGCGCCACAGGCGACGGTGAGCGTGTTGCTCGAACCTCCCTGGGTGCCCGGCTCGACGGCGCAACCGGCCAGTGCCAGGCGGCGACTGTGCCGCCCGCGAGCACGGCCCTTTTGATCCTTTTCATCCCGAAATCTCCCTTGATTCTGGGACCGTCAGCGGTCCTTGGCTGGATCATAGGAAGCACCGGAGGGGGCCGAACCCCTCGGAATCGGGACCGGGCGTCACCATTCGGTGACGTTTCTCACCGGCCTTCGATCAGGCGGTATCCGCGACCGTGATCGGTGACGATCTGCATGCCGCCGGTGGGCGTGGTGAGCTTGCCGCGGAGCCGGTAGATCGCGGTTCGCAGCGATCCGCGGCCGCCCCATTCGGGTACCGAGCCCAGGGAATCGGCGAGCAACTCGACCCCGACGGTCTCGCCGGGCCGCTCCATCAGCAGCCAGAGCAGCCGGAACTCGGTGGCGGTCAGGTGCAAATCCCGATCCTGGTAGCTCCCGGCGACCTGGGTGGCGTCCAGCCGCAACTCGCCTAGGCTGCGCCGAGTGCTGGCCATTGCCTGCGGATCTCGATGGCTCACCCGGCGCAGGATCGCGGCCACCCGCAGCACGAGCTCGCGGGGGCTGAACGGTTTCGCGACGTAGTCGTCGGCACCGGCCTCGAGGCCCTGAACCCGATCGGAGTCACCACCCAGCGCGGTCAACAGCACGATCGGCACGTCGGAGTGCTCCCGCACCCGCCGGCACAGTTCGATGCCGCTGGTGCCGGGCAGCATGATGTCGAGCACCATCAGCGCCACCGGTTCGGTGGTCAACGACCGCCAGGCCGCCCCTGCGTCGGCGGCGGTCACCGTCCGGTATCCGGCGGCCTGCAGCGCCACCTCGAGCACCTCGAGCATCCGCGGCTCGTCGTCGACAATCAGAATCGTCGAACGGTTCGTCATCGGCCCTCCTCGGTCGGCGCGGGCCGCGCCTCGGCGGTGCGCGGCAGTGCG
>JBDHZN010000219.1:0-5968 GCA_039811845.1 Micropruina sp. | reverse complement strand
AGACGGTGTTCGGGTCACCCGACTTCGTCGCGTCGAGCAGCACGCTGATCACGCTGCCGCTCGTGCCGGCCGCGTTCACCCAGCCCTTGCCCGAGACCACGATCGGCTCACCGGTCTTCAGCGTGGTGGGCACGGTGTAGCTGACCGTCGGGTCCTTGGGATCGGTGTAGTCGCCCGGGGCGGGTTCGGTCGGCTCGGTCGCACTGTTGATGCTGAACGGCGCCTCGAGGCTGCGCACCTCGTCCTTGACGTCGCCGACGGTCTTGAACGACCCGGTCAGGAACCGGAGGGTGTGCTTGCCGGTGGTCAGCCCAGGGTTCGAGCCGTTGGTGCCGGCGTCGGTGCCGTCCGGCAGCTGCAGCTGGACGTCGAAGCTGCCGTCCGCGCCGGCCGGGACGATCGCCCAGACCGTCTTGTTGGCGTGCACCGAGGCATCGAGCCGGGAGAACGCGCCGTCGTCGATCTTGACCGCGATCACCGAGCCGCCGTCAGTGGGGTGGCAGAAGCCCGATCCGGTCACCCGCAGCACACCGCCCAGGTCGACCGCGGACGGCGAGACGTCAACCTTCGCCGGCGCCGCGACGCAGGTCGGCGGGGCCGGTGTGGTCGGCTCCGTGGTGGGGGCCGGCGTGGTCGGCTCCGTGGTGGGGGCCGGCGTGGTCGGCTCCGTCGTCGGGGCGGGTGTGGTCGGCGCAGGCTTGGTCGGCTCGGTCGTCGGCGCGGCGGTGACCGTCATATCGGCGGGCCCGGACCGGGTCTCGTCACCGCTCAGCAGCGAGCCGGTCAGCAGATTGAGTGTGTGCTTCTGCCCGGGCTCCCAGTTCGCGTCGCTGTTGCCGGCCGTCGGGTAGGGCAGGCGCAGCGTCCATTCGCCCTGTGCGTCAGCTTGAACCACGCCGTAGATGTCCCTTGCCAGGGTCGCGCCAGTGACCGGATCCTGGTTCGGTTCGGAGACTTTGACCCCGCCCTTGTCCAGCTTCACGGCGATAACCGAACCGGCGTCACCGGCCTTGTTCTTCCAGCCGGTGCCGCTGATCACCAGATCCTGACCGACCACCCACTGCTCGGGCACCCAGTACGCGACACCGCCGGCAAGGTCATACCGCTTGCCCTGCTGCGCGGCGACCGCGTTCGGCACGGCCGCGATCTTCTGTGCCGGTTTGGCCGTCGCCGAGCGGCTGGGCGTCGCCGACTTCTTCGGCTCCGGATCGGCCGGCTCAGACTTGGCGGGCTCGCTCGGCTTGGCCGACTCCTTCGGCTTCGGGGTCTCCTTCGGCTCGGCAGATTCCTTCGGCTCGGCGGACTCGGTCGGCTTCGCCTCCTCGGTCTCAGCAGGTGTCGGGTCCTCCTTCGGCTGTGTCGATGCCGAGGGGGTGGGTTCGGGCGACTCTTCGGCCGCGGCCCAGGGCGCGACCACCGATTGCCCGAGACCGAGCAGCAACAGGGCCATTGACCCCGCCAGCCAACTCCGCACCTTCGAGGGCGTGTCCATCAGATTCCTCCTGCTCATCCGAGCGCGTTGCGTACGTCGTCGACCAGGCGGTTCATCAGCAGCGGTCCTCCGGTGGAGGTCCACGCCGAGCCGTCGACGAGAATGATGTGGTCTTGCCGGTAGGCGTTGAGCCGGGTGAAGCCCGGCACCTGCTTGGCCGCTTCGAGCGCCTTCTTGGCGCCCTCCAGATCGGCGGTGCCACCGGCTTTGGGATTGCTCACGCTGGAACCGCCCAGCGTGCCGAAGAAGATGTAGTCGGCGTCGATCTGCTGCAGGTTCTCCAGCGAGACCGGTTCGGAGTGGCCGCGTCCGAAGGTGTCCTGGGCCGTCGGACGCCGCAGCCCCAGGTCGACCAGCGCCTGGCCGGGCGGCAACTCCTTGAGGATCAGCGCGGGCGCCGTCCCCTGCCAGCGGACGATCGAGAACGTCTTGTCCCGCGCCGCGCCGAGCGAGCCCTTGGTGGCGGCCACCTTGGCCTCGTAGTCGGCGATCACCTTCTCGCCCTCCTCGACCAGCCCGAGCGCGGCGGCCACCTGCCGGAAGTTGGTGCGCCACTCACCGCCCGCATAGCCGGTGAAGACCACCGGCGCGATCTGCTTGAGCGCTTCGAGCACCTCGGGGTTGTTGTTGACGCTGGTGCCGTCGACCAGGATCAGATCGGGCTTGGCGGCACCGATCGCCTCGAAGTTGGGCTGACCGATACCGCCCAGCAGCGGCACCCCGGCGGCCTTCTCGGCCAGATAGTTGGGGACGCCGGCCTGGCCGCGTCCGGAGACGGTGCCGATCGGCGTCACGCCCAGCGCCAGGACGCCGTCCAGGGTGGGTTCGCTGAGCGGGACGACCCGCTGCGGCCGGTCGGGCACCTGCACCTCGGCGCCGGTGATGTCGGTCACCATCCGGGTCTGGGTCGCCGAAGCCACCGGCTCAGGTGCGGCGGAGCAACCGATCACGCCGAGGGCGAGTGCGGTCAGCAGGCACGCCATACGGACCAGGCGGACGGCGGTGGTGCCGAGCGTCATGAGGGAAACACATCCTGAGTCAGGGGATATCTTCAGCTGTTAGCAAGGTAAGGCTTACCTAAGACTAAGGCCAATTTCATCTTTCCATGCGGTCCCTCGGGGGCTGAGACGGCCGGTCCGCCCGCTGCTCCGGCGCCGGTTAGCCTGCCTGCATGAACCCGACTTCGACCGCCGCCGTCGCCACCGCACGCCCGGAGCGCTACGCCAAACAGCTGGTCGCACACATGGGCCGGAAGGTGCCCGCGGCCTGGGACGAGGCCACCGGGACCGGCAGTGTCTCGTTCCCGACCGCCGAGCTCACCCTCAGCCGAGGCAGCGACGCGCTGCTGCTCGAACTGCAGGCCGAACCCGCCGAACTGGATCGCTGGGAAGACGTCGTCGGACGCCACCTGGTGCGGTTCGGCACCCGCGACGAGCTGATCGTGTCCTGGCGACGTGCCGACGGCAGCGCCGGAACGACCCAGCGCAACACGGGCGACGAGACGGCTTCCCACCGATCGTGATGCGCCCCGAGGTGTGAAGCTGTGACACCATCGGTCGATGCCGCGGGATCTGAATGCGTTGCCGAAGGCGCATCTGCACCTGCACTTCACCGGATCGATGAGCATCGCCACGCTGCGCACGCTGTCGGAATGGGCCGGGATCGCCCTGCACGAATCGCTGGTCGACGCGGAGGGCCTGCTCGTCCCGCCCGATCAGCGGGGCTGGTTCCGCTTCCAGCGGCTCTACGACATGGCCCGGCAGTCGGTGTGCAGCGAGGCAGCGCTGCGACTGGTGGTCGCCCAGGCTGCTCGTGACGACGCTGCGGAGGGCTCCCGCCGGCTAGAGCTCCAGGTCGACCCGTCCAGCTACGCGCCGCACGTGGGCGGCATGCCGGCGGCCTTGGAGATCATCCTGGACGAGGCCCGGCGGGCCAGCGCCGAGACCGGCGTCCAGGTGGCGATCATCGTCGCGGCGAGTCGCGTCCGGCACCCGTTGGACGCCCGCGCCATCGCCCGGCTGGCCGCCCGCCACGCCGGCGAGCATGGAGTGGTCGCCTTCGGGCTGAGCAACAACGAACGCTCCGGCCGGACATCCGACTGGGAACCCGCCTTCCGGATCGCCCGGGCCGCCGGCCTGCCGGGCGTCCCGCACGGCGGGGAACTGCTCGGCCCCGGGCATCTGCGGCAGGTGGTGGAGCACCTGCGACCCATCCGGATCGGCCACGGCGTCCGCAGTGCCGAAGAGCCGGCCCTGCTGGAGGAGCTGGTCGCCTCCGGCATCGCGCTGGAGGTGTGCCCCTCGTCCAACGTGCACCTGGGCGTCTACGACGACATCGCGCAGGTGCCGTTGCGCCGCCTGGTGGACGCCGGCGCCACCGTCGCGCTGGGTGCCGACGATCCGCTGCTGTTCCTCTCTCGGCTCACCGACCAGTACCGGCTGGCCCGCGAGGAACTCGGGTTCACCGACTCCGAACTGGCCGAACTGGCCCGGGCCAGCATCAGGGCCAGCCTGGCGTCCAAGAGCGACAAGGCACGGTGGTTGGCTGAGGTCGACGACTGGCTGGCCACCCCCGAGGTTCCCACCGGGTCGGCATAGGGTCGGGGCATGTCGTCCGATCGGAGCCGTCTGGAGGCACTGACCGAGGCCACCATCGACGATCTGGCGCGGGGCTTTCATCTGCCCGAGCAGGCCCGGCTGACCCGGCTGCTGATGCGTCCGGCGTCTCGCGGATTCGCCGTGCGGATCGCGAAGTTCGACGACCAGGTGGCCGGGTACGGCCTGGCCGCCGGCGCCCGCCGCGAGATCCCCACCTTCGCGCGCTCGCTGACCACGGTGGGCCGCGAACTGATCCCGGCCGCCGGGCCGCTATTGGCGGTGGCGAACCACCCCGGTGTGATCGACGCGCTCAGCCTGATGCTGGCCCTGGAGGCGCGGCCCGACCTGAAGGTGGTCGCGCTCGACCGGCCCTTTCTCCGTGCGCTACCCGGCGTCGCCGCTCAGCTGATCTGGGTGGACCTCGACCGTCCGTCCGGGGCGCTACGACTGGCCCGGGAACATCTCCGGCGGGGTGGTGCGGTGCTGACCTTTCCGGCCGGGACGATCGAACCCGACCCGATGGTGACCGACGGCGCGGTGGCGTCCCTGGAGCGGTGGGCGCGGTCGACCGATCTGCTCGTCCGGCACGTGGCCGATCTGCGGGTGGTGCCGTTGGCGGTCGGCGGCGTGCTGTCGGCGCGGGCGCTGCGCACCCCGCTGGTGCGCCGGGCCCGCACCCGGGCCGACCGGGAGTGGTTGGCGGCCACGCTGCAGGTGATCTTCCGGCGCTTCCACGACACCGACGTCCGCATCCTGGTCGGAGAGCCCTTCATTCCGGACGCCGAACCCACCGTCGAACTGGTTGCCCGGATGCGGGTGCTGCTCGACCGTCTGGCTGGTGAGACCGGCCGGTAACAATCGTGGGACGTCACACAGACCGCCTGACAGCTCCCGATCGGTGAACCAGACTGAATGACATGTCCACTGATGTCACTGCCGCCGCGGTCAATCTGCGTCTTGCCCTGATCGGCCTGTCCGTCCCGCTGCAAGCGGAGGAGGCCACCAGCGCCCAGCTGGTCGCGCCCATCCTGGCTCGTCAGCGCGAACTCAGCCGCCGGCTCTCCGACCGGTTGTGCGCCACCGACCAGCGGATTCAGGCATTCCTGGACGACTACCTGGCCGACATCGCCGCGCCCGCCTCGGACGGCGCCGACGACGACCGTCCGCATCTGCCCCGGCGCACCCTGGTGCTGGACGAGCCCGGGCTGGCCCGGGTGCTCTCACTGCCGGTGAACGGCGATGCGTTCAGCTCGCCGCTGCTGTCCAGCTACCGGCTGACCAACGGCGTCCTGCACAACCCGGCGAACGACCGCCGGACCACCGCCGGCGTCTTCCACATCTCAGAAGGTGGGCTGCCCATCCCGGACGACAAGATCGCCGTCCCAAAGGCGGTCTTCGCCCGGCTGCTCACCGAAGCGTTCCGGCCGCCGCAGACCGACCTGGTGCTGCCCTACCTGTCCCGGACCGACCACCCCGCGGCCTGTTTCGTCTCGCTGTTGCTGCGTCCGCTGGTCTCGCCCGGCGTGCCGGGCTACGCGACCGAACGCCGGATGGAGACCCGGTTCATCGTGCCCGGCGGGCTGGTGTCGAACCTCGACTTCGTCGAAGGCATCTTCGGCAACGGCGGCGACCCGTATCTGCCCGAGCACGACGCCTCGCTCGACCCGGGCACCTGGACCGGCACCACCGGCTGCGTCATCCTCGCCCCGCATCTGATCAAGCTGACCAAGAAGGGGCTGGGTCTGCCGCACATCGACGCCGCCACCGACCGGCAGAAGCGGGACGGTATGTGCTGGTCGAGCCCCGACGAGCGGTACAACGACGGGAAGGCCTTCAAGGTCTGTGCCCGGGACGCCCGCGGCGTCATCGTCACGGTGAT
>JBDHZN010000218.1:0-6020 GCA_039811845.1 Micropruina sp. | reverse complement strand
GCCTTGGGTACGCCGGCCATCTTCAGGGCGAAGCCCATGTTGTCGCCGACGGTCATGTGCGGGTACAGCGCGTAGTTCTGGAACACCATCGCGATATCGCGATCCTTCGGCGGCAGGTCGGTGACGTTGCGGTCGCCGATCCAGATGGCGCCCGAGTTCACCTCTTCCAGACCGGCCAGCATGCGCAGGGAGGTGGACTTGCCACAACCCGAGGGGCCGACCAGAACCATGAACTCGCCGTCGCCGATCTCGAGGTTGAGCTTGTCAACCGCGGGGTGGTCGGCTCCGGGGTAGACGCGACAGGCGTCCTTGAAACTAACTGTGGCCATGCCAACAATCCTTTCCACGGGCAGGTACGTGCCCGACGATCCGTAGTGGAAGTGCGCCGCTGCAATGCGGCTCGCGTCATCGTCGCACGTGAACGTGCTGTTACTCAAACGTTTTGAAGAATTTTCACGAGGAAAGTCCAGCCGGGCGCGAACGGGCGCGGCCCGGGATGGTCAGATGCCCCGGGTAGGCTCGCGAAGCGTGACGAGTCCCGAGCAGCAGCCACCGTCGGACCCCGCGGATCCCGGCGGCACCCCAGAGCGCGAATGGTGGCAGGAACCGGGCCTCCCCTGGAAGCACAAGCCGACCCGCTCGGACATCGCCTGCCTGAGCTGGATGGGCGGGGCCTCTTTGTACGGCCTGATCCTGTTGCCGCTGCGGCCGATCATGCTGGGCCTGGCACCGCACGTGCTGGGTTCCCTGGGCTACCGGACCGGGCTGGTGATGACGGGGGCGCTGGCTGCCGTCGGTGACCCCTGGTGGCCCCTGGTGCTGGTGCTCGGCAGCCTGATGGCGATGAAATTCGACTGGATCTACTGGTGGGCCGGAAAGCTCTGGGGACACGGGCTGATCGAGGTCTGGTCGGGGCGTTCCGAACGTGCCCGGAAACGCAACCAGCGCGCGATCGCCTTCACGCAGAAATATGAGACCTGGGCGATCTTCGTCACCTATCTGCCCATCCCGATCCCGGCCGGCGTGGTCTACGCGGCGCTGGGCGCTGCGGGAACGGGGATCAAGAAGTTCCTGTCGGTGAGCTTCGTCGCCTCGCTGCTGAGCTCGGCGCTCTATATGTACCTGGGCTGGTCGATCGGCGAACCGGCGGTGGAGTTGATCAACAACTACGGCAACGTGCTGTGGTACGTCTCGCTGGCGATGCTGATCGGCATCATCGCGATCGCCTGGTGGCGGGGCCGCAGCGGCAAGAAGCCGGGCGTGCCCGGTCCGGCGGTCTGAGTCCATAGGCTGGTCATCCCGGCGAACGCCGGGATCTCCGACCACATCCCCGCAGGGGAGCACTGATCTTTCGCTGGTCGAGCTTGTCGAGGCCTCTCTGGCTAGGGTCTCGACAAGCTCGACCAGCGGAATCCGCGTTTCCTCAGCGCAGAGATCCCGGGGCAGCCCGGGACGACCGGAACGCTAGGTGCGAAGGATCAGGTCAGCGCGCTCCCGGGTGCCGTCGGCAGTGAACAGTTCGCGCTCCTGGTCGGCCCAGCGCTCCCAGTGCGGACGGTACGTCTCACCGTCCCGTTCGAGGCCACGGCTCATCCGGACGTCGCGGGCGGCCTCGATCCACACCTGGACGGCGATGTAGTCACCCGCCGGTCGCACCGTGCTGGCACAGCCTTCGACGATCAGCAGCGGCGTCGACGGCACTTCGATCCGCTCGGCCCAGCGCGAGTCGAGCCAGTCCCAGCGGCGATAGCCGGCCGGCTCGCCGGCAGCCAGCGGACGCAGCACCTGATCGGTCAGCAGTCGGGCGGCCTGCGCCAGGCCGTCCCAACCCGGGAACAGGTCGTCCATGTGCACCACCGGGCAGTCGAGGCGCTCACGAACCGCCTCGGCGAGGGTGGTCTTGCCCGATCCGCTGGGGCCGTCGATGCCGATCACCACCGTCGCGCCACAACGCGGTTCGGCGGCGCGGGCCAGGGCGACAACCTGGTGGGCGGCGTCCGGCTGCATTCCGGGGACTCTACCGGCGTCCGACCACGGCGCCCCAACCCGTAGAGTGAGCGCCTAGCCACACCACGAAGGAGTCCCTCGGTGAGTGATCTCGGAGCCACCGCGTCCGACGTCTATCGCAACGTCCTGTCCGTCATCGAAACGGTGGAGCCGCGCATCGCGGACGCCACCCGCGCCGAACTGGCCGACCAGCGGGCGTCGCTGAAGCTGATCGCGAGCGAGAACTACGCCTCGCTGCCGGTGCTGATGACGATGGGTACCTGGTTCTCGGACAAGTACGCCGAGGGTACGGTCGGGCACCGTTTCTACGCCGGCTGCCAGAACGTCGACACCGTCGAGACGGTCGCCGCCGAACATGCCCGCGAGCTGTTCGGCGCCGAATATGCCTACGTACAGCCGCATTCGGGCATCGACGCCAACCTGGTCGCCTACTGGTCGATCCTGGCCCACCGGGTGGAATCGCCCGCGCTGGAGCGGCTGGGCGCCAAGAACGTCAACGAGCTCTCCGAGGACGACTGGGAGACGCTGCGGAAGTCGTTCGCCGAGCAGCGCGTGATGGGCATGAGCCTGGACGTCGGCGGCCACCTGACCCACGGCTTCCGGCCGAACATCTCGGGCAAGATGTTCCACCAGCGCTCCTACGGGACGCACCCCGACACCCAGCTGATCGACTACGACAAGCTGCTCGCCGACGCGCGCGAGTTCAAGCCGTTGATCCTGGTGGCGGGCTACTCCGCATATCCCCGGCGGGTGAATTTCGCGAAGATGCGCGAGATCGCCGACGAGGTGGGCGCCACCCTGTTCGTCGACATGGCGCACTTCGCCGGCCTGGTGGCCGGCAAGGTGTTCACCGGTGAGGAGAACCCGGTGCCCTACGCGCACGTCGTGGCCTCGACGACTCATAAGTCTCTGCGCGGCCCGCGCGGCGGGTTCGTGCTCTCGACCCCCGAATACGCGCCCAGCGTCGATCGTGGCTGCCCGATGGTGCTCGGCGGCCCGCTGTCGCACATCATGGCCGCCAAGGCGATCGCCTTCGCCGAGGCCCGCACCGACGCCTTCCGCGTCTACGCGCAGAACGTCGCCGACAACGCCAAGGTGCTGGCCGAGGGGCTGCTGAAGCGGGGCGCCACCCTGGTCACCGGCGGCACGGACAACCACCTGGTGCTGATCGACACCCGTTCGTTCGGCATTACCGGACGGCAGGCCGAGTCGGCCCTGCTGGACGCCGGCATCGTCACCAACCGCAACTCGGTGCCGAACGATCCGAACGGCGCCTGGTACACCACCGGCGTCCGGATCGGCACCCCGGCGCTCACCTCGCGCGGCTTCGGCGCGTCCGAGTTCGACCGGGTCGCCGAACTGATCGTGAACGTGTTGTCGAGCACCACCGCCACCACGACCGCGGCGGGCACCCCCGGCAAGGCCAAGTACACCCTGGCCGACGGCGTCGCCGAAGCCACCAAGGCGGCCTCCGCGGAACTGCTGGACGTCAACCCGCTCTACCCCGGCCTGGAGGTCTGACCCGACACCTCGGCGTCCACCACCGCTGGACCGAAAAGCCCTGCCTAACTACCTGGGCCCTCCCGCATACGGGAGGGCAGAGATAGTTAGGCAGGGCCTTCTTTGCCAGGACGGGAAGTGCGCAGGATCGGTCAAGCACGCCGGCGTCCGTCCGCGCAGACTGGGTCTGTGACCACGATGCCCCGCGATCGACTGCGCGAACTGCTGGACGCCGTCCTGGACGAACAGAACAGCTCGCTCGCCGAGATGGCTGACGGAGCCTTCGCGTCCCCGTTCCATTTCGGACGGCTGGTGGCTCGCGGTTCCGGGGAGTCACCGATGGCGATGCGCCGCCGGGTGATGCTGGAGCGGGCCGCCTGGCAACTCGCGCAGGGCATGGCGGTCACCGATGCGGGTTGGGCCGCCGGCTACAGCTCGGTCGAAGGCTTCAGCCGGGCCTACTCGCGGGCGTTCGGCCACCCACCGAGCCGTCCGGCGGAGCGGCACTGGCTGCCGGCGCCGAACGGCATCCATTTCCACCCGCCGATGTCGTTGTGGGTGCAAGCGAAGGAGCAGGCGATGAATCCCGTGGTGTCCCTCCTGGTGGCGCACGATCTCGACGACACCGAGGCGCTGCTCGAGATGGCCGGCACGCTGCCCGGCGACGCGCTGAGCGCTCCCCGCCGGTGCGGCGGCGTGGTGAACAGCTGGGAGGGACCCGAGGAGTCCATCCGGGACGTGCTGGAGCATCACGTCTACACCAAGGAGGTGTGGCTGGCGGCGATCGAGGGCGCGGACGTCGTCCCATCGAAACCCGACGGCGACCTGGCCGCATTGCGCGAGCGGCACGCCACGGTCGCTCCGCGCTGGCTCACCTTCGTGCAGGAACTGGAGCGGCGCGGCGGCTGGGACGACCGGCTGATCGACGCCCTCTGCGAGCCGCCGGAGAGCTTCGTGATGAGCAGCGTGGTCGCGCACGTGCTGACCTTCGCCGCGCATCGCCGGCAACTGGTCCGGCAGATGCTGGCCGAGGCCGGCACCACTACCGACAGCGGCGACCCGATTCTGTGGTTCCGCGCCCGACGTGGAGAGGAATGAACGAACAGATGAGGACGATCTACTACACCGCCACCACCCTGGACGGCTTCCTGGCCGACGAGCAGGACAGCCTCGACTGGCTGCTCAAGCAGCCGCTGGACGACGACACGTCCGAGTTCGGCTACGACACCTTCTTCGCCGGCGTGGGCGCCCTGGTGATGGGTTCGACCACCTACCGCTGGGTGGTGGACCGGCATGAGTGGCCCTACACGCTGCCCAGCTGGGTGCTCAGCTCGCGCCCGCAGCCGTCCGTTGAGGGAGCCGACATCCGCTTCGCGCAGGGTGACGTGGCGGCGCTGCACCCCGAGTTGATCGCGGCGGCCGGCGGCAAGGACGTCTGGGTGGTCGGTGGCGGTGACCTGGCCGGCCAGTTCGCGGACGCCGGGCTGCTCGACGAGGTGATGGTCTCGATCGCCCCGGTCACGCTGGGCGCCGGGTGTCCGCTGCTACCGCGCCGCTACGACCTCGAACTGCTCGCCACCGGCCGCAACACCGGTTTCCTGTGTGCCCGCTACCGGGTGGCCGGACCGCTGGCGGCCTGACCGGCCACGCACCCTTGTGGTAGACCTGCGTTCGGAGAGGGGGCGTCATGGAACGCGTCGCATTGGTGACCGGCGCCTCATCAGGCATCGGAGCAGCCACCGCTCGCCGGCTGGCCCGTGCGGGCTTCCTGGTCTACGGCGCCGCCCGCCGCACCGATCGGCTCGCCGAGCTGGCGACGGACGGCGTCCGCACTCTCGCCCTCGACGTGACGTCGGACGACTCGATGGTCGCCGCGGTCGACCAGGTGCTGAGCGACGCAGGCCGGATCGACCTGCTGGTCAACAACGCCGGCTACGGCTCGTACGGCGCCATCGAAGACGTGCCGATGGACGAGGCCCGCCGGCAGATCGAGGTGAACCTGTTCGGCGTGGCCCGGATGATCCAGCTGGTGGTGCCCGGCATGCGTGCCCGCGGCTCGGGCACCATCGTCAACATCACTTCCATGGGCGGCAAGATCACCACCCCGTTCGGCGGTTGGTACCACGCCTCCAAATTCGCCGTCGAGGGCCTGTCGGACGCGCTGCGCCTCGAACTGGCCCCGTTCGGCGTCCACGTGGTGGTGATCGAGCCCGGCGCCATCGCCACCGAGTGGGGCGGGATAGCGATGGACACCGCGAGAGCGGCGTCCGGGCAGGGCCCTTACGCCGAACAGGTCCGTGCGATGAACGCCGGTATGGACGGCGCTGTCGCTCGGTGGGCGTCCGACCCCGACGTCGTGGCTCGCGCCATCGAACGCGCCGCCACCACGGATCGGCCGCGCACCCGCTACGCGATCGGCTTCATGGCGAAGCCGGCGCTGCTGGCCCGCCGGTTGCTGCCGGACCGGGCGATGGACTGGCTGCAGACCCGAATGCTCACCTGACAAGCCGATA
>JBDHZN010000217.1:0-6046 GCA_039811845.1 Micropruina sp. | reverse complement strand
CAGCAGCGAGTACGCAGCAGTCGGGCAGCTTCAGCGACGTGCTGGCTCGTAGCTTGGCGAGGGTGAGTGGCTGCTCGGTGGGGACGGGTAGCTGCTCGATCCCCATGGTGGCGATCCGTTCGCGATAGAGGTCTGCGCGACCGTCGCGGGCCGGGCGAGTGAGGACCTCCGCGAGGGTGATCGGATGGATCGACAACTCCTCTTCGGTATCGAGCAGTTCGAGCGCACGGGCGCTGTGGGCGTCGTGGATCGCGAAGTGTGCAATCAGAACGCTGGCGTCGAGAACGATCATTCCGGCCAATCCTTCCGAAGCTCTTGGAGATAGCCGGGTGGGTAGTCGATGGTTCCCCTGGTTTCGTCGAGCACCTTGCGCCGCGCCGCCCGGCGCTCGGCGCGGGCGGTCTCCACAGACTGCGCTCCGGCCGTCATCAGCCGGGTGATGAGCTCGGAGCGAGGGACGCCGGGCCACTCCTTCGCGGCGATCTCCAGCGCGTGGGCGACCGGTGGAGTCTGGGTGACCTGAATCCGCGGGAGAGTGGTTGGCATGCGCCGAGTGTACCACCGAGAACCTCGGTGGTACAGGTGGTGGCGATCGCTACGATGCGCTCATGAGTACGCCCTCGTCCGGACCGCCGGGTCCCGAGTTCGACCCGCCCGCCTCCGTCCCCGGACAGCGGCCCAGCAGTGAGCAGCCCGGTCTGGGCAGTCAGTTCCCGTCCGGAACCGATGCGGGCTCGCAGTTCCCCGCCCAAGGGGGCGGCTATGCGGCGCCGGGCCCCCAGTATCCGGCTCCCGCCCCCCAGAATCCGGCGGGCGGTGCGTCGTATCCGGATGCCGGTGCGAGCTACCCAGGCGCCGGGATGCCGTACCCGGGTGCAGGCGGGCAGCAGGCAGGTCCCGGGGCTCAGTACCCGGTCGGGGGAGCTCAGTATCCGAATGCCGGGGCCCAGTACCCGGGCGCCGGGCCCCAGTACCCGGGCGCCGGGCCCCAGTACCCGGGAGCCGGGCCGCAGTACCCGGGCGCACCGACTGCTGGACCTCAGCAGGCTCCTGGCTCCTATCCCGCCTCCGGCGGAGAGTTCCCGGTTGCCGCAGCTCAAGCGCCCGAACGGGTCGGTCTCGGCCTGCTCGCGGCCGCGGTGGTCGTCCTGGTCTGCTGCGGGCTCACCGCGGCGATCTACCACTGGGGCTTCATCGCCAGCATCACCGCCTGGCTGATGGCCATGGGGGCCGCCTGGGCGTACGGCAGGTTCGGCGGAGCCCCGGTGAAGGGGCGGGTCCCGCTGCTGGTGCTGATCGTGGTCGGCATCGTGCTCGGCTTCCTCTCCATGGTGGCCAGCGCGGTCTGGGACTACTACTGGGAAGAGATGGGCAGCGCCGGCACCACGCAGGAGGCGCTCGAGTTGGTGTTCGGCAACCTGTTCAACGGCGAGCTGTGGCAGGACCTGGGCAGCGACGCCCTGTTCTACTTCCTCTTCGCGGCGCTGGGCGCCTTCGGTGTGATCCGGCGGATGAGCGGCATCGGAAAGGCGAAGGCATGACGCATCCCGAACTCGCGCGGATGCGCGACAGCATCGACAATCTCGATTCGGCACTGATTTACCTGCTGGCCGAGCGGTTCAAGATCACCCGGCGGGTGGGCGAGCTCAAGGCCGAGGTGGGGCTGCCGCCGGCCGATCCCGACCGCGAAGCCCGTCAGATCGAGCGGCTGCGCACCGTCGCCCAGGACGCCCAACTCGACCCTGAGTTCGCCGAGAAACTGCTGAACTTCATCGTGTCCGAGGTCGTCCGGCACCACGAGCGGATCGCCCGGGAGACGAACTGACCGCGTTTCGGATCCGTCCGGCCACCGCGGACGACGGGGTGGCGCTGGACGAGATCGAGACGGCCGCCGACGCGCTGTTCGACGGCGTCGTGGTGTTGCCGGCGTCGCCGCCCGAGCGGACGGCCGCGCTCGCTGCTCGGGGGTTCGCACTGGTCGCCGTCGATGCGAACGAGCGGATCCTGGGCTTCGCGCACGTGCTGGAGTTCGACGCGCGGTTCCATCTGGAGCAGCTCAGCGTGCATCCCGAGGCCCAGCGCCAGGGACTGGGCGCGGCTCTGCTCGCTGCCGCCGAGGACGGCGTCCGGGCTCGGGGAGCGTCGGTGGTGACCCTGCGGACCTTCGCCGACGTGCCGTGGAACGCCCCGTTCTACCGCCGGCACGGCTATCTCGACGCGGAGTTGCCGGTCGCGTTGACCCCGCTGCTCGAGGCCGAGGAGCGGCTCGGACTGTTGCGGGTAGGGGCACGGGTGACGCTGGCCAAACAGGTCGCCGAGCACGTCGTGCCACGGCCGGCGGTGAGCGTGTTGCCGCTGCGTGACGGCGCCTCGGGGCTGGAGGTGTTCGTCCAGTACCGAGCGTCGACCATGGACTTCGCCGAAGGTGCGGTGGTGTTCCCCGGCGGGCGACTGCTGCCCGGCGAGCTGCCCGTGGACGTGCCGGCCGCGCACCTGCCGGCCTGGGCAGCCACCGAGCTGCCTGCGCCCGAACTGCTGGCCGCGGCAGCGATCCGCGAGGTGGCCGAGGAATGTGGCGTGCTGCTCACCGCCGACGACTTGGTGCCTTGGGACGACTGGGTGACCCCGCCCGGCGGACGCCGTCGCTTCGATGTGGCGTTCTTCCTCACCGCAGCGCATCCGGGGCAGGAGTGGCGCAACACCACGACCGAGGCGGTCCGCACGGGGTGGATCTCACCGGTCGCGTTGCTTCGGGACGCCGAGGCGGGCGCCGTCCGGCTCCTACCGCCGACCCGCACACTGCTCACCGAACTGGCGGGCCTGCGCGACGTCGCCACGGCGATCGCGGCCCGGCCACGGATCGTTCCGGTGCTGCATGACGGTGGTCGCCCGCGCCTCGGTGGTACTTGCTGAAATAAGGATCGGGATCGGGCACGGCTGTTGGTGTCCGATCCCGATCGCTATTTCCACCAGCCGCCGGTGGTCGAGCTTGTCGAGACCTGGGACCGGCCTGCTAAGAACCGCTGATCAACGCCCCTCCATCGTCATCCCGGACTTGATCCGGGATCTCTCCCCGCCTGAGAGCCCGGGTCGGAGCCCGGGATGAAGTGAATGATCGGCTAGGGCTCGTGCGCCTCGATGGTCGCGCGGGCCAGCCGCACCGCGTCCTCGCGCAGATCGGCGGGGGAGAGCAGTCTGGCCTCACCGCCGAAGGCGAGCACGATCGCCAGCGCGGCCCGCCGGGCACGGAAGGTCAGTTCCACCACCGGCCAGCCGGCGTCGTCGCCACGCTCGACCACCCTGGTGCCCGGTGCGAGCTGGAAGTGCGAGTAGGTGGTGAAGAACCCGACGGCCGCCGGGTGGACGGCCACCGTGATCGTGCACGCCTTGCCGGTGTCCTCGAAGGCGGCCCGCTGCCGCGCCCAGGCCTCGGCGAGATTCAGGTCGTCCGGCACCCGGGCCGGTTCGTCCAGCACGGTGGCAGTAACGATCCGGGAGACGCGATAGGTGCGTTGTTGTCCGCGGTGGGCAGCCAGCAGGTACCAGCGTCCGGCGTTCTCGACCAGGCCGTACGGATCGACGGTGCGAGTGCCCGGTTCGCCGTTGTTGCGCGGCGACGCGTAGCGCAGCCGCAGCCGCCGTTTGCGGGTGGCGGCATCGCGGAGCACGGGCAGCAAGGGCACCTCTTCGGCCGCCGCGAACCAGCGTCGCCGATCGACCACCACGACCGACGCCAGCGCCTCGGCGGTCTCCAATGCCGGAGCCGGCACCGTGGCGGACAACTTCGTCAGCGCAGAACTCAACTGCCCGCTCAGCCCCAGCTCCGCAGCCGCGGTGCCCGACGTCCAGGCGAACAGCGCCTGTGCCTCGCCGGGACTGAGTCCGCTGACCTCGGTGCGGTAGCCCTCCAGCAGCGCGCAGCCGCCATTGCGTCCGCGATCGGTATAAACCGGGACGCCGGCCGCAGACAGTGCCTCCATGTCGCGCAGCACGGTGCGTTCGGACACCTCCAGGATCTCGGCCAATCTTCGTGCGGGCAGCCGTCCGTGCCGCCGCAACAGGGCGAGGATCTGCAACAACCGGTCGGCTCGCATGTTCAGGAATCCTGCCACGAAAACCTGACAGAGGGTGTCAGGAATAGTGACCAGGATGAACTCATGAATGAAACCCAGACCGCGCCGGACACCCGGCCCCTGTTCCACACCGCGCTCGCCCAGATCGCACCGCTGATCGACGGACTGGCAGTTGCCGACCTTGATCGGCCGACACCGTGCTCGGAATGGACGGTGCGTGAGCTGCTCAGCCACCTTGTCGCCGTCGAGAACCGCATCGTGCACATCGTCGGCGGTGGCAAACCGTTCGAGGTGCCGTCCGTCGTCGACGGCATCGCTGATGCCGACTGGTCGGACGCCTGGCGCTCCCGGCTCGCGCCGGTGCAGGACGCGCTGGCCGACGACGCGCTGCTGGCCCGCGAGTGGGCGCATCCGGCCGGCGCGATGCCGGGATTCCAGGCGATCGCCATCTACGCCAGCGAACTGGCGGTGCACGCCTGGGATCTGGCCCGCGCCCTCGGCCGGGACGCCGAACTGAACCAGGACGTGGCCGCGGCAGTGGTCGGCCCGATCACCGGTGCACTGCCCGCCGAACCGCGCGGTGCCGAACTCGGCGTCCCCTTCGGCCCGGTCGTCCCGGTCGCCGCCGACGCGCCGCCCTACGCCCGCCTGGTCGCTTGGGTCGGCCGCGACCCCGAGTGGACAGCCAAGTCTTGACGAGCCTGCCGCTGGTTGAGCTTGTCGAAACCAATCCGGTGGAGGGGTCTCGACAAGCTCGACCAGCGGTGGAGGGGTCTCGACAAGCTCGACCAGCGGTGGAACAAGCTCGACCAACGGATCGGCCGGGCTCAGGCGATGACGTCGCCGGCTGTCATGTTGGCGGGGATCCCGGTCACCACGGCGCCGGGTGGGACGTCCTTGACCACCAGGGCGTTGGCGCCGACCTTCGAACCGTCACCGATGGTGATCGGGCCGATGATCTTGGCGCCGGCACCGAGCAGCACGTTGTTGCCGATGCTCGGATGCCGCTTGAACCGGCCGCGGGAGCGCCCACCGAGGGTGACCTGGTGGTACATCAGCACGTTGTCGCCGATCTCGGCGGTCTCGCCGATGACCACCCCGTTGCCGTGATCGATGAAGAATCGCCGTCCGATCACGGCACCGGGGTGGATCTCGACCTGGGTCAGGGTGCGCGACAGCTGGGAGAGCAGCCGGGCCAGCGGGCGCAGCGCAGGGCTGGCCCGCCAGAGCCGGTGGCACAGCCGATGCGCCCACACCGCATGGACGCCGGGGTAGGCCAGCGCCACCATCAGCTTGCTGTGGGCGGCCGGGTCCTCCCGCAGCGCGGTGTCCAGGTCCTCGTTCACCCGGAACCAGGCCGAGGCCGCCAAGTCACGCAATGACGTCAACGTGAGGACATCAATCCATCAGATCCGAGTACAGGATGGTCGACAGGTAGCGCTCACCGAACGACGGGATGACCACCACGATGGTCTTGCCGGCGGTCTCGTCGCGGGCGGCCAGCTCGGCGGCGGCGGCCAGCGCGGCACCGGAGCTGATGCCCACCAGCAGGCCCTCCTTGGCGGCGGCCAGCCGGGCATACTCGACGGCTGTCTCGGCGTTCTGCGGCAGGATCTCGTCGATGATCGAGCGGTCCAGGATCTCGGGGACGAAGTTGGCGCCGATGCCCTGGATCTTGTGCGGGCCCGGCTGCCCGCCGGACAGGATCGCCGACTCCTTGGGCTCGACGGCGACGATCTTCACCTCGGGCTTGCGCTCCTTGAGGATCTGGCCGACACCCGAGATGGTGCCGCCGGTGCCGATGCCGGCCACCACGTAGTCGACGGTGCCGTCGGTGTCGTTCCAGATCTCCTCGGCGGTGGTGCGGCGGTGGATGTCGACGTTGGCCGGGTTGGCGAACTGGCGGACCAGGACGGCGCCCTCCTCGGCGCCGATCGCCTCGGCGCGGGCCACCGCGCCGCGCATGCCCTCGG
>JBDHZN010000216.1:0-6079 GCA_039811845.1 Micropruina sp. | reverse complement strand
GGACCAGGCGGCGGCGGAGCCGGCGGAGTGTGGAAGCCGCCACCGGCGAACCCACCCACACCGGAGTCCAACCAGGGCTGGCCAGGCTGCTGGCCCCAGTTGGGCGTGAACGGCTTCTTCTTCCGGCCTCGCCACACGTCCCGCGCCAGATGGGCAACATTCGACGCGGCCGACACCGCCATGGCGGCACTCCCCCGCTGCGGCACCGGCCCAGCCCCAACACCACCCCCGGGACGAGCCGCCAACAACTCCCGCAACTTGTGCGCCGACTGCTCAATGCGCTTGCGGTAGGCCACGTACAGCAGCAGCAACACGATCAGCAGGATGTCCATGTAGATCATCCGTTGCGGCGCCGGCATGTCCGGCGTTCCGCCGAGCACCATCTCGACACCGAACATGTAGACCGCCAGGGAGAAGCAGGAGAAAACGAACACGGCGAACGCGATGATCGTGTCGGCGATGGTCCCCCAAAACGGTCGCCGCGCAGCCCCCGGCAACACCGCAATGACCGTGGTGACAGCCGACTTCACCGCCAAGTACCCGAACATCACCCCGGACTTCAGCACGGCTCCGCAGATGATGACCGCCAACGCGAACACCACCCCGGCCCCGATGAACATGAATGCCAGGCTGATCACCATCGACGGCGACGGCGTCGCCGCATACTCACCGACCTTGCTGTTGCAGCCGTTGACCTTGTCGCGGATCTCCGAGCCCCACGCGTGCGGCCCCGATTTCAGCACCTCGTCATAGGTCTTCTCACACGGCCCGCCGTCCAGCACCACTCCGAAGTTGGCCAACTGCAGCGGCTGACGCAGGAACGTCTCGATCAGCGAGGACGTGATGTGATCAACCTGCCCCTCCGGCGACCGATCCGGCGATTGCGACATGGAGCCAGCCAGCTCCAACGACATGTCCCGCGCCTTGTAGGCCACCCCATACTCAGGGTTGAGGATCAGACCGGCCGGATTGGCCAGGAACGTGCTCAGCCCAGCGACAATCACGCAGGCCAGCACCATCTCCCACACACCGGTCGCGATCCGACCCCGCACGATGTAGCCGGCGCCCACCAGGCCGGCGATCGTCAAGAAGACACCCACCAGACCCATCTGGCTCACCACCGAGGACAACTCGATGAAGATCGTGACCGACGCCTCCCGGATCGGCGGCATCCACCCGAACTCGAGAACCCAATGGATCAGCCAGATCGCCACCAACACATAACTGCGGTACGCCTGCCACAGCGGATCGACGAACTTCGCCCAAAACCACTTATCAGGCGCCAACGCCGCGTTCCCACGGTCGATGCTCAACTCGTACTGCCACACGTTGATCCCGTGCGAGTCGTTGAACTGAATGAACGGCGTCAACAAAGGGTCGGACTGACCGAAAATCGCGTTCTTGAGATCCCACACGGCATCAGCAGCCGCCACCGACCCGACACTCACCGTCAACACCAGTGCGCCAATGACGATCGCCGGCGCCCGGCGCCACATCCGACTGATCAGAGCCTTCATGCTGCTGCCGCCATATCCTTGCGGCCGCCGGTGCGGACGGCCTGGTTTCGGGAGGTCCGTGCCGGCAGAAGCCCCTTGAACCGGCCGTAGCGGCCGGCCGAGTCCCGCATCAGCCCTTCGCCGCGGCGGTGCTCCGGCACCTCATCGCCGAACAGCGGCGAGGTGTCCTTGGTGATCAGCTCGACCAGCGCCTCGTCGGTGGGGTCCAGCCCCAGCCAACGCAGACCGCGGCGCGCCAACTCCGGGTCGGTGTGCCGCAGCAGCAGCCGGTAGGGGATCAGGCCGCGCAGCACCTCCGACGGAAAGTCCTCCTCGGCGTCGTGGGAGCCGAGCAGCAGGATCGCGCGATGCTTGCGTCCGTCTCGGACGAACCGCTTCACGATCGCGGTACCCACATCGACACCGGTCAGGAAGTGGGCCTCGTCGACGATGAACGCCGCGATCTGGTCCGGATCCTCGAAACACAGCCGCTCCGCCAGCACCGCCAGGTAGGTGTACAGAGCCCGGCCGAAGATCTTCTCGATCGACAACTGCTGGAACAGGTGCTGATGCCGCAGCTCGTCGTTGGTGGGCAACTCCAGACCGTGGGTCAGGATGACGATCGCGCGATCGTCGAGCGAGATTGCCGGTAGCGTGTCATCGAAGAACACCCGGCAGATGCCCTGCCGGGCAAACACGTGGATCTTGCGCGCCAGGTCCCCTTCCTCGGCGGCGGATTCGGGCCGGCCGAGGTGAGCGACCAGACCACCCAACGACTCAATCCCGTGCCGGGTCAGGTAGCCGGGGTCGAGGACCTCACCGAGCAACACGCCCTGCTCACTGGTCGGGGACACGTTCAGCAGCGGCGTCAGCAGCGACAGCGCCATCCGGGATCCGTCCCGGCCGAACAGCCGCAACGGATCCAGCGACAGGTCGGGGTCGGCGACGTCGACGATCTTCGCGTCCGTCACCGACTTGGCCCAGTTGGCCCACTCCCCCATCTCGGTCCGGTCCGGGACGATGATCCGACCGCCCCGATCGAGCACGTCACCAGCGATCTTCTTCAGCATCGCCGACTTGCCCGACCCAAGGTCACCAGTCACCGCCATCGATCCCGATTCGTGCCGGTCGGTGGCGCCATCCGGATCGTGGTAGATCAGCTGGACCGGGCCGCACGGCACGTCGAGCTCGAGCAGGGGTCCGTTGCCGATGTTCAGGCCCAGTACGGAGCCCCTGGTGTCGCCGACGGCGACGGTGGCCAGCGGGCACCACACCGCCACATCAGCTGAGGGTGCGATCTGGGCGTATTCGCGGACGAACTCTCCGGCCGGCACACCGGGGACCATGGCCCACCACATCGTCTCCTGCTGGCCCAGCGGCGCCTGGGCTCGATATCCCCATTCCGACACCCAGGCAGCCAGGCTTCGCGCCTGCTCTAGGGCCGCGTCCGCGTCTTGGGCCGCCACGCACAGCACGGTGGTGGCCTGCACTTCGACCTCGAGCTTGTCGGACTCGAACAGGGCCGCGTACTGGGCCTGCAACTCGGCGTAGTTGTCCAGCGCCGACACCGAGTGCGACAGTTCGTCCTCCCGCTGCCGCATCTGCTCGGCCAACGAGTTCAGGGCGCGCTGATTGCGCAGCATCACCTCAGCACCGCCCCGGCAATGCAGCCGCATCGCCCAGTCGACCGATAGGCCCGACTCGTCGATGCGACCCAGCATCTCGCCGCCCGGGAACGGGATCGCGGCATCGGGGGTGTCGGTGATGACCAGCAGCGACTGGTAGGAGGCCTCGCCGGCGGAGAACAGGGGGTCCTGCACCTTCAGGTAGCGGCGCTGGAACGGCTGCAGCACCGCTGGCCGGCCCGTCTTCTTCTCACACGAGCTGCACACCTGCGCGGGGGCTTTGTGCAGGTCGGTCTGGCCCGCCTCATCCAGCAGCGGCTGAGCCATCGCGGTGCGGCCCTTCGCCCGGGCCACGGCCGGGGTGACCTCGTCCTGCAGCTTGTCGGGCAGGTTCCAGTCCTGATACAGGCCGCGATCCAGCATGTGCTGATGCAGCCACACCATCTGCGCCGGCGTCGCCGGCGTCGGCTTGAACAGCGACGGCACCGCCTGAACCGCTTTGCGGGCCGCCGCCATGTACTGCGCCACCACGGTGGCTGACGGCGCCTCCCGGGGCAGCCCCAACACCTGCCGCACCCGGGCCAGGGCGGCCCGGACCACCATCGCGAAACCGGTCACCTTCGTCGGCGCCGGCAACGGCACCGACAACCAGAACAATCGGCGGCCCGGCTGCAGCCGCTCCAAGCTCGCCAGGGTCGCTTCACACTCAGCAGCCCACTCCGGCACCTCGGCCGGATCCAGGCCCTCCAGCATCTTCGCGACCAGCTGCTCCGGGTCGACCGTCGAGGTGATCCCCAGCAGCAACGACTCCCCCGGCAGTGCCCGCAGCAGCTGGGTGTGCGCCTGCCGGATCAGCTTCTTCTCCTTGACCGGCCGGAGCCCGTAGCTGATCCCGTCGAGCAGATAGTCGGCCCAGACGGTGCCGCTGTTGGTGAACCGAAGGTTCCCGATCAGGGTGTGGGTGGGAATCTGCATCGCTCCAGAACTCCTCTACTTCCTGGGGGTGGTTTGGGCCGCTGGACAACCGGTCAGAGCCGGCGGGACAGGGGCTGCAGGCGTCCGGGTCATAGCGGCGGATTCATCCGACGGCCCTGAGCCACGGCCGGGATGCGGTCGATGAACACACGTTTGGGCCGAGCCAGATAGCCGCGAACCTCACCGAGCACCACCTCCTGCTCACTGGTCGGCACACGTTCAGCAACGGCATCAGCAGCGACAGCGCCATCGCTGGATCCGTCTCGGCCGAACAGCCGCAACGGATCCAGCGACATGTCGGTGTTGGCGAGGTCGAGGATCTTCGCGTCCGGCACCGACTTGGCCCAGTCGACCCACTCCCCCATCTCGGTCTGGGTGGGAATCTGCATCACTCCGGAACTCCTCTTACTTGCTGGGGGTTCGGGCCAGGAGCCGCTGGACGCCGGTCAACGCCGGCAACCCGACCGGCCGCGGCGCGTCAACCGCCGGCGCCGCGGTGGTCACCGGCGGCCGGGTGGTGGCGGGAGGCGGGGAATCATCCGCGGCTTGCGTGTCGACGCGGGCGGGGTCGGCGGCCTCGACGGTGATGGGGTCGGTGAACATGATCACCTGGCTACGCACCAGGCGCGGCTTCCGCAGCCGTACCAGCGGCGCCACAGGCCCGATCCGCCCGATCGCGTGGAGCCAGCCAGCGACCAGGACCAGCGGGTTCCGCAGCCCTAACGGCAGCCGGCCGGTGGCCCACACGACGGCGAACACCAGCCCGGCCCCCAGCACCAGGTTCATGACCAGTCCGAACCGGGCCCACAGCATGGTCGTGTTCCACAGCACCGCCGCGGCGGCCACCCCGACCAGTAGCTGCGGGATCGTGTACGGCCCGAACGGCAGTTTCGTACCGTCCGGGGTGCGTCCGATCAGCTGCGGGATCCGTAAAGCGACCGTGTACCAGCGCGCCATCAGCAACCCCCAGGTGTCGTATCGCTCATCACCTCAGTCCCCGCCGGTCTCAAGCGGGACGGTCGGGCACGACGACCTGCACCGGCGGGTTGCCGTTCTTGACGTCGGTCTCGATGCGGCGGGCGAAGATGTCCATGTTGGTCACGGCGACCGCCAGAAACGCGACCAGGACGA
This sequence comes from Micropruina sp., assembly GCA_039811845.1. GTDB lineage: Bacteria > Actinomycetota > Actinomycetes > Propionibacteriales > Propionibacteriaceae > Micropruina. Next base: position 852 of record JBDHZN010000216.1, on the reverse strand, counting down.
TCGAGATGATGCACCCGGCCACCGACCAATTGGCTGCCTTGCACAGGAAGAAGGCGACGATTCCTGCGATGGCGAACACCACAACCTTGAAGGTGGAATCGAGCTGGGCGGCGAGCGAGTTGATCCAGTCGAACATGCTTACTCCTCTACTTGCGGGTCGGCGACGCCGACCCGGACGGGGACGGGGAGGGGGAGAGCGATTCGGCCGGAGCCGGGCTCGCTGAGGGGACGGCACTGGCCGTCTTGGTGGACAGCAAAGGCACGTCACGAATCGTGAGAACCTCCCAGCGACCGGCGCGAACCGTCACCGTCAGCGGGTACTGCACGACGACCTGCCGCTGCCGATCGACCTGCGCCACCGCGGTGACCATCACCTCAAGCCGGGTGCCGTCACGAGGCGACTCCGGCACCTCGTGCTGCGCCACGACCCGGTCGACCTTCACCGACGTGAACGGTGCCGGCATCACCGGCCGAATGTCGGCCTCTGGCGACACCAGCCGCTGCACATCACCCTGGCCGGCGATCAGGGCAGCCAGAAAGTCCGACGCCACCGCAGCCAGCGGCGCCCTGGGATTGACCTCTTCCGGATAGTTCAACGCGGGGCCGGCGGCGACCACCTGGGGTCCCGGACGCTCACCCGGCAACGACACCGCCACCACCGTCGAGCCGGACACCTTCACCGGCAGTGCGAAGAACCGGCGTGCCGACATCCGTGAATCCGACACCTGGGCAGCCACCGTCACCGTCCACACACCGTCATCGGCGGGCACCGAGGAAGCCACCATTGCCTCCGACACATCCAGTCCGACCTGCGGCAGCATCGACGACCCGGCCTGCGGAAGCAGCGCACCA
>JBDHZN010000215.1:0-6081 GCA_039811845.1 Micropruina sp. | reverse complement strand
GCTGGCCAAGCTGGCCGGCGGCGTTGCCGTGATCAAGGTCGGCGCGGCCACCGAGGTCGAGCTGAAGGAGCGCAAGCACCGCATCGAGGACGCCGTCCGCAACGCCAAGGCGGCCGTCGAAGAGGGCATCGTCGCCGGTGGCGGCGTGGCCCTGCTGCAGGCCGCCAAGCAGGTCGCTCTCGGCGACCTCGCTGGTGACGAGGCGGTCGGCGCGCAGATCGTGTTCGGCGCGTGCTCGGCCCCGCTGCGGCAGATCGCCGGCAACGCCGGCCTCGAGGGTGGCGTCGTGGTCGAGAAGGTGGCGAACCTGCCCGCCGGCCAGGGCCTGAACGCGGCCACCGGCGAGTACGTCGACATGCTCGGTGCGGGCATCATCGACCCGGCCAAGGTGACCCGTTCGGCGCTGCAGAACGCGGCGTCCATCGCGGCGCTGTTCCTCACCACCGAAGCGGTCATCGCCGACAAGCCGGAGAAGGCTCCGGCCATGCCGGCCGGCGGCGACGGCGGCATGGGTGGCATGGACTTCTGAGTCACCCGCCACACTGGCACCCAAGGGGTCGGACGCTTCGGCGTCCGGCCCCTTCGGCGTCCCCCGGCCAGTCCCGTACCCCCCTCCCTAACTAGTTCTGCCCTCCCGCATGCGGGAGGGCAGAACTAGTTAGGGAGGGCCCTGGCGGGCGGACGCGTCCCGGACGGCCGGGAATATCGGCGGGGCGGATCGGGCTGGAACAGGGGTGAGTGAAACGGGGAACGGCGCGGTGAGTCGGACGTCGGTAGGATTCCGGTCCGATCGCGGACGGGTGCTGCTGGCATTGATGCTGACCACCGGGCTGATCGCCATCGACGCGACGATCCTGGCCACCGCGGTGCCGTCGGTGGTCAAGGAACTCGGTGAGTTCGAGCAGTTCCCGTGGCTGTTCTCGGTGTACCTGCTGGCCCAGGCGGTCTCGGTGCCGATCTACTCCAAGCTGTCCGACATGATCGGTCGCAAACCGATCATCCTGATCGGCGTCGGGTTGTTCCTGCTCGGCTCGGTGCTGGCCGTACTGGCCTGGAACATGACCTCGCTGATCGCGTTCCGGGTCGTCCAGGGTCTGGGTGCCGGGGCGGTCTCGCCGATGGGCATGACCATCATCGGTGACCTGTACAGCGTCGCCGAGCGGGCGGTCGTCCAGGGCTACATCGCCAGCGTCTGGGCGATCGCCTCGGTGGTCGGCCCCGCACTCGGCGGCATCTTCTCCCAGTTCACTTCGTGGCGGTGGATCTTCGGGGTCAACATTCCGCTGTGCCTGTTGGCCGGTTGGGCACTGCTGCGCTTCTATCACGAGCGGGTGGAACGCAAGCCGCACCGGATCGACTACGCCGGCGCGGGGCTGCTCACCGTGGGCCTGACCGCGCTCATCCTGGCGCTGCTGGAGGGCGGAAACGCATGGGCGTGGCTATCGGTGCCGAGCCTGGTCAGCTTCGGCATCGGCGCGCTCGCCCTGGTCGTCTTCGGCTTCGTCGAACGTCGGGCCGCCGAGCCGGTGCTCGATCTGAACATTCTGCGGCGTCCGCTGATCCTCACCACCACCGCGTTGTCGCTAGGCGTCGGAGCGCTGCTGATCGGCATCACCAGCTTCGTGCCGACCTACCTGGAGAACGCCCTCGGCGTCGCGCCGCTGGTCTCCGGGGTGGCGGTCGCCGCGCTGACCCTGGGCTGGCCGCTGTCGTCGTCGCTGTCCGGCCGCATCTATCTGGCGCACGGCTACCGGACGACGGTCGTCCGCGGCTGCCTGATCGCGCTGGTCGGTGCGGTTGGGTTGGCGGTGAGCGGTCCCTGGCCGAATCCGTGGACGGTGGCCGTCGTCTCGTTCGTCACCGGCTTCGGGCTCGGCTGGGTCGCCGCGCCGTCGCTGATCGCCGCGCAGGCCTCCGTCGACTGGGACGAGCGGGGCGTGGTCACCGGCATCAACGTCTTCGCCCGCTCGGCCGGCAGTGCGGTCGGGGTTGCCGTCTTCGGTGCCATCGCCACCAACGTGATCGCCGCCGGGCACGGGGAACACGACTACGCCACGATCGTGGCCGCCGGCACCTGGGTGTTCGTCGCCGTGGCGGTGGCCGGCGCCGCCACACTGCTGGCAGCGCTGACGATGCCCCGCGGCGCCGTTGATTCCACCGCTTACTCGCCGGCGGCGGTGATCGAGGCAGAGCGATGATCGCCGAACTGACGGTGCCGAATTGATCCCTGCCGGAGGGGTTCGCCGGGTCCAGTTGGTGAAACCGGTTGCCGGCCTGCGTGTCCGGCGTACCCAGCCGGGCCGTCGCCGTCCATGATGGGGGCCATGAGCGGGCTGCTCGAAGTGATCGCGCTCCATGCGGCGGACGCCGAGCGCGCGGAAGCGGGCGGCGCCAACCGGGTGGAGCTGTGCGGGACCCTCGACGAGGGTGGGTTGTCGCCGGAACCGGCGCTGGTGGCGAAGGTGCGTGCCGCCACCTCGATCCAGCTGCGGGTGATGGTGCGGCTGCGGGCCGGATTCGGCACCGACGGCGGCGAGGTCACTCGGCTGAAGGGCCTGATGGCGAGCTATGCCGACGCCGGCGCCGACGGCATGATCCTCGGCTACCTCAACGGCCTGGGTGAGGTGGACGGCCAGGTGGTCGGCGAACTGGTCGCCGACGGTGACTGGCCGTGGACGTTCCACCGGGCGATCGACTCGTGCCTGCTCCCCGATCGTGGCTGGGCGCTGCTGCGCCGCCTACCCCGGCTCGATCAGGTGCTCACCGCCGGCTCACCACGGGGCCTCGCGCACGGTCTGGACGACCTGCTGCAGCGCGCCACGGACCCCTGGCAGGCCGGCGTGATCATGGCCGGCGGCGGGTTGCACCCCGACCATGTGCCCTGGCTGGCGCGGGCCGGCGTCCGGGCCTTCCACATCGGGACGCCGGCCCGTCCGCAGGGCTCGTACAAGGCCTATGTCGACGTCGACCTCGTCGGCTCGTGGCGACGGCTGATCGACACCGAGATCCGGCACGCGACCAGTTAGTCCGTGGGCTCGACGTGGACGAACGTCACCGTGCCGGGCAGCGCCGACTCGACCTCTTCCTCGACCCGGTCGGCCAGGTCGTGGCTGCGTCGCACCGTCCACTCGCCGGGCACCGTGAGGGTGGCCTGGACGAACCGCTGCCGGCCCGATTCCCGGGTGCGCAGATCGGTCAGATGCACCCGCGGATCATCGGTCAACGGCACCAGCGCGCGCTGGATGATCGCCACCTCGTCCGGCGGCAGGGTGGCGTCCAGCAGGCCGACCACGGAGCGCCGGACCAGCCCGACCCCGGTGAAGACGATGTTGACGCCCACCCCGAGCGCGATCAGCGGATCGAGCCAGACGATGTGGGTCAGCGCGACGATGATGATGCCGGCCAGCACACCCACCGACGTCCAGACGTCGGTCATCAGATGCTTGCCGTCGGCCTCCAGCGTGATCGAGCGGTGCGCACGTCCGGCCCGGATCAGGATCAGCCCGGTCACCAGGTTGCCCACGGACGCCACCGTGGCCAGCACCACGCCGAGCCCGATGCTCTCCAGCGGCACCGGGTTGACGAACCGGTTGATCGCGCCGGCGATGATCGCCACCGCGGCTACCACGATCAGGGTTCCCTCGACCGCGGCCGACAGGTATTCGGCCTTGCCATGACCGAAATCATGGTTGTGATCGGCGGGTTTGGCCGATAACCGCATGGCCCATAGCGCGACGCCGGCGGCGAGCAGGTTGACCGTCGACTCCAGGGCGTCGGACCACATGCCGACCGAGTTGGTGATCAGTGCCGCCGCAGCCTTCAATGCCACCGTGAGGACGGCGGTGGCCAGCGAGAGCCAGAGGAAGCGTTCCAGGTACCGGTGATCGGCGGGAGCAGTGGGAGAGGTCATCGTTTCTCGGGATCGGGGAGGCCCGCCCAGTCGTCCGGCGAGCCGGTCCAGTCTAGGGCGACCCGGCGGCCGAGCTCCCCGGCATCCACGGTCGACTCCTCGACCACCCCGTCATCCTCCAGCCAGCGTTGGGGCTGCGCCTCGAGCGCCACCAACTCGCCGATCCGGACCGGCCAGACTTCTTCGGTGAGCCCGGCCAGGCCGTCCAGCGGCAGCCAGTCCCAGGCGGCGATGGTCACTTTCTCGTCGTCGGTGAACCCGGAGGTGTCCAACTCGAACTGCTCGGAGACCCGCAGCACATAGAACAGTTCCGCCTGGCCCAGCACCTGGTCGCTGTAGCCGTGGACGACGAAGCGCCGCATCAGCGGGCCGCGCAGCGCGTCCGGCTCGACCTGCAGCCCGGTCTCCTCGGCCAGTTCGCGCACCGCTGTCTGCAGCGGCGTCTCGCCCGGGTCGACGCCGCCACCGGGGGTGATCCACCAGTGCAGGCCGGGTACGCCGGGGTCGCTGTCGCGCAGCATCAGCACATGGCTGCCGTCGGTGACGACCACCCGGACGGCGCGCCGGCTGCGCACCGGGCGGTCCTCGGGTGCGACGGCGACGAAGCTGCGGGAACGGAACGGTTCAGTCATCAGCCAGGAATCTCCACGGAGGCAACGGGTTCGAGCGATTCGTTGAGCACTTCGAAGGTGACCGGCCCACGGGCCACCTCGAACGCGACCTGGCCGGCGTTGGCGTCACCGGCGGACAGCGTCCGCATCGCCAGCGGATCGTCCAGGGCGGCGCCGACCGCGATCAGGTGACGGGTGCCGCCGGGCTCGCGCACCGCGGTGAAGAACGGCCCGGTGACCGCTGTGCCCTTCAGCGACTCGAACCGGACGTCGAGCACCAGGTAGAGCAGGCCCTGAGTCGGCTCCAGTGCGCCGTTGTCGACCCAGCTGGCCCTGCTCACGGTGACCTGCGCCTCACCGTCGCTGGTGCGGTAGCCGATGTACTGGCCGATGCTGCCGCCGGTCACTGCGGAGCTGGTCGTCGGGGCGGGGGTCTCCGGCGTGCGCACCACGCTGGGCGGGACGTCCGAGGGCACCGCCACCGGCGCGACCGGGGAGACGGACGGCGTGGGCGTCGGCGCCGGGGTGGCCGGCAACAACTGCCAGGCGAGCAACCCGAGTGCCACCATGACGACCAGGGTTCCCCCGATCAGGACGCCGCGGACGCCGTTGCGCCGCGGCCCGGGCCCAGTGGACCCAGGCGGGCTGGACGGCGGCAATGTCGGCGGTGCCCATGGGCCGGACGGCGCTGGGTCCCTCGCCGGCGGGCTCGACGGTGCGGGGCTGGTTCCGGACGGCATCGACCCCGCCCCCGGACCGCTGAACTGCGGCGGCACGTCCGGTGACCACGAGGTGTCCGCCGGCCGGTCGAATTCTGGTTGTCCGGGTCCCGGGAGCCCCAAGCCCGAGGATGAGTTCATCGCACCCGCTCAGTTCGGCCGGCGGGGTTGTTCGCGGGCGCGGATGCCGGCGCCGACCTGCAGCGGGACGACGATCGCCAGGATCCAGCACGCGACCTGCGACCAGCCGGACACCACCTGCCAGGCGGTGGACAGCTCGAAATCGGCGTTGAGCAGGGCGATCACTCCGATCGTGGCAATCAGCCCGCCGGCCCACAGGAAGCTGCGCCGGACCTGGTCGACGCGGTACTTGACGCGGCTGGCGAGCACTCCCGCCAGAACCAGCATCGGTGCCGACAGGGGGTTGATCAGCGCACCGACCAGCAGGGTGAGGATCACCCCGGGCGTGGCGGCGTTCCACAGCTGGGCGACCGAGACGCTCGGATCCGGCGCTTGCCAGCGGGTCTGCGGGGGAGGGGCGAACCAATCGGGCGTCCCGGGCTGGGGGAACGAGGGCGCCGGCTGCGTCGGCGGCGGGAAGTTCAACGTCTGCTGCGCGGTGCCCTGGGGTGCCGCAGCCGTCCCTGTGCCCGTCGCGAGAGGCTGCGGCGAGGAAGCGGCAGCCGTGGTCAGCAGGGGCTGATCCGGCGTCCAGACCGGCTGGGCCGTGCCGCCTGCGGAGTGTGCCGAACCCCAGGCCGAGCCGCCGGTGACCAGTGAGGTGACCGTGCTGAACTCGGTGCGCGGATCGCGGGCGGGCAGTGCGGCGGCGGGCACCAGC
>JBDHZN010000214.1:0-6091 GCA_039811845.1 Micropruina sp. | reverse complement strand
CCAGGCCGACGGCGATCAGCAGCGTGACGCCGTTGAACAGCGGGTTGACCCAGAAGTTCGCGCCCAGCTGGCCGATGCCGGCCAGGCCGATCGCCAGGGTGACGACGGCGACGATGGTGCCACCCGCGTTCGGCCGGCCCGGCTTGATCACGGTCGAGCCGAGCAGCGCGGCGACGAACGCCGGCAGCATGTATTCCGAGCCGACCGAAGGGTTGCCGATCTGCTGCTGCGAGGCGAGCAGCACACCGGCCACGCCGACCAGGAACGAGCAGGACGCGAACGCGTACACCGAGTAGCGCTGGGTGGGCAGGCCGATCAGGTCGGCGGCCCGCTGGTTGGAACCAAGGACGTAGAAGTAGCGGCCGAGCGGCAGCCGCTCGAGCACGATCCACAGGGTCACCGCGATGACCGTGACGTACCAGGCCGCGACCGGGATGCCGATGAACTTGGAGTCGTAGAGGTCGGTGAAGCCGAACGGCAGCCGCTCACCGGTGGGCACCACGCGGGCACCGTTGGTGACGGCGCCGGTGATCGCGTACAGCACCGAGCCGGTACCCAGGGTGGCGACGAAGGAGTCGATCTTGCCGAGCTCGACCAGCAGGCCGTTCACCACGCCGACCAGGGTGAGGATCACCAGCACGATCAGCGCGGCGAGGATCCACTGCACCCCGTTGACCACCATCACCATCATCAGCACGTGGGCCAGGCCCAGCGCGTAGCCGATGGAGACGTCGAATTTGCCGGTGGCGATCGGGATCATCGCACCCAGCGCCAGGATCGCCGGGATCGAGTTGGCGCCCAGGATGGCGTTCAGGTTGGTCTGGGTGAGGAAGGTGCCCGGCATCAGGATGGCGAACACGATGAACAACAGGACGGCCAGGACGAGCAGGCCGTAGGTGCCGACGAAAGAGCCTCCGCCGCGGCGGCGCTTGGCCGGGCGAGCGGGCGCGGCTGGTGCTGCTGTGGTCATTGCGGTGGACTCCCTCGTCAGTTGGTGGTCAGCAGGTTGGCGCCGGAACTGGCGGCGGTGAGTTTGCCGACGGTGAGATCGTCGCCGGCCAGTTCTTCGGTCATCCGTCCTTGGACGAAGACCAGCGCGCGGTGCGCGACGCTGGCCACCTCCTCGAAGTCGGTACTGACCATGACGACGGCCAGACCTTCGTCCAGCGCGTCCTCGAGTAGGCGGTAGATGTCGGCCTTCGCGCCGACGTCGACGCCCGCGGTGGGCTCTTCCAGCACGATCACCCGACGGTTGGCCGACAGCCAGCGCCCGACCATCACCTTCTGTTGGTTGCCGCCGGAAAGCGTCGCGATCGGCGCTTCGGGGTTGGGCGGCAGGACGCCGTAGGTCTCGGTGAGCTCCTCGCCGAGCGCGGCGTCCTTGCTCGGGCTGTTCCAGCTGAGCACCGACATGCCGCGCGGCCGCAGATTCGCCAGGAAGTTCTCCCGGACGCTCATTTCCGGCGCCATCCCCTCCTCCATCCGGTTGGAGGTGACGAAGCCGACGCCGCGATCGACCGCCGCTGCCGGCGACGCCGGGGCGTACGGCTGGTCGTCCAGGGTCAACGTGCCGCCGTGCATCGGGAAGGCGCCGCCGATGGCGCGTCCGAGCTGCACGTGACCCGCACCGGTCAGGCCGACCATGCTGACCACCTCGCCGGCGTGCACCTGGAAGCTCACCGGACCGGCCGGGCCGGCCAGCACCCGGTCGCCGGCCAGCACCACCGGACGGGTCTGGGCGTTGAAGCGAGACTGATAGCTCTTGGGCTTGCTGCCGACGATGTCGACGATCAGGTCCTGGGGAGTCTTGTCCAAGATGGCGCCGGCGTGGATCAGTCGTCCGTCACGAAACACGGTCACCGAATCGGAGATGGCAAACACCTCGTCGAGCCGGTGCGAGACGTAGATCATGCCGCAGCCCCGGTCGCGCAGATTCTTCAGCACCTCGAACAGCCGCTCGGAGTCGGCGGCCGGCAGCGAAGCCGTCGGCTCGTCGAGCACCAGGATCGGTGCGTCCGCCGAGAGCGCTCGGGCGATGGCGACCAGAGAGCGGTCAGCCCGGGTCAGGTCGGCGATCAGCGTCTCGGGATCGACATCGAGTTCGACCAGCGCCAACGCCTCCTCGGCGCGGCGCCGCACCTGGCGCCAGCTGATCAGGCCTCCGCTGCGCGCATAGGTGGTGCCGAGGGCGACGTTCTCGGCGACGCTCATCGCCTCGACCAGGCCCAGGTCCTGGTGGATGAACGCCATCGCCTGGGTCGCTTCGGGCGTGCCGAGCGGGTGACCCTGCACCCGGACGTCGCCCGAGGTCGGCGGATAGAGGCCGGACAGCACCTTGATCAGCGTGGACTTACCGGCACCGTTCTGGCCCAGCAACGCATGGATGCTGTGCGGTTGCAGGGTGAAGTCGACGCCCTTCAGCGCCTGCGTGGCGCCGAACTGCTTGACGAGGCCCTTGATCTCGATCAGGGGAGCATCAGTCATTGGGATCCTCAACTCTGAGTGAAAGCCAACATTCTGGACTGTGACCAAGATTCTGGACCAGGTCGGGGCGTGAGGCAACCAGTTTCCGTAGATTTCCTTCCGCTGAGGCGGAAGATTTCAGAAGCTGCGTCCGGCCAGTGGATTGCGGAACAGCTCCGCGAGCCGGTTCAGCTCGGCCACCACGTCTGCGACGGACAGCTCGAGAGCACGCTCGCGGGTCAGGGTCGAGCTCACCGACAAGGTGGCCGGCTCGTCAGGGGCATTCCGGACGGCGACCGCGTAGCAGACCTGGCCGAGGTTGGTCTCCTCGTCGTCGACCCCGTAGCCCCGCTCGCGCACCGCCTCGAGGTCGCGCAGCAGGTCGGGCAGCGACTGGATGCTGCGCTCGGTGTAGCGGGGCAGCAGCTTGCCGCGATAGCGGTCCTCCACCGCCTCGGCCGGCAGCGTGGCCAGCATCACCTTGCCGGTCGCGGTGATCGAGGCCGGAAAACGGTCACCGATACCGCCGGTCACCCGGCGCGGACGCCCGGTCGCCTCGTAGCGGGCCAGATAGATCACGTCGGTGCCGTCCAGCAGCGCCAGCCGTGCCGCCTCCTGGGAGACGATCGGCAGTTGCCGCACCTCGGTGTAGAACTCCTCCAGGTCGTCGACCGTCGCCAGATAGTCGGCGGCCAGGCCGAGGAAACGCCGTCCGAGGCGATAGCGGCCGTCGTGCCGCCGGGCCATGCCCTCGTTCTCGAGCACCGAGCAGAGCAGGGCGGTGGTCGACTTGGCGATGCCGGTGCGGGCCGCGATGTCGGTGACGGTGAGGCCCGCCTGCCCGGCCTCCGAGAGCAGGTCGACGATGGTCATCGCCCGAGTCAGAGCCGGTACCGCACTGCGATCCATCGCAACCCTTCTGAACATCATGCTGGATCATCGCCAGAGTAATGGACTACGGTGATGGCGCCAACACCCAACGAAGGGAGTTCCGATCGTGGATGCCGCGCGCGTCACCAACCCACTTGCTCTGCCCGAGGTCTCTCAAGCCGAGTTCGACCAGGTCTTCGAGCAGCTCAAGAGGTGGGGACAATATAGCGAGCCCTCTCGCGGAGCCTGGAGCACAGTCGGCCCTGACAAGGTCCGCGAGGCCGCCGGCCTGGTCCGATCGGGCCGCACCGCCCAGATGGCGCTGCCCTGGAACACGGTCAGCGGGATCGACAATCCGCAACCGGCCATGCACATGATGGTCGAGCTGGGCGACCGGGAACCGCCGGAACCGACCTGCAATAAGGACTTTCTCGGCGTCGCCTTCCACGGCAAGGCCGTCTCGCACCTGGACGCGCTGAGCCACATCGCCTACCGGGGCCAGTTGTTCGACGGCAATACCTCCGCCGACGTGGTGAACGCCACCGGCACCGACTTCGGCGACGTCTCGGCGCTGCGCCATCTGGTCACCTGCGGCGTGCTGCTCGACTTCGCCGCGGTCGACGGCGTGGACTGGATCGAGCCCGGCACCGCCTTCCACGCCGAGGACATCCTGCGCGTCGAGGAGGCGCTCGGCGTCCGGATCGAACCGGGTGACGCCGTGCTGGTGCGCAGCGGCCAGTTCGCCCGCCGGGCCGCGCTCGGCCCCTGGGACGCCGACACCGAGGGCAGCGCCGGCCTGCACGTGGACGCGATGCCGCTGCTCGCCGAGCGCGGCATCAGCCTGCTCGGCGGCGACGGCGACAGCGACGCCCGTCCCTCGCCCACTCCGGGCATCGGGTCGCCGATCCACGTGCTGGCGATCACCGCGATGGGGGTGCCGCTGCTGGACAATCTCGATCTCGAAGAGCTGGCGGTGGCCTGCCGCGAGGAGGGCGCCTACCGGTTCATGCTGACGGTCGCACCGCTCAATGTGCCGCGTGGCACCGGCGGCCCGGTCAACCCGATCGCGGTCTTCTGATGGCGCGTCCCTTCCGCATCGGCGTCTCTCGCGACTTCCTGGACGGCGACCGCAACGTCTGGGGCGACATCGGCCTCGGCCGGCTGGATCGTCCGGACGTGACCTGGGAGTACCTGCCCGAGAACGTGGCGACCTTCTCGCCCGAAGACCTGGCCCCCTACGACGGCGTCCTGTTCGCCGCCCCCGCGGTGACCGAGGCGTCGTTCGCCGAGGGGGTGCCGCGGCCGTTGGTGCTGGCCCGGTTCGGTGTCGGCTACGACACCGTCGACCTGGCCTCCTGCACCCGCAACGCCGTCGCGATCACCATCACCCCGGACGGCGCCCGCCGTCCGGTGGCGACGGCGACGCTGGCGATGCTGCTGGCGGTGCTGCACAACCTGGTCGCCAAGGACGCCCTGGTCCGCGAGCACAACTGGGCTGAGCGGACGAACCTGATGGGCACCGGCCTGAACGGCCTCACCATCGGCCTGCTGGGGGTGGGCAACACCGGTGGCGAGTTCCTGCGACTGCTGTCGCCGTTCGACGTGACGCTGATCGGGCACGACCCGTTCTGCCCGCCCGAGCGGGCCGCCGAGATGGGCGTCCGGCTGGTCGATCGAGCGGAACTGGCGGCGGCGTCCGACGCGGTGATCATCATGGCCGCGCTCACCCCGGACACCTTCCACGCGGTCGACGCCGGCTTCCTGGACGCGATGAAGCCGAGCGCGGTGCTGATCAACATGGCCCGCGGGCCGATCGTCGACGAGGCGGCGCTGATCGCCGCACTGACCTCGGGTTCGATCCGGGCCGCGGGTTTGGATGTGTTCGAGGACGAGCCGCAGACGTCCGGCATCGAGAAGCTGCCAAACGTCACCCTGGCACCGCATTCGCTGTCCTGGACGTCGGAGATGAGCCTGGGCAACGGCAACAGTTGCGTGGACGCCCTGCTGGCCGTCGCGGCGGGTCAGGCGCCACGATTCGTGGTGAACCGTGATGTGCTGGACAGCCCGGAGTTCCGGGCGCGACTGGAGGAGTGGGCATGAAGATCTGTGTGCTGGGCCTGGGCAATATGGGACTGCCCGTGGCGGTCAACCTGGCCCGTGCCGGCCACGACGTGACCGGCGCCAACATCGTCGAGGTGCCGGCGGCGTCCGAGGCCGGGGTGGCGGTCTCGACCGACGCCACGGTGGCGCTGCAGGACCGCGAGCTGGTCTTCTGCCTGCTGCCCGACCTGCCCTACCTGGAGCCGATGCTGCCCGCGCTGATCGAGGGCGGCACGACGGACCTGGTGGTGATGAGCACCATCTCGCCCAACCGCGTCCGCGAGCTGGCGCAACGTCTGCAGGGTCAGGTCGCGGTGATGGACGCCTGCATGTCCGGCGGCGTCGCGAAGGCCGAGGACGGCACCATGTCGATCATGTGCGGCTCGTCGCCGGAGATGTTCGAGCGGCTGCGTCCGGTGCTCGACGTGATCGGCGGCACCGTCGAGCTGATGGGCGAGGTGGGCGCCGGTGCGGTGGCCAAGGCCTGCAACCAGATGGTGGTCGCCGGTACCCTGGTGGCGCTCGCCGAGGCGGCGATCGTGGCCAAGGACAACGGGTTGGACGTCGGCCACGTGCTGGACGTGCTGGGGGCCGGCCTGGCGGCGTCCGAACTGCTCGATCAGAAGCGCGACAAGCTGGCCGCCGAGGACTTCTCCCC
>JBDHZN010000213.1:0-6099 GCA_039811845.1 Micropruina sp. | reverse complement strand
GGCCGCCCGGCGATGCGACAGCTGCCGCGGCTGCGCCGTCGTCCGAAGCGGCACCCCTGGCGAGACCGCCCGCCGCGCCGTCGCCCCCGCCGACGGCCGGCGTCCCGGTCGGTGAGGACACCGACGCGCCCGCGCCGGCGGCCGGTGTCTCGGTCGGTGAGGACGCGGATCCGCCCGCGCCGCCGGCCCCGGCGCCGCCCGGCGTCCCGGCACGCTCATCCGGGCGGAGCTCACCGCGATAGCTGAGGCCGGCGTCCGTGTCGCTCTGCGGCCGGAAGAGCCAGCCGCCGTCGGCCTCGGTGTCCTCGCCCCAGAAGCTGGTGTCCTCGCCAGAATCGTCGGAACGATCAGTCGGCACGGTGTGTCTCCTTCGCTGCGGGCTTGGCCGATGTCCAATCTGACACGTCCGGCCCACCGGACGGCAATCGTAGGTGCCGACCGTCCCGGGAAGCAGAGGGCGCCTCCGCTGGCGTGGGTTCCAGGCCTCCCGTCGGGGAGCCGGCGACGCCCCGATCAAGGTTGCGGCGGTGAGGCGTCGTCACTCGCCGCGGGCCGGCGCGGTCCCGTCGGAGGCCGGTCGGGTTCCGCCCCCGCACGCCGATCCTTGGTCAGCGCCCAGATGACCTCGAGGATCTGGTCCACAGCGGAGTTCCCCTCCCGCCAGACGACCTCCAGCGGCACGTGCGCGGGCGGCTCCATGCTCAGCGCGGCCAGGTTCCCCCCGGCCTCGTACGCGGCGAAGTCCTGGGGGGCGAGGGCGAAGGCGCGGGCGTCGTCGAGGAAGTACGACCAGGAGCCGGAGATGCGGGTGGTGCCGGTGAGCAGCAGCGGCTCCAGACCCCGACTCCGGCACGCCTCCAGCATCGCGTCGTGATAGACCGGGCTGCGGTCCCGGGGCCAGATGAGCAGTGGCACGTTGTCCAGCCGCCGCAGGTCGATGGTCTGCCGCCCGGCCGGCGCCAGGTCGCGGCTGACCACCACCCGCAACTCGTCGTTGCCGATCCGCCGCTTCGTGGCCCGGACGGGGTCGACCAAGTGGTGGCCGATGCCGATGTCAGCGCGGCCGCCGTCGACAGCCGCCACCACGTCCCCGGTCTCGACCTCGAGCGCGAGCAGGCCGACGCCCATTTGGCGGTCGTCGACCTCGCGCAGCGTGGCGGGCAGGATCCTGTTCACGATACTGGGGGAGGCGGCGATCGTCACCTGGCGCCGGGACTGGCGCCGCACCTCCGCGGACATCGCCTCGAAGGTCGAGGCCTCCCGTAGCACCGCTCGCGCCTGTGGTGCCAGCCGCTCTCCCGCTTGGCTCAGCGTCGTGCCGGCCGGCGAGCGGACGAGCAGACGAATGCCCAGCGCACGTTCCAGCGCGCCGATCTCCTTGCTCACCGTCGGTTGGGAGATGGAAAGCCGTTCGGCCGCCCGGGTGAAGTGGAGGGTGTCACAGAGTGTCACGAACACCTGAAGCTGGGTCAGGCTGAGGATCATACCTAAAGGCTATCACTTGATGCCGATTTGATGCTGTTTGGGAATGACGGGTCGGGCCTAACCTGCTGTCTCGGACTCACCGAATCCACCCAGTGAAAGGAAGTACCCATGAGCAACGCTGCTTTCCGCGTCGCGGAGCACGTCAAGGATGCGATGGCGAGCGGCACTCCCGTCGTGGCGCTCGAATCGACGATCTTCACTCACGGCCTGCCGCGCCCCCGCAACGTCGAGGTTGCGCTGCGTGGCGAGGAGATCGTCCGCCAGGGCGGCGGCGTCCCCGCCACCATCGGCGTCGTCCACGGCCAGCCCGTGGTCGGCCTGACCGAGGACGAGATCAAGGAACTGGCCTACGACGACGACGTCACCAAGTCCTCGGTGCGCGACCTGGCCTACGGCGCGGTCACCAAGAAGAACGCGGGCACCACGATCGCGTCCACCGGCCTGCTGGCGCGGGCGGCCGGCATCGACGTGTTCTCCACCGGTGGCCTGGGGGGCGTGCATCACGGCGCCGCCGAGAGCTTCGACGAGTCGGCCGACATCTATTCGCTGGCCGGGACACCCATCGTGCTGGTGAGTTCCGGCGCCAAGGCGATCCTCGACATCGCGGCCACGCTGGAGCGCTTCGAGTCGCTGAGCATCCCGGTGGTCGGGTACCGCACCGACCGCTACCCGGGCTTCTACGTGGTCGACTCCGGCCACGACCTCACTGCCCGCGTGGACGAGCCGGGGGACGTCGCCACCATGGTGGCGACCCAAAAGGCGCTGGGCATCGCCAGCGCCATCCTGGTGGCCAATCCGGTCCCCGCCGACGAGCAACTCGACCCCAAGGAACTCGAGGCGGTGCTCGCCGAGGCCTGGGCCGCGGCCGAGCGGCAGGGAATCCACGGCCAGGCGTCCACCCCGTTCCTGCTCGATTACATCCGGCAGGCCACCGACGGTCGCAGCCTGGACGCGAACGTCGCCCTCTACTACAACAACATCCGCGTGGGTCTCGACATCGCGACCGCGCTGGTGGGGAGGTGAGCTCTGTGTTAGGCGTGATTGGTGACGTCGTCCAAGACGTCGTCGTGTGGCAGTTGGAGCGGGTTCGGTACGCCACCGACACCCAGTCCGAGATCCGGATGCAGCGGGGCGGGTCCGCGGCCAACGTGGCCGCGTTTGCGGCTCCCCGCTACAGCACCCGCTTCATCGGCTGTGTCGGGGACGACCTGGGCGGCAACGTGCTGACCGCCGAGCTCGAGCAGCGCGGGGTGGACGTGCGCATGCAGGTGCGCGACGTCACCGGGATGATCGTGGTCCTGATCGATGAGGAGGGCGAGCGGTTCATGTTCCCCAGCCGGGGCGCCTGCGCCCGCTTGGAGACCATTGATCCGGCCTGGTTCGACGACATCGAGTTGCTGCACCTGACCGCCTACTCGTTCGAGGGCGGCAGCACCGCGCAGGCCGTGCTGGAAGCTGTCAGCGAGGTGAAGCGACGCGGCGGCAAGACATCGATGGACGTGTCGTCCACCGGCATGATCGACCACCTCGGGATCCCCGCCTTCCTCGACCTGATGGCCGAGTGTCGCCCGGACTTCATCTCGGCGAACCGGGACGAGAGCCTCCACCTGGGCCTCGCCGACGGGGTGACGCCCGGTCCGAACCTCTCACGGTTCGGCGATGCCGTGCTGCTGGCCCGTCAGGGCAAGCGGGCCACGAACGTGTTCGCCTCCGGCCGGCTGTTCGCCACCGTCCCGGTGGCGCCGGTCGAGCAGGTCAGGGACATGACAGGCGCCGGGGACGCGTTCAACGCCGGCTTCCTCACCTCCTACCTCTCCACGGACGGCGATCTGGTCGCCAGCTGCCTGGCGGGGCACGCGTTGTCCGCCCGGGTGCTGACCTGTCCCGGGGCGAGCGAACCGCCGCTCGACCGATCCTCGGGCAGCGATTCCGCCGAAGAGGTGACGGCATGACCGGCACGGAAGCGAACCGGCTCCCGACCTCGCGGGTGATGCCGATCGTCCTGAGCCTGCTGGTGGCGATCTTCGCGTTCCAGCTCAACGCCTCGATGTTGTCGCCGGCGTTGGCGACCATGGAGAGGGAACTAGCCACGACGGCCGCCGAGATCGGCCTGACCCAGACGGCGTTCTTCACCGCGGCCGCCCTGTTCTCACTGTTCCTGCCCCGCTGGGGCGACCTGATCGGCCGCCGCAAGGTGATGATCGGCATGCTCGCGATCACCGCGATCGGGTGTGCGATCTCGGCACTGGCGCCGTCGGTGAGCGTGCTGTTCGTCGGCCGGATCATCCAGGGCGTCGCCGGCCCGATCGTGCCGATGAGCCTGATCATGCTGCGGGTCGAGATCCCCAGCGAGAAGCAGTACGCGCTGCTGATGGCCGTGCTCGCCTCGATCAACGGCGGCATCGCCGGCGTGGACGCCCTGGCCGGCGGCTGGCTCGCGGGCCACTACGGCTTCCGGTCCATCTTCTGGGTGATGTCGGTGGTGTGTGCGGTCGCCGTGCTGGCGGTCGCGTTCTTCATCAGGGAGTCCAAGGCCAGCGAGACCTCGGCGATGGACTGGAAGGGCGTCGTGCCGATCGTCCTCGCGCTCGGCGCCACCCTGATCGCGCTCAACGAGGCGGGCAAGCTGGCGGCGGCGAACTGGCTGTTGGTCGCGATCCTGCTGGTCGTCGGGGCAGTGGGCTTCGTCATCTTCTGGAACGTGGAGAAGCGGGTGCCGCACCCGCTGGTGTCCACGACCTACATGAAGCAACGACGCACCTGGGCTCTGCTGTTGACGACCACGCTGACCATGACGGGAGTGTTCGCCGTCATGAACGGGCTGGTTCCCAACCTGGCTCAGGACGCCGAGGTCGGGGCCGGGCTGACCGCCGACACGGTGTCGTGGGTGACCCTCACGCCGTACGCGTTCGCCGGCCTGCTGATGGGTCCGGTGTCCGGCAAGCTGGCCGGCCGGCTCGGCTACAACCGGGTCCTGCAGATCGGTCTGGTCGGGACCGCGATCGGGCTCGGCATCACGATGCTGGCGGCGAACATGCCGAACATCTGGCTGCTGCTGTTCATCTCGGTCTTCGTGGGCATCACCTACGCGGGGATGAGCAACATCATGCTGAACGGTCTGGGCATCGTGCTCAGCCCGGACGACAACCCCGGCTACCTGCCTGGAATGAACTCCGGTGCGTTCAACCTCGGCGCGGGCCTCAGCTTCGCTGTGCTGTTCGCGGCGTCCACCTTGCTCACGGAAACGTCCGGAGCTCGGGCCGGCTACCTTGGCGGAATCGCGACCGGCGCCGTCATCCTGGTACTGGCATTCCTGTCCTCACTGCTCATCCCGAAGCCCGGGGACGTCCACATCAAGAAGGAGGTTGGCCTCGCATGACTCGAAAGATCATCCTGGATTGCGACCCGGGTCACGACGACGCGGTCGCCATGATCCTGGCCGGCGGCGACCCGGCCATCGAACTGCTCGGCATCACTACGGTCGGCGGCAACCAGACGCTCGAGAAGGTGACTCGCAACGCGCTCAGCGTCTTGCGGGTGGCCCGGCTGACGCAGGTCCCCGTGCACGCGGGCTGCGACCGGCCGCTGGTCCGCGAGATCGAGGTGGCCCCCGACATCCACGGCGACAGCGGGCTGGACGGGGTCGAACTCCCCGAACCGGTCAGCGAGGTCGGCGTGGGGCATGCGGTCGACTTCATCATCGACACGGTGATGGCGAATGAACCCGGCACGGTCACTCTGGTCCCCACCGGGCCGCTCACCAATATCGCGCTCGCGGTCCGCAAGGAGCCGCGGATCGCGCAGCGGGTGCAGGAGGTCGTCCTGATGGGCGGCGGCTACCACGTGGGGAACTGGAGTGCGGTCGCCGAGTTCAACATCAAGGTCGATCCGGAGGCCGCGCACATCGTCTTCAACGAGGCGTGGCCGCTCACCATGGTGGGTCTCGACCTGACCCACCAGGCGCTGGCCACGGCCGCCGTCGAAGAGCAGATCCGTGCCATCGGCTCCGAGTGCAGCGAGTTCGTGCTGGGTCTGTTCGCCTTCTTCCGCAAGGCGTACAAGGAGGCGCAGGGGTTCGACGATCCGCCGGTGCACGATCCGTGCGCCGTGGCGTACCTGATCGATCCGGCGACGGTCAGCACGCAGAAGGTGCCGCTGGACGTCGAACTCCGGGGGGATCTGACGGTCGGCATGACCGTGGCCGACTTCCGGGCGCCCGCACCCCCGGACTGCCACACCCAGGTCGCGGTCCGGCTGGACCACGGCGCCTTCTGGGACATGGTCGTCGCGGCGATCCGGTCGGTGGAATCGCGGTAGCCCGCAGCGACGGGCGACAGTGAGAGCGGGTGCGGCTTCCGAAGGGAGCCGCACCCGTTCGCCGTCTTGGCCGGACGATGGAATAGCGTGCGAACGGTGATAGTTGAGTCAGGTACGCTCAACTTAGTGATTGAGCGTGTTAGGCTCAACAACGTGGCCGGCTGAAGCCGGCAAGTAGAACATCACACAACTGGAGGAACACGCAATGGCTCGTGCAGTAGGCATCGACCTCGGCACCACCAACTCGGTCATCGCCGTCCTTGAGGGCGGCGAGCCCACCGTCATCCCCAACGCCGA
>JBDHZN010000212.1:0-6171 GCA_039811845.1 Micropruina sp. | reverse complement strand
CTGGTGCTGGCACCGGGCGAGGACACCCCCGCCCAGATCCTGGCCGCCACCGACGGCGGCATCGACGTGGTGATCATGGCCATCGGACGGGTGGACGCACTCACCCCCTACCTCGGCATCCTGGCTCCGGGCGCCCGGATCTCCGCCTTCGCCGGGTTCAACGCCGGCGACGTGTTGAGCATCGTCGCCAACGACATCCACTACAACGAGTACGAGGTCGTCGGGGCCTCGTCCTGCCGGCTGGAGAACTTCCACGCCGTCGCCGACCTGGTCACCGCCGGCAAGCTCAGGGTCGCCGACCTGGTCGGCACCCAACTGCCGCTGGCCCGGGTGCACGAGGCGCTCGACCTGGTCGCCTCGGGCAAGGACCTGCGGGTCGGCATCGATCCCTGGGCCTGAGGCCCACTCCCCCGTCTCTTCATTCTTTTCCACACCACACAGAAGGATTTGTCATGGGCATTTTCGAACTGAACCCCGTCGGCACCACGTCCGCACTCGGCCGCGAGATCCGGCTGCGCCGGATCATCGGCGCGGACGGCCGGCTGATGACGGTGGCGCTCGATCAGGCGGTGCCGCGCGGTGTCGCGCCCCGGCTGGCCGATCTGAAGACCGTCTTCGACAAGATCGCCGACGCCGAGCCGGACGCCTTCACGGTGTTCAAGGGCGTCGCCGGGCACCTGCTGTCCGGACGCGCCAAGCAAGTGCCGCTGATCATCAAGGGCTCGACGTTCTGCGTCGACTTCCACCTCACCTACGACGCCACCGTCGCCCAGGTCGCGGACTGCCTGCGGCTCGGTGCGGACGCCATCGCGGTCGGCATCTCGGCCGGCTCGGAGAACCAGGTCGCCATGCTTGAGATGCTCAGCGCGGTCACCGAGGAGGCGCACAAGTGGGGCCTGCCGGTGATCTGCCACGCCTACCCCAGCGGTGAGCTGTGGGGCGACCGCAAGGGCAGCACCGAATCGGTGATGTACGCCGCGCGTGCCGCCGCCGAATGCGGCACCGACATCGTCAAGACCTGGTACACCGGCTCGGCGCAGGAGTTCAAGAAGGTCGTCGAGGCCACCCCGACCCTGGTCGTCGCCGCGGGCGGTGCACCCACCCCGGAGCCGATCGACGTGCTGAACCAGGCCGCGGCCGTGATGGACGCCGGCGGCGCCGGCATGACCGCCGGCCGCAACATCTGGGGTGCCGATGATCCGGGGGCCATGGTGCACGCGCTGAAGGCCGTCATCCACGACGGTGCCGACCCCAGCGAAGCCGTCAAGCTGCTCGGCTGAGCAGCCTGGCGATCAGCAAGGAGCTCAACGATGAGAACCTTCCTCGGACTCGACCTCGGCACCTCGGCCACCAAGGGCGTCATCCTCGCCTCTGACGGACGGGTCATCGCCCGGGCTCGCGCCCGCCATCCGGATTCCCGGCGTGGCGGCGTGGGCCGGGCCGACCCTTCCGCCTGGGAGGAGTCGATCCTGGCGGTGTGCCGGCAGTTGGCGCCGCAGTTGGCCGAGGTGAGTGGGGTCGGCCTCGACACCCATTGCCCGACGATCGTGCCGATGGGCGACGATGGACACCCGGTCACCTTCGCGGTGACCTGGGACAACCCCGCGCTGACAACGTACTTCGACCACTACAGCCCGCTGCGTTCGACCAAGGCGATCCGGTCCACCGGCAACCACCCGTCCCGGTCGACGTTCGCGGCGATCGCCTACCACTATCTGCGCGAGGCCGAGCCTGATGCCTTCGCCCGGATGACCACCCTGGGTTTCGCCGGTACCTGGCTGGGTCAGCAGCTCACCGGTGAGGCGGCGCTCGACCCGACCCAGGCGTCGTACACGGGCGTCTACAACACCATCGGCAGGCACAGCGACTGGCTGTCGAAGACGCTCACCGAGCTCGGCATCGAGGCGTCCGTGCTGCCGCCGGTCCGGCCGGCGATGGACGTGCTGGGCCACGCCGGCACCGACTTCGCCGAGCTGGCCGGGATTCCCCGGGGCGTGCCGGTGATCGTCGGCTGTGCCGATACACCGGCGGCGTCCTATGCGTTGGGGACGGCGCCCGGCACGAACCCGTTCCTGATCATGGGCACCACCCATGTGGTGAACAGCTGTCTGTCCGCCCCCGACCTGCGGGCACGGGCGCTGCAGCGGCGCGGCCTGCGTCCGGACGAGTGGCTGATCAACGGCGTCACCAACGGTGGCGACAGCCTGGCGGTGGCCGCGACGCTGCTCGGTTTCGGCCGCAAGGAGTCCGCCGTCCGGGAGATGATCCGACTGGCCAACAAGCTCTCCCCGGACGAGGCGGAGACGGCACCGTTCTTCATTCCGCACGTGATGCCTGAGCGGGGACCGTTCTGGTTCGAGCAGCCCTGCTCGGGGCTGACCGGGATGACCCGCTCGACCACCCGCGGTCAGCTCGCCCGTGCGGTGCTCGACGGCGTGCTGTTCGCCGACCGGATGGTGCTGGAGGCCACCGTCCCGCCCGGTGACCAGGCGATCTACCTGACCGGGGCGTTCGGCGAGGACCCGGTGATGCCCAAGCTGCTCGCCGATGCCACCGGACGCACCTACGACGTCGCCCTCGAGCCGGATCTGCCGGCGATCGGCGCGGCCGCGATGTGTGCCGAAGCGGTGCACGACGTCATTCCGAGCCGGCTCTCCACCAGCCGGGTCAAGCCCCGGGCCAAGCGCCGAGCCCGGGCCGAGCAGCGCTGGCTACGGTTCCGTGAGGAGTGGTCGAAGGTCACCGGACGTGACCCATTGCCCGCCCTGCCCCCACTCGTAACGACAAGGAGTTGACCCCGATGCCTGCTGGCCATCTGTATGTTGCCCGACGACTCACCGAAACGGTGATGAACGAGTTGCCCGCGCTCGGCCTGGAACTGACGGTCGGTGAAGTCACTCCCCCATCGCGTGAGCGGATGCTGGCCGACGTCGCCGGCGCCGCTGCTGCGGTCGTCACCCTCACCGAGCGGATCGACGCCGCGTTCTTCGACGCCGCCGGTGCCCAGCTGCGCGTGGTCGCCAACGCGGCGGTGGGCTTCGACAACATCGACCTGGCCGAGGCCAAACGGCGCGGGGTGGTGATCACCAACACCCCCGGCGTCCTGGACGAGGCGACCGCCGACCACACCTTCGCGATGCTGCTGGCGATCACCCGCCGGGTGGTCGAGGCCGACCGGTTCGCCCGCTCGGGCGAACCGTGGATCTGGGGTCCGACCATGCTGGTCGGCCTCGACATCAGCGCGGGCGCGACGCTGGGCGTCATCGGCCTCGGCCGGATCGGACGCGCGGTCGCCCGGCGTGCGCAGGCCTTCGGGATGCGGGTCATCGCCAGCCATCCCCGGCTCGAGGTCGGGACGCAACTCGACGGGGTGGAGATCGTCGATCAGGCGGACCTGCTGGCGACGTCCGATGTGGTGACGCTGCACGTCCCGCTGCGACCGGACACCCGGCACCTGATCGATGCGGACGCGCTGGCGTCCATGAAGCGCGGCTCGTACCTGCTCAACGCCGCCCGCGGCGGGATCGTCGACGAGACGGCTCTGATCGCAGCGCTGCGCAGCGGCCACCTGGCCGGGGCCGCACTGGACACCTTCGAGGGCGAACCCGTGATCAACCCGGCCCTGCGCGAACTCGACAACGTGGTGCTGCAACCCCACATCGGCAGCGCCGGCGGCACCACCCGTGACAACATGTGCCGCCTCGCCGTCCGCAACGTCACCCGAGTGCTGGCCGGCCAGCCCGCCGAAACCCCCGTCCCGCTCCCCTGAACCAAAGATCTGTCCCCGGGCATTCGGGGGGCGGCATAGGGTGGCGACATGGTCCACCTCACCAAGATCTACACGCGCACCGGTGACGCCGGGCAGACCCGGTTATCGGACAACTCGGTGGCCGCCAAGACCGATCTGCGGGTCGAGGCCTACGGCCAGGTGGACGAGGCGAACGCGGTGCTGGGTGTCGCGACCGCCCGGGGCGACCTGCCGGACGACCTGAACGCCGCCCTGCGGCTGATTCAGAACGAGCTGTTCGACCTGGGTGCCGACCTGTCCACGCCGCTGGCCGAGAACCCGCCCTGGGAGCCGCTGCGGATCGTCACCGGCTGCATCGATCGTCTCGAGGGCTGGTGCGACGAGTACTCCGCACAGGTGGGCCCGCTGAACTCGTTCATCCTGCCCGGCGGCACCCAGACGGCGGCCCAGTTGCATGTCGCGCGCACCATCGTCCGGCGCGCCGAGCGGACGGCGTGGCGAGCCGCGCAGGAGTACGGCCTGGACGTCGAGGGCGGCCTGAACCCGCTGGCGCTCACCTACCTGAACCGGCTCTCCGACCTGCTCTTCCTGGCTTCCCGGGTGGCGAACGCCGAGGTCGGCGACGTCCTCTGGATCCCCGGCACCGACCGGACGCCGGTCGAACCCCGCGCCGCCCAACGTCGCGCCAAGGCGGAGCAGAGCAACACCGCTGAGTGAGAACGGGGTCTCGACAAGCTCGACCAACGGTGGTCAGATTCCGCAGTTACTCCGGTGACTGGGGGGAATGCCGGTAGCGCATGCCGGGCGGCGCCGCCTCCAGCCAGCTGAGCAGGCCGGTCAGGGAATCCGGCGCCATCGCCAGCTCGATCTGCTCCGCCGGGCCTTCCAGGCTCACGATCCGCTGGCCCTCGACCAGCCAGGCGACCTCGCCGGCGTCCGGGAGGCGCTGCTCACCGGCGCGCACCAGGCCGCGGTCGAAGCGCTGGGTCGGCCACAGCGACAGCGAGAATGCCGGGAACCACTGCAGCTCATGCTCCCGATAACGCGCGACTCCGAGCACCCAATGGGTGCCCGGAGTCCGTTTGGCCGGGTGAAAACTACAGGCGAAGCTGCCGCCGGCACGCGACAGCCAACGGCGCCGCAGCCAGAAGCCGGCGAGACCGGCGAACAGAATCAGGACGACGACGATCAGCAGCCATTCGACAGCGCTGATCACGTCCATTTCTGAAGCCTCCTCGCATGCGATCGATCAGGAGACCTGTGCTTGCTGGGCCCTCTTGGCTGCCGCGAGTTGAGCGTGGGCGCGATTGAAGTGCTGCCGGGTGGCCTCACTGTTGTCGCCCTCGTTCATTCTTTTCCACGCCGCTCGGCGCTCACGCTCCGCTTCTTCCACCAGGATCTCGTGGGCCAGCCGGCCGTATTGACTGAGAATGGCAACCCGGTTCTCGGCCACCGAGATGAAGCCGCCATCGACCGCCAGCACCTCGCGCTTGCCGTCCTTGGTGAGGATCTCGGCAGCGCAGGGCACCAGCAGCGCCAGCAGCGGTTCGTGGTTGGCCATGATGCCGATGTCACCCTCGGTGGTGCGGGCGACGACGGACAACGCCTCGCCCTCCCACACGCGGCGGTCGGCGGCCACCACCTCCACGAACAGGACGTCGCCTTCGGCCACGATCAGCCTTCCTTCTGCATCCGGTCCCAGTTCGCCATCACCATGTCCATGCCGCCGACGTTGAAGAAGGCCTGCTCGGCGATGTGGTCGACCTCGCCGTCGCAGATCATCTTGAACGACTCGATGGTGTCGGCCAGCGGAACGGTGGAGCCGGGCACGTTGGTGAACTTGGTCGCCATGTAGGTGTTCTGGCTGAGGAACTGCTGGATGCGCCGAGCCCGGCCGACCAGGGTCTTGTCCTCTTCGGAGAGCTCGTCGACACCCAGGATGGCGATGATGTCCTGCAGTTCCTTGTTGCGCTGCAGGATCTGCTTCACCCGCGTCGCGGTCTCGTAGTGATCCTTGCCGATGAACTGCGGATCGAGGATGCGGCTGGTGCTGGTCAGCGGGTCGACCGCCGGGTACAGACCGCGCGAGGCCACCTCACGGGAGAGCTCGGTGGTGGCGTCCAGGTGGGCGAAGGTGGTCGCCGGTGCCGGGTCGGTGTAGTCGTCGGCCGGCACGTAGATCGCCTGCATCGAGGTGATCGAGTGGCCCCGGGTCGAGGTGATCCGCTCCTGCAGCTGGCCCATCTCGTCGGCCAGGTTCGGCTGGTAGCCCACCGCGGACGGCATCCGGCCCAGCAGCGTCGAGACCTCGGAGCCGGCCTGGGTGAACCGGAAGATGTTGTCGATGAACAGCAGCACGTCCTGGTTCTGCACATCGCGGAAGTACTCCGCCATGGTCAGCGCCGACAGCGCCACCCGCAGCC
>JBDHZN010000211.1:0-6229 GCA_039811845.1 Micropruina sp. | reverse complement strand
GACCGCCTCGGTGGCGCTGGGGATGTCGATGTCGAGCAGCTCCTGGTTGCGATCAGCGTTGGCGCCCTCGGCCCAGCCCAGTGCAGCCCGGGCCTGGTCGAGCGTCAGGATCTGAGCCATGTCACTCCCTGTCGGGCTCGGGAACCCCCAGCGCGTCGCGGTACTTGGCCAGTTCGGCATCGACGGCCGCGACACGGTCGTCCTTGCCGCGGACCACGTAGCCCTGACGCTCGATCTCCAGCGCCGCGATGTAGCGCTCGTCACGGCCACCCAGCGCCTGCGCGCGCTCCTCGGCGGCCTTCTTGCGGTTCGTGCTCGGCATTGCTCACTCCTCGTGATGGGTTGCACGTGAGCACGCCCGCCGGAGTCGATGTCTCGGCGGGCGTGCTCACGCGGGGGGATCAGGCGAACGCTGGGGTCGTCAGACCCGTGCCGGCGATCTTCTGGGCGTGCGGACGGCGGGCGTAGGTGTAGGCGAAGTAGCCGTACACGACCAGCAGCACCTGCAGGTTGGCCGCCTTCGTCTGCTCGGCGCGGATGAGCAGCGGGGCGTTGGGGTCCTCCCACAGGTGGCACTCCGACGGGGACGCGAAGTAGATCTCGTCCTCGTTGGTGCCCGCGCCGAGGTTCGTCGCCACGTTGTTGTCGACGATCACCGGGGCACCGGACGGCAGGACGCCGCGGAAGCCCGACCCGTACTTCTCGGCGTAGTTCACGCCGCTGAGCTGGGTCGGGATGCCCGGCTGGCCGAACATCGGCCAGGTGCTGGTGAGCTGGCTCTGCAGCCAGTACCAGCGCCGGGAGTGCATCACGGCGATGGTGTCGTTCGCCGCCTGGTCGAGCAGGGCCGCCTCGATGGCGGCCGGGCCGGCCAGCAGCTTCGGGTACAGCTCGCCGGCGGTCGGCGTGCCGTCGGTGTAGGCGATCGACGTCGCCACGTTGGTGAGGCCGTTCGTCGCCTGGTTGAGCAGGATGCTGTCCAGGTTCGTCCCGTAGGCGCGGAACAGGTCCTCCAGGGTGGTCGCCTCGACGCCGATGCCGCGCTCGACGGCCTGCCGGGACAGCGGCTGCTGTCCCGCCGCGGTCTGGATGTTGACCGTCAGCAGGGTGTCGTCGATGTCCGCCTCGGACGCCGCGGCGCCCTCGGACGCCTGCACGCCGACACTGCTGCCGGTGGTGACCCGGCCGATCGAGGCGGTCATGCCGGTCTCGGGCAGGTCGTGCTTGCGGCAGGCGTCGGCGAACGGCCGCCCGGCCTTGGCCTGCGGGGCGTACAGGTCGACCAGGTACTGCGGGACGACCAGGCCGGCGAACGCCGCGGTGCCGGCCGCCCGATCGAGCAGCGGGCCGCGGAGGGTCCGCTCCTCCTGCATGTGGCGATCCAGCCGCATAGCCGCGCCACCGTTGTTGAGCGCCTGGGCTGCGACGTCGGACAGGAAGTTGATCCCCTTCGGGTCGGTGTCCTGCCGGTAGGTGCGCGGCTCGTCGCCGACACGGACCGTGGCGACCTCGCGGGTCGTCTCGCCGTCGGCGCGGGTGGCGACCGGGGTGACCTGCGCCTGCATGCGCTCGATCGCCTCGTCTTCGCGCAGCTCGGCCTCGTAGCCCTCCAGCCGGGAGCGGAGCACCGCCAGTTCGGCATCGATCTCGCCGCGGGCGACGATGATGCCGGTCTCCTGCGCGGCGTCGAAGCCGTCCTGTGCGCGGAGCGCGTTCAGGGCCTCGGTCTGGGTGTTGCGGGCGGCGATCCGGGAGTTGATCTGCTCCCGCAGCCGCTTGATCAGATCCTCGAGCTTCATGCCCGATTCCTTTCGTTCGTGGTGTGGGTGAATCCGGGCAGCACGACCGGCCGCGAAACGCCTCGGCGTCAGCGGCAGCTACCTGCCAGGGCTTCCCGCTCAGATGAACGGGATCTGCGGCTCTTCGACGGCACACACCCTCTGGCGCTTGCTCGGGAATCGCTGCAGCAGCTCGCCCAGGACGGCGCGAGCCTCTTCGTCGGACGCCTCCCGCAGGAGTGCCCGATAGTCCGGATTCGCCCTCAGGCCGCCGGAAGTGTGCGGGTTGGCACCGAAACCGACGATCGCCACGTCACCGCGGTGGATGTCGTAGGAGTTGATCCGGTACTCGGTGTAGTCGGGCGACCAGACGCCCTCGACGATGCGAAACGCGAAGCTCATCTCGTCGATCAGCCCCGACCGAAGCTTCGGCGCGATGAACGCCACATCGACGTCGCCCGGATCCAGCTCGGGCGCCAGGGTGCGCAGGCCGGTGTCGTCCTCGGCGAGAGTCAGCGACCCGTTCGTGGTGCGGGCGATCCGGTGCAACTGCATGTGCTGCAGCACCAGCGGAACGTCGAGGTCAGGCGTCTTGAGCGACACCTCGCCCGCGCCGGCCGACATGATCTCGGTGTACGGCCCGTACCAGTCCCACATCTCGTAGCCGCGCTCATAGACGGTGGCATACCCGTCGAACTCCAGCCGCCCGGCGTCCGGGGCGTCCCGCAACTGGATGTCGGCGCGGGTCACCATCCGGTCCAGATCGGGGCCGGATGCGGCGGCGCAGCGGCGCTGGCCGGGCTGGGTGGCGCGGGTCACGACCGATGCCCGGCGGGCGGCCGCGGCCTCCTCGCGTGAGAGCAGGATCGGCTTGCTCATGCTGGCAGTCCCTTCGGGGTCGGCTGCGGGTTCTTGGTGCCGAAGAGCCGGTCGAATTCGGCCAGCTGCTCATCGGTGTACGGCTCCCTGTCCTCCAGGGCGCGGAGTTCACTCGGCGCACGCAGCCGTGCATCGACCTGCACCTTCATCAGGTCGGCGGCAGCGGCCGGGTCCATCGCCAGGAACGCGGCCCGGTTGAGCTTCGCGAACTGCGGCTTGGGAAGCATCGACGAGAGGTCGTCGTCGGTCCGCTTGAGCGCCGGACCCATCCGCATCACCATGAAGTCGAGGTTCTTCTGCGTGATGTTCTGGTACTGGATCACCGCGGTGCCCTGCACCGACACGTCGATCAGGTTCGCCGGAGTCTCCATGTAGCGGCACAGCTCGACGTCGGTGTGATTCATCGCCTCCAGGAAACCGGCCTCGGCCGCCTTCGCCTGGATCGGGGTGAAGGTCCAGTCCGAGCCGGTCACCAGCAGGTCGCCGGCCTTCTGCGACTCCTTGAACTGATCCTTGATCGCCTTCGCTTGCCGGCGGTTCAGGGTACGAGCGGTGTTCTTCATGTGGCCACCCGGGAACGCTGAGTTGCCGAACCAGTCGGCGGCGAAGTCCCGCGCCGCAGCCGAAGTCTCGATACCCAGCAGAGCGAACGCGATCGGCGACAAGCCGATCGGGTTGCCGGGCAGCAGCGCTCCCCGGGCGTGGTAGACGTCACGCGGCTCCATCACCGTGCGCCCGAAGCGATACTCGACGATCCGCCCGCGCTTCACCCGGCACGTGACATCCTCGGTCGGCACGAGCTGGATCTGCGACGGGTTCTGCAGCATGTCCCGCTCGGTGATCTCACCGAAGCAGTTGCCCCAGATCTTTATCGCCAGACGGCGGGCGTACAGCCACTCCGCCATCGAATCGGGGTGCCCCTCGGCGAAGCTCGACGGGGTCACGAAGAGCTTCGGCGGCTTGACCGGCCGCTTCATGTCGCCCGACCGCCGGAACACATCCACGGGCATCAGGGACTCGATCGAGGCGTGAAGGTTCGCACCCGCCCAGATCACCGACTGCTGCATGGCCGTCTTGGACGTCACCGCCACCTTGCCGACCCTCTGCCGCGTGATGCGCGTCGGGATCAACTCGGAGACGTCCGAACTGCGGCGGAACAGGCTCATCCCGCACCGCCCTTCCGGTCGATCACCATCGACAACACCAGCAGCAGGACGCCGGCCATCCCGAGCGCCACCGGCCACGCCCACACCGCCGGCACCAGCACAGCGACCGCCCACGCGATCCCGACGACGATCGCCAACGCCGCCGCCAGTTCGAGCAGCTCGACCAAGCTCATCCGACCGACTCCTCGGGGTCGTAGTCCTCGCCCTGCTCCAGCCGCCAGGCCACGAGAGTCGCGGCATTCGCCGCGGTGATGTCACCGCTGGACGCCCGCGGCGACCAGACGAAGCTCTTCTCGCCGACCATCCGCTTCGCCACCGCCAGCACCGACGCCTGCAGCTCCGGATCGCCGACGTGCACCAGACCCTCGTTCGCCACCAGATTCTGCAGATGCCCACACGCGGCCGGCATCTGCGCCTCAGGGACGATCGCGATCGACAACTCGCCCAACTTCGGATCGTCCGCCAGCCGGGTCAGCGCCGGCAGCAGCGACATGGCGGCAGAGCCGGCCAACAGCGCCAGGATGGTCACGTCGCCGCGGCGCTTCCGCAGGTACTTCCGCAGCCACGGCACCGCCCGATCCGTGCCCGGCCACCGCGTGTACGTCCGAGCCGTCCGTTGCAGGTCGACCCACTTCGACGGCACCTCGAGGTGCACCAAGCCATCGGCGTTGATCCCGCCGGCCACCACCGCCGACCAGTCCTGATTCGGCGACACGTGCAGGCTGAGGATGCGTCGCTCGACGATCCTCGACCCCACGTCCCGGCGATCCGACCACGCATCCTCAGAGAACACCTGAGCGGCGGCGGCGGCGGGCGCCTGGTGCCATCCCAGACGCTCCCGGGCGTGGATCAGCGGATCCGGCTGCTCCTTGCGCTCCTGCTCGATCGCCTCGTATGTCAGGCCGCGGCCATCAGGCCGGATCCGACCCACCGTCGGGTTCGCCAACCGGATCAGCTCACGGTCATCGAGCCGGCAGCCCGGCGTCCCGCGCACGTGCGAGCACTCCACGCCGAGCTGGCACGCCCCCTTCGCCGGGTCGGTCGACCACTCCAGGTAGAGCGGCAGATCACCGGCCCGGCCGCGGGTGATCTGCTCATGCAGCACCACGCTCGACGCCTTCGCGCCCGAACTCCCCGTGAAGCTCTGCGCCCATGGGAACGTCGAGCTGATCGCCGCCTGAGCACCCAGATGCTCCGGCTGCAACTCCAGGCCCTCGTCGTTGATCCGCTTCGCACCCGACTTGCCACGGCCCGCCGCAGTCGTCCGCGCCACGAACAGCATCCGGCGCCCGTCCCGCATCTGGATGCGCAGCGAGCCGGGCGAGTCGTAGAACCGCTGGACGAGCTTCATCGCCCACGGCTTGGCTTCGATCAGCTCCCGCATGTGCAGGTATGTCTCGACCGACGTGGGCACCTCGTGCGCCGACCACAGGATCAGCTTCTCCTTGGTCAGGAACAGCCAGCCGAACGCCGTCATCTCCAGCGAACTCGACTTCACCGTCTGCCGGCTCGCGATGATCGTGCCCTCGCGGGCCGCCGGCAGTCCGTCCGACCTCAGCCCGAACGCGCCATCAAGCCAAAGCTCCTGCTCGCGATCCGGCACGAACCCGAAGGCGGCCGACAGGTCCGCCACCTCGGCGCCCAGCGTCGTGACGTAGTCCGGGATCACCCGGAACGCCGGCTCCACGAACGGACGCTCATCCAGCGCCAGCACGTGCGATCCTCTCCGCCGCCCGCTGCTGCAAGAACGTGATCGGGTTCGACTCGTCCGCCTCGACCTGCTCGACCGCATGTGCAGCCGCGATCGACTCCATCAGCCGCTCCAGCCGGCCAACCAGCGACGACACCGCGGCACCCGAGGCATCCACCCGATCATCGAGCCGGCGGGCGATCAGCAGACACGCCTGACCCAACGCGGTGTCGGACGCATCCCCCAGTTCGCGCAGCGTCCTCGACTCGATCGACAGCGGTTGACCGACCTCCGCCGACACCGCAGGCTTCGACCCGGCCGACTTCCGCGGGAGCGCCCCGATCGGCACCACGTTCCCCTGAGCGCCAGCCTTGCGAGCCCGCCGAGACACCCGCTGCCGACACCGAGCACTGCACAACGTGGCCGACGACCGGATCGCGTCGAACTCCGCGCCACACTCCACGCAGGTCACGACCATCGATCGACCTCCCGTCACGCCAAGGTGTGACGTCACATGCCCGAAACGGCGACTGTGGGGTCCTGGCTAGGGCCTCCGCCGAAAAAAACCGCGTGTCGAAGGCGTTGGCCATGGGTGCGCCGGCGTGAACCCCGCGCCGGGTGCCCCCCGGGGTGCCCCGGTCACCACCACTCTTCGGATGCCGGGGTGCTGGCGCGGGCGTTGCGGATCCTGGCGCCGTCGGCCCGGTTACACCCGG
>JBDHZN010000210.1:0-6278 GCA_039811845.1 Micropruina sp. | reverse complement strand
CTATGAGCGCCGAAGATCTTGAACAGTACGAGAGCGAACTCGAACTCCAGCTGTACCGGGAGTACAAGGACGTGGTCGGGATCTTCACCTACGCGGTGGAGACGGAACGGCGCTTCTACCTCTGCAACGCGGTCGACCTCAAGGTGCGCACCGAGGGCGGCGACGTCTACTACGAGGTGTCCATGGGCGACGCCTGGGTGTGGGACATGTACCGTCCGGCGCGCTTCGTGAAGTCGGCCAAGGTGCTCACCTTCCGCGACGTCTCCATTGAGGAGATCGCGCACAGCGAGCTGAAGGTCCCCGACGACCTCTGAGCCCACCGTCGGTGAGCCTGTCTTCACCGTTGGTCGAGCTTGTCGAATCCCGTCCTCGTTGGTCGAGCTTGTCGAGGCCCCCTCTCAGCCCACTGCTATCCACAGCCCGGCAACGATTTTGACCGCTTTCGGACGCCGGTGCCCACGATGAGGGCGTGGAACGACAGGCAGTGTGGCGGGCGGGCGAGGTGGCGGCCGTCCAGCATCTGGTGCGCCGGGGCTGGACGATCATCGAACGCAATTGGCGTTGTTCGTTTGGTGAGGTCGACATCATCGCGCACACCGCCGAGCCCGACCCGGTGCTGGTGTTCTGCGAGGTCAAATGCCGTACCGGCACCGGTTTCGGTGACCCGCTCGAGGCCATCACTGCCGAGAAACTCGGCCGGCTCAGGCGACTGGCGCTGACCTGGCTGGGTGAGCAGCGGCACTGGGTGCCGCGTTATCGGCTCGACGCCATCGGCGTCCTGCTGCCTCGTGACGGCCGACCGCGGATCACCCACCTGGAAGGCGTGGGGCAGTGACGCCGGCGCGGGCCTTCTCGGTCGCGCTGGTCGGCGTCGAGGGCACCATCGTCGAGGTGGAAGCGGCGATCGGCGGCGGGCTACCCCGCATGGTGATCGTCGGCCTGGCCGATGCGGCTCTCACCGAGGCACGAGAGCGATGCCGGGCCGCCGTCCACGCGCACGGCCTCGGCTGGCCCGCGCAACTGGTCACCGTCAACCTGTCACCGGCGACATTGCCGAAGGCGGGCTCGCACTTCGATCTGGCCATCGTCGCCGCGGTCGAGGCCGCCGACGAGAAGTTCGATCGTGCGGTGCTGGAGCACATGGTGCTCTTCGGCGAACTCGGCCTCGACGGCCGAGTGCGTCCGGTGCGCGGTCTGCTACCGGCCCTGCTCGCCGCCGTCACCGCGGGCTTCAGCACGGCGGTCGTGCCCGCCGCCCAGTTGCGTGAAGCCCAGCTGGTGGAGGGCCTCACGCTGTGGGGCGTCAACGATCTGCCCGATCTGGTGGCGGTGTTGCTGGGCGGCCCGCCGAAGCCGGCGCCCGAACCGGCGCCGTCGGTCGATGATGAGCCGACGCCGGTCAAGGACCTGAGTGACGTGGTGGGCCAACTGGAGGCGAAGTGGGTGATCGAGGTGGCGGCGGCCGGCCGGCATCATCTGCATCTGCACGGTCCGCCCGGTGTCGGCAAGACCCTACTGGCCGAGCGGCTGCCGGGCATCCTGCCCGATCTCGACCAGGCCGAGGCGTTGGAGGTATCGGCCGTCCACTCGCTGGCCGGGCTCTCACTCGACGGTGGTCTGATCCGGCGTCCGCCCTACGCCGACCCGCATCACACCGCGTCGTTGGCAAGCATCGTCGGCGGCGGGGCGAGGATCGCTCAACCCGGCGCGATCAGCCGTGCTCACAACGGAATTCTGTTCCTGGACGAAGCCCCGGAGTTTCCGCCGAGAGTGCTGGAGGCATTGCGGGTGCCGCTGGAATCCGGCCGAGTGGTGCTCGGCAGGGCGGCCGCGCAAGCTACCTACCCGGCCAGCTTTCAGCTCGTCCTGGCCTCCAACCCATGTCCGTGCGGCAATGCGGGCACTCCGGGTGCGCAGTGCCGTTGTGCACCGATGGCGGTCCGGCGCTACGGCGAGCGGATCTCCGGCCCGATCCTCGACCGCATCGACATCCGGCATCAGCTGCGTCCGATGTCGCGCAGCTATCTGAAGGCCGCGCTCGGCGGAGGCGAGACGTCCGCAGCGGTCGCCACACGGGTGGCCGAGGCGCGTGAGCGGCAACGGCATCGACTGGCTGAGCATGGCTGGCGAACCAACGGCGAGGTACCCGGTGCGGCGTTGCGACGCGTGCTGCCCCTGCCGGACGGCATCGACCTGCTCGACGACGCGGTCGCGCGCGGACGGCTGTCGGCCCGCGGCGTCGACAAGGTGCTTCGGCTGTCCTGGACCGTCGCCGATCTGGCTCGGGCCGACCGTCCGGACCGCGACCATCTGCACACCGCCCTGGCGATGCGCCACGGGCTCGAACTGGGAGGGGTTGGCAGTGGACGAGCGTGAGGCACGGATGGCGTTGTGCTGCGTGGTCGAACCGGCCAGTACAGCGGTGACGGCAGCAGTGGCCGAACACGGGCCGGTCGCGGTGCTGGAAGGGCTCCAGAACCGCGCGTCGCGCTCCCGATGGGCGCAACGGGCACGGGCCCTCGACCTGGAGGCCGTCCGACGAGCCACCCGTCGCAACCGACTCCGGTTCGTGATCCCCGGCGACGACGAATGGCCGGCCTCGCTGAGTGTCCTCGCCACCTGCGAATCGGTGCAGGAGATGAACGGCATGCCGTTCGGGCTGTGGCTGAAGGGCGATGTGAACCTGGCCGAGGTGTCGACCCGTGCCGTCGCCATCGTCGGATCGCGAGCCGCGACGGCCTACGGC
This sequence comes from Micropruina sp., assembly GCA_039811845.1. GTDB lineage: Bacteria > Actinomycetota > Actinomycetes > Propionibacteriales > Propionibacteriaceae > Micropruina. The sequence continues at coordinate 3,532 of JBDHZN010000210.1, read as the reverse complement.
GAATCGGTGGCCTCCGACCTCGCCGCCGGCCTGGGCGGTCATGGTGTGAGTGTGGTCAGCGGGGGAGCCTACGGCATCGACGCCGCCGCACACGCGGGGGCGTTGGCCGGCGCCGCACCGACGATCGCGGTGATGGCCGGCGGCCTGGACAAGCCGTATCCGCCGGGCAACGCCACCCTGCTGCAGCGGGTCGCCGGTCAGGGGCTGCTGGTCAGTGAGCTGCCTCCCGGCGAGCATCCGACCCGGGCCCGGTTCCTCTCGCGCAATCGCCTGATCGCCGCACTATGCCCGGCCACGATCATCGTCGAGGCCGCTTGGCGCAGCGGAGCACGCAACACCGTGAGCTGGGCGAACGCCTGCGGCCGGGTCGTGCTGGCCGTACCGGGTCCGGTGCACAGTGCGACCTCGACCACACCGCACCGGCTGATCCGCGACGCTGAGGCGGTGCTGTGCACCGGGGTGTCCGACGTGCTGGAGCTGGTCGGGCCGCTCGGACGTCCGACCGCCGCCCGTCCCGATCAACATCGTGTGCTCGACGACCTCAGTGCCGATGAGCTGGCGGTCTACGAAGCGATTCCGGCGCGTGGCGAGATCGACACCGGCGAGGTGACGTTGCGGGCCGGCCTGCCTCTGGGCAGCTGTCTCGGCATCCTCGACAGAATCTCTGACCGCGGCCTGGTCGAGCATGGCGCCGCCGGCTGGCGCCTGCCGCGTCCCGCTGTCACTCGCGCGGGTGACTGATGCGACAGCGACAGCTCGGTACAGTGACGGGTGTCGGGGGGACACTTAAGACGCTGTTGACCGAATCGCACCACATCGAGGGGGGATGGGGCGATTCGGCCAGTGGCGGTTCTTTCAGCCATTTGCCTTCACGCGCCGTGAGCCTGCTCGCTGTGGAGTGCGGTCGTTGTGGTGACGCCGCTCCGATCAAGGGGGAGCGCCAGCACGAAGGGACGGCAACCATGCTGGATTATCGTCGCAGCTGTGAATGTTGCGGCCGTGAGCTTGCGGCCGGAGATCACCGCGTTTACATCTGTTCATTCGAATGCACCTGGTGTGCGGCCTGTGCCGCCACATTTCCCGGCGGAGGCTGCCCCAACTGTGGCGGCAGCCTGCAGTTGCGCCCGGCCCGCGCCTTCAGCCGGCGGATGCACGCGCCGACCGTCCAGCCGCACTCCGACACCCGCCGGTTGGTGCACAGCGCCTGACGCCAGGCGGTAAGTGCGGCGACAGGCAGGATCGCGGCGTGCCGCATTAGGGTGTCGGTCATGACTCGAGGACCACTCAACCGGGCGCTCGAGGGATTCACCTCGACCATCTTCGCCGAGATGTCGGCGCTGGCCGTGCGCACCGCCTCGGTCAACCTGGGGCAGGGCTTCCCCGACTTCGGCGGTCCGGACAGCATGCTCGAGCGGGCTCGGCAGGCGATCGCCGACGGCGTCAATCAGTACCCGCCCGGACCCGGCGACCCGATGCTGCGATCGGCCATCGCGGCACATCAGCAACGCTTCTACGACATCGAACTCGACCCGGACAGCCAGGTCCTGGTCACCGCCGGAGCCACCGAGGGCATCGCAGCCGCCATGCTTGGCCTGCTCGAACCCGGTGACGAGGTGGTCCTGCTCGAGCCCTACTACGACTCCTACGCCGCAACCATCGCCCTGGCCGGCGGGGTACGCCGTCCGATTCGGTTGGAACCGCCTGACTTCGCCCTGCCACGCGAAGCGTTCGCCGCGGCGATCACTCCCCGGACCAGGTTGCTGCTGATCAACTCGCCGCACAATCCGACCGGCGCGGTGCTGAGCGCTGACGACCTTGCCTTCATCGCAGAACTCGCCGTGCGGCACGACGTGCTGGTGGTCACCGACGAGGTCTACGAGCACCTCACCTACGACGGCGTCGACCACCTGCCGCTGAGCACCCTGCCGGGCATGGCCGAACGCACCGTCACCCTGTCGTCGGCCGGCAAGACGTTCTCAGCCACGGGCTGGAAGATCGGCTGGGCCACCGGCCCGGATGAACTGGTCGCTGCCGTCCGGGCCGCCAAGCAGTTCCTCACCTATGTCAACGGGGCGCCCTTCCAGCCGGCGATCGCCGAGGCGCTGCAGTTGCCCGACAACTACTTCGACGGCTTCCGGACGGCGATGCAGGACAAACGCGACCGGCTGATCGACGGCCTCAGCAAGGCCGGCATCGACATCTTCCGGCCGCGGGGCACCTACTTCGTCGTCGCCGACGCCCGCAGCCTGGGCTACCTCGACGGCTACGAACTGTGCCGTGCCCTGCCGGGACTGTGCGGCGTGGTCGCGGTGCCCATGCAGGTGTTCTACGACAACCCGGACGGCGCACGTCACCTCGTCCGGTTCGCTTACTGCAAGCGTGACGAGGTGCTGGACGAGGCCGTCCGGAGGCTCGGTACGCTGCGCCGGGACTAACCGGCCGGAATCAGGCGGTGAGCCCCAGCCGGGCGAAGGCTTCGACGAGCCCGGCCCGCTCCGGCGGCGGCACTACCAGGTCGGCCACGGCCAGCACCGGTTCGGGAGCGCCTTCGATGACGACCGCGGTGGCGGCGTCGCGCAGCATCTCCAGGTCGTTGTAGCCGTCGCCGATGGCCACCACATCGGCCTCGTCGGCACCGAAATGGCGGGCGGTGAGCTTCATCCCGACCGACTTGTTCACCTCAGCCAGGTACAGCTCACCGGCCCGCTCGCCGAGCTCCAGAGAACTCGGCAGGAACCCGACCCCGGTCGGAAGGTCGCGCGCCACGTCCGCCATGGGCAGATTCGCGTCGAAGCAGGCGGCCTTGCTGAACGAGACCGCTTTCAGGTCGTCGGCGACGCGGAGCGCGTCGAGAATGTCCACACCAGTGCGTCCGGTCGCTGCCTCGTCGCCGCGGGCCACCTGCAGCAGTGCGGCGATCCGGGCGCGGGTGGCCGGCCGCGCGTGCACCGCGTCCGGGGCTTCCAGGATGTAGGCGACGTCGTGCGCGTCGAGCACGGACACCACCTGCGCCCCGAGTTCGGCGGGGAAGCGCTGGTCGGACAGCACTTCGCCGTCCACCTCGATATAGCCGCCCGCGGCGCCGACCATGCCGTCGAAAAGAGCCCGGACCTCGTCACTGACCAGCGACCGCGGACGGCCCGTGCACAGCACGACGTGGTGCCTCCTGTCGCGGGCTTCGCGAACCGCCTCGGCGTGGGCGGGAGGAATTGCTCCTCGGTCGGCGATGGTTCCGTCGAAGTCGATGAACACGATCTTGCCCACGAACGAAGCAACTCCTGAAATTAGACGTTTCAACTAAAAAACAGTCTATGCGGACTTCCGTGGATGCCACAATCGGCGTCCACGGGTGCTCCGGGGGCATCCGCGCCGGCGTGGAACCTCAGAAGTCCCAGTCGGAGTCCTCGGTATTCACCGCCTTGCCCATCACGTACGACGAGCCGGAGCCGGAGAAGAAGTCGTGGTTCTCGTCCGCGTTGGGGGACAGTGCCGCCAGGATCGCGGGCGAGACCGCGGTGGCCTGCTTCGGGAA
>JBDHZN010000209.1:0-6318 GCA_039811845.1 Micropruina sp. | reverse complement strand
CTAAGCCTCGATCCAGGCTAGGCGAGCCGACGAACACTTTCGTCGCGGCTCCACAGTTCGCGGGCGGTCACCCACGGATCGACCGCCTGGCCGGTGCGGCCGAGTTCGACGACGCGGGCATCAGATTCCAGCACCGCCTGAAGCTCCAGCTCGACGCGCAGCGCCTCGTAATTGCCGCGCAGGGTGGAAACCTCCTGGCGCAGCGCGCACACCCGCCGGCCGGAGGTCTCGAGTTGCCGGTGCAGTGCCTCCACACGCGAGCCGAGGACCTCGACCACCGCACGCTGACGAGCACGTTCGGCGCGCAGCTGCTCGGCGTGCACCAGCACCTGGTGCAGGGCACGGGCCTCACGAAGCCGCTGCGCGGTCCGATTCTCACGCCAGGCCAGCAGGCAAGCCAGGACCGCGCCGGCCAGCAGCGCGATCAGCCCGAGGCCACGACCGAGTTGGTCGCCGAAGAGATAGGCGAGCACCGCAACACCACTGACCAGGGCAAGGGTCGTCCAGGACACCACCCGGGCTCGGGTGGGGCGACGGACACGTCCCGGGTGCGGCTTCACGGCCGAAGCCTAACCGGGGCTGCCGCTCTCGCCGTCCTCAGCCCCTGGCGCGTCGCCGGATTCATCGTCCGGGGGCACCCGACAGGCCCGCTCGAGGGCCGATCCGGCCACTGCCAGCGCCACGCTGAGCACCGCCGACACGGCCGCCGAGATGACCCGCTCGCGCGGCAGGGCGGCGTCCAGGTTGGGCAGCGAGCGCAACGCGATTACGGCGTAGCCGGCCGCCAGTGCGGTGCCGCCGATCAACGCCGCCTTGCCGGCGAGCAGCAGAGCGATCGCACGTGCGGGCTCGACGGCTACCCGGCGCACCTGCACGGTGCGGTGCATCCAGCGAGCGGCCAGCCAGGTCGCCACGGAGAGAACAGCCACCGCGACCGCGGTAAACGGCGGAACCAAGGGGATCGACCAGCCGAAGCTCTCCGTACTGGACAGCACGATCCAAGCCAGCCCGGCACCCACGACCGCAGCGATCACCAGCACGGTACGGCTGGTTCGCTCGACGCTCGGCCGAGGCTCGGACATCACAGATCGATGACGAGGTCGTCGCGGCGCCGCACGCCCGAGGTGTCGACGTCACTGAGCAGGTCGGCGACCCGTCCGAGGGTAGGCAGGGCGGCGTCCGGGTCGATGTCCAGCCAGGGCACCAGCACGAACGCGCGCTGATGCGCCCGCGGGTGCGGCAGGGTCAGCTCGGGAGTTTCCTTGACCCGGTTGCCGACCGTGATCAGGTCGACGTCGAGGGTGCGGGCTCCCCCCGGCACTTCGCGGGTGCGCAGGAAGTTCTTCTCGATGGCCTGGGCGCGTTCCAGCAGCACCAGGGACGCCAGGGTGCTGTCGGCGCGGACGATGATGTTGAGGAAATCCGGCTGCTCCTGCACCGGCCCGACGGGTGCCGTCTCGTACACCGGGGATATGTCGGCGATGCTCAGCGTCGGGGTGTTGCGAAGCAGGTCGACGGCACCCTGCAGGTAGGCCAGCCGGTCGCCGAGATTGGAACCGATCGAGAAGATCACCTGGCGCAGCGGGACCATACCCGACAGGGTGTCGACATCGAGATCGAGGTGGACGTTGGGATTGAAATCGGTCACGCGGTGCGCCTCCTGGTGATGGTGACAGCCACATCGGCCAGTTCGACCGGCATTCTGGCCTGCGGCTTGTGAACGGTGACCTCGACCGCCGAGACCAGCGGACGGCTCAGGCAGGTGGTCGCGATCCGCTCGGCGAGGGTCTCGATAAGGTTCACCGGTTCGCCGGTGGCGTCGCCGGCGATCGCCGTGGAGAGTTCGGCGTAGTCCACGGTCGTGGCGAGTTCGTCGGAGGCGGCGCGAGGAACCAGTTCACAGGTCACGTCGACCACGAAATCCTGCGGCTCGACCCGTTCGAAGTCATAGACCCCGTGGGTGGCCCGGAACCGCATTCCGGTCAGTCGGACCCGGTCGGGACTCGGCTCTGCCATGCGCTCACCTCCGACAAGACCCTACTGCACCCCACCATGGCGCTCCTGCGCGAGCCTGGCCACCACCGCGACGGCATCGGCGTGCGGCCGGACGGTGTGGGTGCGCACGCCCCACACACCGCGCTCGGCACACAGCGCGGTGAGTGCCACCGAGGCGTCGTCACGTTGCCGCGGTTCGCGTCCGTCGAGCAGTTCGCCCAGGAAGCGTTTGCGGGAAGCGCCGATCAGTAGCGGCTGGCCCAGCGCGGCCAGCTCGTCAAGGCGGGCCAGCAGCGTCCAGTTGGCGTCGGGGGTCTTGGCGAACCCGAGCCCCGGGTCGAGCACCAGCCGATCCGGCGCGATGCCTGCCGCCAGCGCGGCGTCCCGGCGCTGCGCGAGTTCGGCGGCGACGTCGCTGACCACGTCGTCGTAGTGGGTGAGTTGCTGCATCACGTCGGAATGGCCACGCCAATGCATCGCGACGTAGCCGACGCCCAGCTCGGCGACCACGTCCAGCATCGCCGGATCGGCCAGGCCGCCGGAGACGTCGTTGACCAGTTCGGCGCCGGCGGCCACGGACGCCTTCGCCACCTCGGCACGGGTGGTGTCGATGCTGACCGCGGCCCCTGCGGCTACCAGTTCGGCGATCACCGGCAGCACCCGGCGTAGTTCCTCCTGCACCGGTACCCGCGCCGCCCCGGGCCGGGTCGACTCGCCGCCCACATCGATCAGGTCTGCACCCTCGGCCAGCAACTGCCGTCCGCGTGCGATGGCCGCCTCAGCCGACAGGAAGTCGCCGCCGTCAGAGAACGAGTCAGGCGTGACGTTGACGATGCCCATCACCAGGGTCCGCCCGGCGCTCTGCAACTGCCTCACTCGCGGCAGCCTATCCAGCCGCCCGGGCGGGTTCGACCCTGCTTCTGGTTGCTATGAACCCGCTGATCGGGTGGCTCCGGAGCTCGAACCGCATGCTGGTTGTCTTGAGGCCCACACGGGCTGCTCTTTTCAACCAGAATCCGGCTCGACGCAGCATTGGCTCGACTTGGCAGCGACATTCCCACCACAAGGTGGTTTGTTCGGGTCGGTGGGGTGGGCAGGCGCCGAAGTCGTGACCGGTCAGGTCAATGCACGGGAGACCCGCTCGACCACCAGCTGCGGCGACACCATGATCTCCTTGGCCAGCCAACGCACCATCGGGTAGCCGAGATCGCGTAGCGCCTGCTCGCGTTCCTTCTCGCGCACATACGCGTCCTCGTCGGCGTACTTGCCCGCGCCGTCGCATTCGCCGATCAGACGTTGCTCGGGCCAGTAGAAATCGGGGTAGAGCCGACCCAGAGGCGACTCCAGCATCGTCTGATAGGCGGGCGATGGCAGCCCCGCCAGGTGGAAGTGACCGGCTGACAAAGACTCGGGGGCGGACTCTCGACGGGGATCCGCGAGTGCTATCGCAGACGCCAAACCGGAAGGACGCCTGGTCAGGCTCGCCTGCTCGAGCATTTCCCGCGCCGCGCCGGCCAGCCGCTCATTCGCGTAGTCCGACCGCCGCGGTCTGGCCACCATCGCAGCGCACAACAGCCGAGCCGCCCCGTCGAGGATCACCAAGGCGTCGGGCAGTGATCGGCCGGCCGCCAGATCGACCGCGGTTCGCGCCAGCGAGGTGATCGGCCGCCCATCGGAATCCTTCGTCACTTGCGCCGGTGGCAACTGGCCGATGTGGTGGACCGCCGAGCCCACCCGGGACCGGGTGCCGCCACTGGGCAGCGTGATGCTGGCCGGATGTGTATGCCAGGCATCGAAGCCCGGCGAAGGCAGGTTCCAGGAGGTCCCAGCGGATTCGTGACTGAGCACCGCCGATGGATAGAGCTCCAACTCCGCGACAACCCGCAGCAGATGCTGCTCGCGCGGATCCTCGGGCCACAGCCCGCTATCGATGAATACTCCGCGCCGGATGCGCACGATCCGGTTGGAGGCAAGAGCAGTGCGGAGCATCTGCGGGCTGATGCCGGAGGCAATCAGGGCCGCCCTGGCCGTGGGCCGCTTCGGCAACAGACATGGCTTCGGTGTGCGCACCGCTCAAGGTTGCTTCGGCACCAAGAACTGGACAACCACCCCGGCACGATCTGTGGATAACTCGGACAGTTCGTCGTGCCACGATCTCACTATGACCGATGCAACTCTCAGCGACGCCGACGAGCCGGACCGTGAGGAACTGCTCGAACTGTACGGTTCCGTCGGGTGGACGGCATACACCCGCCAGCCCGAGATTCTCGTGCAGGCCGTTCGAGGATCGCTGCGCGTGGTGACCGCTCGATCCCGCGGGAAGCTGGTCGGGCTGGCCCGGATCGTCGGCGACGGCGCCACCATCGCCTACCTGCAGGATGTGCTGGTTGATCCCTCGTACCGGCGAAGAGGTCTGGGCCGTCGGCTGGTCCAAGCGGCGCTGCGGGGTTCGGGAGAAGTCCGGCAGCAGGTGCTGCTGACCGACGACGAGCCTGGCCAACGAGCCTTCTACCAGGCGCTCGGCTTCGTCGAGGTCGGCGCAGCTGAGCCGTCGCTCCATGCGTTCGTGCGGCTCTCGGGGCGGCCCTGAACCACTTTCTGGTGGTTATCCGACGGGTATGGGCGCTCGGTCAGCCCTCGAACCACTTTGTGGTTGATTTGAGTCGCGTCGAGGCGGCTCTTTTCAACCGGAAACCGGTTCGGGGCCTCGACGGACTATGCCAGTGGTCCAATTTCCACCGAAAAGCGGTTCGAGCATCAACCGATGATCAGGCTCATCGCCTCGGCGCGGGTGGCCGGGTTGCGCAGTGCGCCCCGGACGGCCGAGGTGACGGTCTTCGAGCCGGGCTTGCGGACGCCGCGCATGGTCATACACAGATGCTCGCATTCGATCACCACGATCACGCCGCGGGGCTGCAGGTGCTCGACCAGAGCGTCGGCCACCTGGCTGGTCAGCCGCTCCTGCACCTGCGGGCGCTTGGCGAACACGTCCACCAGCCGGGCCAGCTTGCTCAACCCGGTGATCCGTCCGTCGACGGCCGGGATGTAGCCCACGTGGGCGACCCCGGTGAACGGCACCAGGTGATGCTCGCAGGTGCTCCACACCTCGATGTCCTTGACCAGCACCAGCTCGTCGTGGGCGATGTCGAAGGTGGTGCGGAGCGCATCGGCGGGGTCGCCGTCCAGGCCGGCGAAGATCTCGGCGTAGGCGCGGGCGACCCGGGCGGGTGTCTCGCGTAGCCCTTCCCGGTCGGGATCCTCACCGATCGCAGCGAGGATCTCGCGGACGGCTGCCGCCACCCGTGGTTGGTCCACCGGCATGTCAGCGCTCCGGCGGAGGCGCCCAACCGGCAGGCGGCTGCTGGCCGTACGGGGGCTGGCCGTAGGGCGGCTGCCACTGCGGCTGGGACGGGTCGTGCGGCGGCTGCGGGGCGCCACCACCGGGGGTGGTCGGCACCGGCACCTGGATCGAACCGTTGGGTCCGAGCAGCGGCGGGCCGTAGGTCGGCTCCGGCTTGGGCGCGGGCGGTGGCGGATCGACCGGCGGCAGGTCGGACGGCACCCGGGTGTCGGAGCCCGTCCAGGCCGGACGCTTCGGCCAGCGCACCAGCGGCTCGAAGATCTTGGCCACCTGCTCCTTGTCGAGGGTTTCCTTCTCGAACAGCTGCCGGACCAGTTCGTCGAGCACCTCGCGGTTGGTCACCAGGCAGTCGAACGCCTCCTGGTGGGCGGTGTTGATCAGCCCGGCAACCTCGGCGTCGATGGCTGCCGCGATCGCGTCGGAGTAGTCGCGATGCCCGCCGCCCATGCCGGCCTGCATGCCCAGGAACGGTTCGTCGGAGTCATTGCCCAGCTTCACCGCACCGAGCCGTTCGGTCATGCCGTACTTGGTGACCATGGCACGGGCGGTGTTGGTGGCCTTCTCGATGTCGTTGGCGGCACCGGTCGTCGGGTCGTGGAAGACGAGCTCCTCGGCGGCCCGGCCGCCCAGCATGTAGGCCAGCTGGTCGAGCAGTTCGCCACGGGTCTTGGAGTACTTGTCCGAGTCGGGCATCACCATCGTGTAGCCGAGCGCCCGGCCGCGGGGCAGGATCGTCACCTTCTGCACCGGGTCGGTGCCGGGCATCGCCGCGGCCACCAGGGCGTGGCCGCCCTCGTGATAGGCGGTGATCAGCAGTTCGCGCTCGTTCATGATCCGGGAGCGCTTCTGCGGGCCGGCGATCACCCGGTCGATGGCCTCGTCCAGATGTTCCTTGGTCAGGTAGCGCTGGTTCTGCCGGGCGCACAGCAGCGCCGCCTCGTTCAGCACGTTGGCCAGGTCGG
>JBDHZN010000208.1:0-6344 GCA_039811845.1 Micropruina sp. | reverse complement strand
GCCGCCGCCCAGAACAGGTAGGAAGCCATCCAGATGGCCTCGAGGTGATCGCTCGAGGCCCAGGTCAGTTGCTCCAGCGCCGAGGCCAGCAGGTCGGCGAGCAGCAAGGTGCCGGCCCCGGAGACCAGCAGCCAAAAGGAGGGCGTCCGTCCCCAGGGCGCGCCGACCAGCGGAACCAGGATCGCGGCCAGGACCACGTCGGCGATCGGATACGCCAGGCTGATGGCCGCCGCGACCGCCGAGACCCCCAGCGCCGACAGCGTCGGTTGGGCCAAGGCGACCCAGGTCAACAGGCCCAGCGCCATCATCAGAATGGCGCTGTCCAGGAGGCTGGCCAGCCCGCGTCGCCAGCGTTCCCGGCTGAGCAGCAGCAGTCCGAGACCCATCGCCGGATAGCCGACCAGATAGATCGCGTCCGAGGGGGCCGGGAACTGTTCCTCGCCGAGCAGATCGCCGTAGATTGCGCCCACCAGGTCGGCCACGCCCCAGATCACGTGGGCGGCCGCCATCAGGTACCAGGGCAGCACGCGGGCGGGGCGGTGCATCCGGATTCCGACGACGATGCTGGCTGCCGCGATCGGGCCGTAGACCGCGAACGCAATCGATCGCGGCAGCCCGTCCGGCAGCAGCCTGCTGACCAGGATGCCGACCGTGCCCACCGCGAGCAGCAGCCACCACCTGGACGAGCGCAGGGTGCGCGAGGGAGCCGCGACACTCATCTCTGCGGCCTCAGCCATCGAGCGACCTTCGCTCGGTCCGCGCCTCGACCTGCCCGTACTGGGCAACCAGCGTGGCTACCCGGGCCGGACGCCGGCCGGTGCGCAGCGCAACGACGGGTGTGCCGTCCGGCAGCCCCTCGACCACCCCGTCCGGCGTGTGAAAGACCCACAGCGCGATCGTCCGGTAGGCGGCCCAGTCACCGAACCGCACCCGGAACGAGGCGATCTCGCCGTCGTCGGCGCTGCGCACCCGGACGGCTTCGAGCACGATCGATTCGCTCTGCCCGGGCAGCACCAGTTCGATCTCGGACGCTGACGGCAGCGCACCGGTCGGCATGGCGATGGCCACACCGCCCAGGGAGATGTCCAGCAGCCGGCCGTCCACACCGTTCACCCGGATCGGCGCGCTGACCCCGACCCGGTAGGCGTTGCGCCGTGAGGTCGCGAACTCGACCGCCTGGATGCGCCGGATGCCCATCACCAGCACCGCACCGGCCAGCACCACCCAGGCACCCGCGGTCACCGTCGAGGACGGCGACGTCCGCCACGGCACGACCCCCGCCACGCCCGCGCCGGCATACAGCACGACGGCGACAAGCAGGCCCAGCAGCCACCACAGGATCTGCGGCACGTGCCCGCGCAGCCGCTCTTCGGCACCAGCCTTGGGGGTGACCGCGAAATCCAGTGAGCGCCGGGTCAGCAGCCACCACAGGCAGGCCAGGCCGACCGGGATCCGCAGGATCCGCAGCGCGAACGCCGTCCCCCAATGCAGATGCTGCCGGTAGAGCCGCCGCGCGCCCCACAGCCTGATCACGAACAGTGCGACGAAGACGGTCAGGAAGACCCACGGGTCGGCGGTCGACACCTGGGCGCCGGCCAGCAACACCACCACGGGGATCATGAAGCCCAGCACCGTCGCGACGCCTTCCAGCCACCACACCGTGGCGTCCAGGTATTCGTAGTAGCCCCGCCAGGACAGCCAGCGTTTCGCGGCCCAAAGTCGCTCCTGCACCAGCACCTGCATGCAACCCATTCCCCAACGGCGGCGCTGCAACAGGTACTGTTCCGGCGTGTCCGGGGCCAGACCCAGGGCGAGAACCTGATGGTGATAGGCGGACGTCCACCCTGCCCTGATCAGCAGCATCGTGGTGTGGAAGTCCTCCACGATGGTGTCGGTGGCGATCCCGCCGATCTGCTGCAGGGCGCTCACCCGGATGAACGAGGTGGAGCCGCACCACGACGTCCCGGCCCCGGCCCGGTCACGAGCCGGCAGCTGGACGTGGAAGAAGACGCCCTGCTCGCCGGTGTCGCCGTCGTCGTCGAAGGCGCCGGAGTTGTAGTAGTTCTGCGGCGCCTGGACCAGCGCGAGTTCGGGGTCGCGGAACCAGCCCAGCGTCGCGGTGAGGAAGTGCGGCAGCGGCACATGGTCGCAGTCGAGCACACCGATCACGTCGATCGGTTCGGCACCCGCCGCGACCTCGGCGGCCATCAGCCCCAGGGCGTGGTTCATGTTGCCGGCCTTGGCGTGGGTGTGCTGGTCGCGCCGGACGTAGCGGGCGCCGTAGCTCTCGCACAGCTCGCGCACCCAGGGCCGGTCGCCGTCGTCGAGCACCCAGGTCTGGTGGGCGGGTTCCAGCGCGACGGCGGCGGCGATGGTCGGGGCGATCACCTCGACGGGTTCGTTGTAGGTCGGAATGAAGACGGCGGCGCGCAACCCGGGCTCGACGGTGGTCACCGGTTCGGGGCCCGAGCAGTCCAGGTTCCACAGGTTGATCGCCCGGATCACCAGCCCGGTCACCGGCAGCACCTCGAACGCCACCAGCACCCAGGCCGCGACCAGGTTCCAGCCGCTCGGCGGCATGGTGAACATGATCCGCCAGGTGCCGTAGACGACGATCGCCGTGATCGAGACCAGCACCCCGATGTGCGCCCAGGTGCGGGAGCGGCGGGTCTCGGTGCCCAGCAGCCGCAGGCCGGGCGCCCAGCCTGCGAGGCGGGAATCAGGGGCGGAGGAGAAGCGTGCCGGGTCGGCGCGGAAGGACGAGCGGCGCAGGGTGCGCGGAGCCTGCTCGTCAGCTGTCGGTGCGGGGGCGCCGTCCACCTCTGCGAGGGGCGGGTCGGACAGCTGGGACCGCTGGTGGTACACGGTGAGGTCTCCTCGGAGTCGCCGAAATAGGCTCCCCCGAGTGCGCACAGCTTAATCGCAGAAAGCCGCTACGCGAAAATCAGCTCGAGTGCCACTAACCGCCGCCGAAGGTCGCCCGCAGCACCGTTCCGTGGGGTTCGGACGGCTCGATGACCAGTGACCCGCCGAGTTCCTCGCAGCGCTGCCGCATCGACTCGGTGCCGACCCCGCCGTCGCGCGGCCCGGCGTAGCCGCGTCCGTCATCGGTGACGGTCAGGACGAGATGCTCGGCCGTTCGCTCGACCCGCACCGTGACCGTGGTCGCCCCGGCGTGCCGTACGCAGTTGGTGAGCGCTTCGTCCAGGACGCGGTACAACGCCACCTCCACCGCCGCCCGCACCCCGTCCAGACGGTCCTCCATCGCCAGCTCGATCCGCAGGCCGGCCTGGGCGTGCCGGTCGACCACCCCGGCGAGAGCCGCAGCCAGTCCCCGGTCCAGCGCCGGCGGACGCAAACCCTCGATCGCCCGGCGCAGCTCGGCCGACGCTAGGCCCAGATCATCTTCGATGGCATGCATGGCAGAGTCCTCGGCACTGGCCGGTAGTCCGGCGAGCGCGGCCCGCAGCTGCATCCGGGCGCCGCTCAGTGCTGGGCCCACACCGTCGTGCAGGTCCTTGCGCAGCCGGCGGCGTTCCTCTTCCCGGGCGGTCACCAACCGCTCGCGGGCATGCTGCAGATCGCGGATCAGCGCCACGGCCGCCGCGGGGGCCGCCACCTGCAGGGCCAGTGTGTCGAGCAGTTTCCGCTCGCGTCGCGTCCACGGCTCATCCGGTGCCCGCTGCTGGACGACCAGTTCACCGATCCGGGTGTCCCGGTAGCGCAGCTCGCGAGTGGTCAGCGGCCATGGCCGCTGCAGGCCGGCAGCCCGTTCCGGACGGCTGCCCGGATCCAGCAGGACGGCCACGTAGGGCGCCCGCAGACCCTCGGCGACACCGTCGACGACCGCGGTCAGCATGTCGTCCGGAGTCAGCGCGGTGCCGACGCCACGGGCCAGCGAGGTGAGCAATTCGGCGGTGTGCCCACTCGCCCCGTACAGCCAGCGGTCGATCAGCCGCTGCAGCCAGGTGCGCAGCGGCAGCACGGCGAGCACTGTGACGGCTGCGGCGAAGGGTGCCGGCACCTCCCACTGCACCAGCAGCGCCGCTACCGCCGCGTAGCCGCCGGCCACGACAAGGGTCAGGGTGCCGTAGAGCAGCGACCGGTGCACCACCGTTTCGATGTCGTACAGCCCGTAGCGGGCGATCGCGATCACGCCCGCCGCCGGGAACACCAGCGCTACCAGAACCGCGGTCATCGGCACGTCGGCCGCCTCCAGGAGCATGCCCAGCACCAGCAGCCCCGTAGAGGCGGCCGCCCAGATCAACGGACCGCGTCCGACCGGTGGCGTCCGGCGGATCCGCACCACGATGGCGGCCAGGGCGAGCAGCGCGGCCGCCAGCAACGCCACCAGACCGACGCCGGCCGCCGCCTGATCCCAGCCGGGCGTCAGTGGCTGAGTGTCCGGCTCCCCGACGGTTCGTGCCCCCAGCGCGGCCAGCCCAACCACCCCGACGGCGAGCCCGGCGATCACGATCAACAGCACCGGACGCCACCGCGGCGACGGCAGCCTGCCGTCCGGGAAGTAGCAGCTGCTGAGTGCCAGCACGGCGTAGCTCGGGTAGGACACCCAGCCGGCGACGGCCAGTGCCGGGCCGGAACTGGCCAGCGAGAAACCGACGGAAACGGCGGCCAGGAAGCCGGCCAGGAGCACCAGCCAGCCGTAACTATTGCCCGGCGCATGGCTGGCGATGCGGGCGCCGACGATCAGCGTCGCGACCGCCAGCACACAGTCCCGGACGGCGATCTCACCGCCGACCGGATGCTCGGCGAGCAAGCCGCCCAGAGTCAGCGCCAGGCCGGTTCCGGCGATCGCCCAGGCCAGCACGGGGGCACGTCCCACCACGGAAGCCACGATCTCGCCGCCTGTGCGTCAGCAGCCGAACACCCAGCAGAACCACCGGCGGATCGGGTTGCCGGCGTTCGCCGGACCGTCCTCGTCGAGTTTCGCCCGCTTCAGGTCGGGCAGTCCGGAGTCGGCGATCGACCAGACTTCATCCTCGGTCGAGAAGGCACGCTCGACGGCCCGCCAGACCGTGGCGACGGTCACCACGACGGTGCCGTCGGGCAGATCGACGGGGTTGTCGGACTTCGGCCCGGCCACAATCGACAGCAATCCGTAGGCTTGGTCGACCCAGGCCTGCAGCGACGGTGTGGCATCGACGACCAGGCACCGGCGAGGTGCGGCGTCCGGGGCCGTTGTGGAGGCGGTGGGGTCGTCGGGCATGGTGGGCTCCTGTCTCGTTCGGTGAGCCGCAGAGTACGGGCTCACGACAGAAGGTTCGCCGGACCGCTGACATTGATACGTAGTTTTTCTACGCTTTCGCCATGGGAGCGGACGCGGAACCCGCGCTGGTGCTGCTGGTCGACGATCACCCCGTCGTCCGCCGGGGACTGGCTGCGATGCTCAACGGAGTGCCATGGGTCGGCCGGCTGATCGAAGCCGGGACGGTCGTCGAGGCGTTGCGGCTCGGCGTCCTCGATAAACCGGACGCCGCGATCATCGATCTCGGGCTGCCGGACGGCGACGGCGTCAGCCTGATCCGCCGGCTGCGACACGCCGTCCCCGATTGCCTGGTGCTGGTGCTCACCATGACCCAGGACGACGCGACGGTGCAGGCCTGCCTGGCCGCGGGCGCCACCGGCTACCTGCTCAAGGAGTCCGCCCCGGACGCGCTGCTGCCGGCGCTGCGCACCGTGCTGGACGGCGGCCTGGTGCTGGGGCCGAAGGTCGCCACTGCCGCCCTCAGCGGCACCCGTGGCGGGGTGCCGTCGCCCTTCGATTTGCTCAGCCCGCGGGAATTGCAGCACGTGGGGCTGTTGGCCACCGGGCTGTCGGGTGGGCAGATCGCCGACGCGCTGAACGTGACCGAGAAGACCGTCCGCAACCAGATGGCGGCGATCCTGGCCAAGCTCGGCATCAGCGACCGGGTGCGGCTCGCACTGCTGGCCCGCGACGCCGGGCTGCACGAGCGGTGAGCCTCGTGCGGGTGAGAAGCCTGCCCGGCCGGGCGTTCTTCCCGACCGTCGCGGGCAGATCTCCCCGCCACGACCCCGCCGCCGAACACACGCTGAAGCATGACCACACAGATGCTCAGCCCGGTCGCGGATCAGCGTCGCGACGACTGGCCCGACAATCTGCTGGAACGGCTCGCCGCCGGCGACTCCGCACTCTGGGCGGACGTCGTCCGAGCCTTCCGGCCCTGCCTGCTGGCCCGCGCTTCCGAGGTCGGCTTGAAGCCCTGGCAGCGCCAGGACATGGAGCAGCGGGTTTGGCTCGCCCTGCTGCGCAACGCCACCTCGATCCGCAACCCGGCCTGCCTGCCCGGCTGGCTGTCCACCAC